>NZ_CP132719.1:2739220-3078440 GCF_030845995.1 Geothrix sp. 21YS21S-4
CCGGGGCGTCCTGAAGGAGCACGACCGGCAGGAACGCGAGCGCTGCACCACGGAGGCCTGCTCATGAACGCTTCCCGAATCCACGGCATCGTCCTTTCCGGCGTGGGGGGCCAGGGGGTGCTCTCCCTCGCCCAGATCCTGCTGGAGGCCCTGCGCCGCAGCGGACTCCACGCCCTCCAGTCCGAGATCCACGGCATGAGCCAGCGGGGCGGCAGCGTCCACGCCCAGGTCTGCTACGCCGACACGCCGCTCAGCTCGCCGATCATCGACGAGGGCTGCGCGGACCTGCTCATCGCCCTGGAGCCCCTGGAGGCGCTGCGCTACGTGGCCATGCTGCGCGTCGACGGCCACCTCGTGGTCTCGGAAGAGCCCGAAGTGAACATGGAGGGCTACCCGCCTCTGGACGACGTGTACGCCGCCCTCAAGGCCGTTCCGGGCGCCCATCTCCTGGATACCGAGGACCTGGCGCGGCGGCTCAACCATCGCCAGGCCGGGGGCATGGCCCTGCTGGGGATGGCCTCGCGGTTCCTGCCCGTGGAGGAAGAGGTCTGGCGCGAGGTCATCGCCCAGCGCTTCGAGTCCAAGGGCCCCCGCGTCGCCGAAAAGAACCTCGAAGCCTTCGCCGCCGGCCGCGGCTTCATCCAGGAACCGGTGGGAGCCTGACATGACCGAAACGACGGGATTCCTCCACGAGGAGCGGGCCTACGGCCTGCTCGCCGCCGCGGGCCTGCGGGTGCCCCGCCACGGGTTCCTCGAAGGGGGATCGCTGCCCTTCGCGCCCGGCGAACCCATCGTGCTGAAGGGAATCGCCGACCAGCTCTGGCACAAGTCGGACAAGGGCGCCGTCCACTTCGGGGCCTTCGACGCCGACGCGCTCCGGGCGGAAGCCGCGGCCATGCGCCAGCGCGTGGCGGGCCACCCCTGGATCGGCGGCCTCGTGTGCGAGAAGGTCGCCTTCAAGCGCCTCTCCGGACTGCCCACGGAAGCCCTCGTCTCCCTCAAGCGCGATCCCGAAGCCGGCTGGCTGGCGGTCTGCGGGATCGGCGGCCTCCAGGCCGATGCCTGGGCGGCCCTGGCGCCGCCCCTGATCTGGCCCCTCGCCCTGTGCACGCCCGAGCAGGCCCTCGCGGACCTG
Source organism: Geothrix sp. 21YS21S-4 (assembly GCF_030845995.1). Classification (NCBI taxonomy): domain Bacteria; kingdom Pseudomonadati; phylum Acidobacteriota; class Holophagae; order Holophagales; family Holophagaceae; genus Geothrix; species Geothrix sp. 21YS21S-4. Next base: position 2,740,356 of record NZ_CP132719.1, read on the forward strand.
CGGGAGCACTGGCTAGGCCGCACATGGCTGGGCCGCCAGCGCGGGACGGAAGCGCTCACGGACGAGACGAAGCTGCTCGCCTTCCTCCGAGGCCTCTGGAAAGCAGCGGAAGGCCTCGGTCGCGAGGGCGTCACCCTGCTGGAGCTGAATCCCGTGGTCCTGGACGCCGACGGCCTGCCCACGGCCCTGGACGGCGTGGGCACCCTCGACGCGGCGCCTTCCGAACCTCCCGCCGCGCCGGACCCGGCCTGGTACCGCGCCCTGGTGGCGCCCCGCGACCTCGTGATCGCCGGGGTCTCCAGCCGCGAAGGGACCGTGGGCCGCATCATCCTGGAAAACGTCCGGCGGTCCTCCCTCCCCGAGGGCGCCCTCCGTCTCATCAAGCCCGGCGCGCCGGAGTTCCTGGGGCTGCCCTGCCTGGGCTCCGTCGCCGATCTGGCCGCGGCGCCCACGGATCAGCTCATCGTGTCTCTGCCCGCGGTCCAGACGCTGGAGATGGTCGAGCAGCTGTGCCGCCAGGGCGGCGGCGCCACCGTCGTCTACGTGGTGGCCGGGGGCCTGGGCGACGGGGCCGACACCGAGGGCCTGGGCAAGCGGCTGGTGGCCTGCCTGGAGGCGCACCGTCGCGCCGGCAAGTGGACGCCCGCGCTGGTGGGCCCCAACGGCCTGGGCCTCTACAGTCCGGACCTGGACCTCAACACCCTCTTCATTCCCGACGAGAAGCTGCCCCTCCGGCCGCGGCCCGGCCACGCGGCGCTGGTGAGCCAGAGCGGCGCCTTCCTCATCACCCGCCTGAGCCGTCGCCCGGAGCTGGGCCTCCGCGCCGCCGTGGCGGTGGGAAACCAGATGGATCTGCGCTGTTCGGATTTCCTGGACGGCTTCGGCTCGGATCCCGCCGTGAAGGTCGTGGGGGCCTACCTGGAAGGCTTCGCCCCCGGCGACCTGAAGGCCACGGCCCAAGCCACCGCCCGCCTGCGGGCCGCGGGCCGCCGCGTGCTCCTGTACAAGGGCGGGCGCAGTCAGGAGGGCATGGCCGCCGCAAGCAGCCACACGGGCGCCCTGGCTGGGGACCACGCGCTCCAGGCCAGCGTGCTGCGCCGCGCGGGAGCCATGCTCGCCGAGCGCATCGAAGCCTTCGACGCGGCTCTCTCCTGGTTGGGCGCCTATGCCGAGGGCACGCCGCGCCGCGTGGCCATCATGACCAACGCCGGATTCGAGTCCGTGGCCTCCGCGGACCTGCTGGACGGCCCGTTCCGGGGCTCCCGCCTGACGGAAGCCGAGACCTCGGCCCTGGCGGAAACCATCGAGCGCCATGGCCTGACGGGTCTGGTGAGCGCCCGCCTCCCCCTGGACCTCACGCCCATGGCCGACGAGGCCGCCTACCTGGCGGGCGCCCGGCTGCTGCTGGCCTCCGAGGCCGATGCCGTGGTGGTGGGCCTGGTGCCCCTCACCCGGCGCCTGGGGACTGCCGACCCGGCGGCCTTCGGCCCCTTCGCCGCGGATCTGGCCAAGGCGGCCCGGGAGAGCGGCAAGTGGCTGGGCGTCGCGGTGGAGGGGGGCGCCATCTACGACGCCTACCGCCAGGGCCTGCGCGAGGCCGGCCTGCCCGTGTTCCTGACCATGGAAGAAGCGCTGGAGGGCCTGCGCGTCATCGCCGCGGAGTTGTGATTCCGCGCATGGCCCGCGCCGCCATTTGGAGTCAGACTCTATTTCGGACCACTTAGGACCGAAATGTCCCGCATCCTCCCCCCCTGGCGCACCCTCCTCCCCGTCGAGCACGGGAGCTGGTTCATGCTCGGGTTCCCGCTCGTCCTGGGCCTCCTGCTGCGGCCCAGCTGGGGCGGAGGCTGCCTGGGGCTGGGGGCCCTCGCGGCGTTCCTCGCCCGCACGCCCCTTCGAAAGGTGCTCCGCGGACCCAGGGATCCGGCGCAGCTCCGGGCGCTCCTGCTCGAAGGAAGCCTCGCTGGCATCCTCGGAATGGCCGCGCTCTCAATTTCAGGCCCAAGATTCCTGATTCCCCTCGCCTGTGCGACGCCGCTCGTCCTGGTGGCGCTTCGGGCGGATCTCCAGCGCGCCGCCCGTTCTCTGCCGGTCGAGCTGGCCGCCCAGGCCGCCTTCGCCGCCCTCGCCGCCGCACTGGTGGTGGCCGGCGGCGCCTCCTCGGCGGAGACCTTCCGGATCTGGCTGCTCGTCGCGCTGACGGGGGGCGCCAACCTGGCCCACGTCCGCCACCTTCTCGGCCGCGCCCATGGTTTGCCGCCGAAGGAACTGGGGCGCCGGCGCCTGCCGGTCCATCTCCTTCACGCGGGGTTGCTCGCGGCTTCGGCCCTCTTCGTGGCGCCCTCCGGATGGGCGGGGTTGATGTGGACCGGCTGGACGGGGGTTCTCTACCTCCGCGCGATCGTCGCCTCCGCGCCGCCGCCGGCCCGCGTCCTGGGCTGGCGGGAGGGCGGGCTCAGCGCCGTGGGCGTGCTGCTGCTGTGGGGCGCCCTGCTCTGATTTCGATCACATCTGAGGGCTGCACTCCGGAATACGACCCTGGGGCCTTCAAATCGGAAGTAATATTCCGAATGCTGTTCTCCACCGCCACCGGTTACGCCCTGCGCGCCCTCGCCGCCCTTCCCGAGGACGGGAGCTTCTGCTTGGCGAAGGATCTGGCGGCCAGCCTGGAGCTGCCGGGGCCCTACCTGGCGAAGATCCTCCAGGGGCTGGTGCAGGCGGAGATCCTGGAATCCGTCCGGGGCCCCAAGGGCGGCTTCCGCCTGACCCGGGCGGCCCACCGGATCACCGTGGGCCAGGTGGTGGCCGCCTTGGAAGGCCCCAATTCCATGGAAGGCTGCATCATGGGCTTTCCCACCTGCGGCGGCGACCATCCCTGCCCCCTGCACGACGCCTGGGCCGCGGTGAAGGCCCAGGTCGCGGCCTCCATGACCGAGGCCACCATCCGGGACCTCCAGTTAATGGACCTGCGCCACCAGAAGGAATCCAAGGGCCGCCAGCCCGGCATGCGGCCCTGAGCCGAAATCCGGATTTCGCGCTCCTTTTCTCTCGTCACCTCCTCGCGGGTATCCTTCGCCCATGTCCCTGAGCTGCGACACCGGCGACCTGCTTCCCCTGGACGAAGCCCTGGCCCGCCTGTGGGAGGCCCTCCCGGCGCCCGCGTTTCCGGAACTGCGGGCGGATCGCGACGACCCCGCCCTCGATCTGGCCACCATGGACGGCGCGGCGCTGCGGGCGGCCGAGGGAAGCACGCCCCGCCGGCTGACGGGCACCCTGTTCGCGGGCGACGATCCGACCATCTGTCCCGTGGTTCCGGGCTCGGCCGTCCGCATCATGACCGGCGCCGCCCTTCCGCCCGGCGCGGATGCCGTGGTGCCAGTGGAGCAGCTCACGGAAGAAGGTGGCTTCCTTCGCCCCCTGGTGGATCCGGCCCCGGGGGACCACATCCGGCGCCGGGGCAGCCAGGCCCTCGCTGGCGAAGTGATCCTTCCCATGGGGAGCCCAGTGACCGCGGTGCGGACGGGCCTCGAAGCCTGGGTCGGCCAGCCTTACGCGGCGCTCCGACGGATCCGCGTGGCGGTGGCGTCCACGGGCGATGAACTGACCGCCGACCCGCGACCCCACCAGATCCGGGACGCCAACGGCCCCATGCTGGCCGCCCTGGCCCATGGGTTGGGCGCCGAGGTCGAACGGTGGCCCGCCCTTCCGGACGATCCGCTCGCGCTGGCGACGGCCCTCCAGAATCCCAAGGGGATCCGCATCCTGATCACCTCCGGCGGGGTGAGCATGGGCGCGCGCGACCATCTCCCGGCGGTCCTGCGGGACCTGGGCGCCGACGTCCTCTTCCATCGGATCCGCCTGCGGCCGGGAAAGCCCATGCTGGCCGCCCTTCTGGGAGACCTGCTCGTCCTGGGGCTGCCGGGCAATCCCGGGTCCGCCTACCTCAACGCCCGCCTATTCCTCCCGCTGGCCCTGGCCCGCCTGGCGGGCCGCAGGCGTCCCGACCCCTGGCGGCGGGGACGCCTGGCCGCGGCGGTGTCCAACGCGGGGATCCGGCCCCTGCTCCAGCCCTGCCGCCGGGAAGGGGACAACCTTCACCCTCTCCCGAGCAAGGGCTCCGCCGACCTCATCACGCTGGCGCAGGCCGATGCCTGCGCGTGGATCGAGCCGGGCGGCCTCGCGGCCAGCGAGGAGACCCGCTGGATCTCGATCCTGTAGCGGCGCTCAGCCCTTGGCGTAGCGCTGCAGCTTGCCCAGATCGAGGATCCGCACCACGGGGAAGGTGCTCTGGATCAGGCCCAGGTCCGTCAGCAGGCGCAGGGCGCGGCTGAAGGCCTCGCGGCTGGCGCCGATGCACTGGGCCAGGTCCTCCTGGGTCTCCTGGAACTCCACGATGGAGCGCATGGGGTTCGACTCGTGGGCCTCCAGCAGCAGCTGGGCCACGCGCTCGGGGACGCTGTGCAGGCTGAGGGTCTCCACCAGGGTGACGAGGTGGCGGACCTTGGCGGCGAAGTGCTGGATCAGCATCTCGGCCACTTCGGGATGGCGGTGGACGATCTGGCGGAGCGGCGCCGCGGGGATCAGCCAGCACTCCGTCTCGCCATGGGATTCGGCGCTGGAGGCGATGGAGGCGCTGTCGAAGACCGGCACCTCGCCCACGCAATCCCCCACCTTGAGGAACTGGAGGACCTGCACCCGCCCGCGGCCATCGGTGCGGAAGACCTTGAGGCCGCCCTTCACCACCACGTAGACGCCGGGGACCTGGTCGCCCTGGGTATAGACCCGGGCGCCGTCGGGGAAGCGCCGCAGCTCGGCGATGCTGGCCAGTTCCTCCGCGGCGTTCATCGGCAGGCCCGCCAGGAACTCGATCCGTCTCAGGTTAAGGACAGCTTGCGGCATGGGGCTCCACCAGGCATTGATTCAGTTATCGCACACTTTCATCGTGAGTGTGATCCCGGTCACGCATCCCAAGACCGGGCGACAGAATCTTACCGCGAGGCTTGGAATTTCTTACGTCGAAATTCGCATAGAACAAGACCCCGGCGGCATCTGCCTACCGGGGTCCGGAATGGATTCATTTCAGGGGATGGCGAGGTTACTTGACCCGCTCCATGAAGGTCCGGTCCACGGTGTTCACCCGGATCCGCTCGCCGCTCTCCATGTAGGGGGGCACGCCCACGGTGATGCCGTTCTCCAGCTTGGCGGGCTTGTAGGAGCCCGTGGCGTTGGCGTTCTTCATCACGGGATCCGTCTCCAGGATCTCCAGGACGACGTTCCCCGGCACGGTGATGGACAGGGGCGTGCCCTCGTAGAACTCGATCTCGCACTGCATGTTGGGCTGGAGGAACACCAGGTCGTCGCCCAGGACGTCCTTGTTGATCTCCATCTGCTCGTAGGTCTCGTTGTTCATGAACACGAGATGGTCGCCGTCCTCGTACAGGTACTCCAGCATGTGCTGCTCGAGGCTGGCCTTGTCCACCTTGTCCGCGCTGCCGAAGCGGTTCTCGCGGTTGATCCCGTCCTTCAGGCGCTTCATCTTCACCACCACCCGGGCCGGGAGGTTGCCGGGGGTCTGGTGCTCGACGCTGATGACGCGGCACAGCTCGCCTTCGAAGTTGACGATCATCCCGGCGCGAACCTGGGTGGCGTTGATGAAGGGCATGGGGAACTCCCGGAGGGATGTGGTCTGGCAGAAGAAAGGCCCCGATCGCGATCAGGGCCTTGGGTGGTGGGCGTACCAGGATTCGAACCTGGGACTTCTACCGTGTGAAGGTAGCACTCTACCGCTGAGTTATACGCCCGCGGTCGATCAGGATACCCCATGCCTCCCGCCATTCCAAGCCGGAATCAGAGCGTGGACGCCTTCCGGAGCGCGGCGGCGAAGCGCGAGGCCTCATCCGCCCTCATTCCGCAGAGCCCCACCCGCAGCCCCTCGGGCAGGGGCACGGTGAACACGCCTTCCGTTTTGAGCCGGGCGCAGACGGCTTCGGGGTTCGAAACGGAAGCCAGGACGAAGAACCCGCCTTCCCACCGGAGCGGCGCCAGCCCCTCCGCCGCCAGGGCCCCATCAAGGGCATCCGCCCGCATCGCCAGGATGTCCGACCAGTGGCGATGCTCGGCGGCCAGCCGCGCCTGGGCCTTGCCCTCCCGCGCCAGCCGCACGACCAGCGCCTGGGGCGCCCGGGCGCAGTTGGACCAGGTGCCCCGGCAGGACTGGGTGAGGGCCGCCTGGAGCGCGGGATCCCCGCACCACGGGAACGCCAGCGCTCCGCCCCGGGCCCCGTAGAGCGTCAACGATTTGGAAAGGGACATCGCGGCGCCCACCAGAACCTGGCCTTCCCCGCCCAGCGCGGCGTAGTCCTTCAGGGCCTCGGCCACCGCTCCGGGATCCCGCGCGTAGTCCAGGTAGGCGAAGTCCAGGAGGAGCGTCACCGGCACCGCCGCAGCGGCCTCGCGGAGCAGGTCCCCCAGCGCGGTGCGGTCCTCGCGGGAGAGGCTCCGGCCCGTGGGGTTGTGGCAGGGGTCGTTCAGCCAGACCAGGATCCGGCCCTGGGTCCGCGCCAGTTCCGTCAGGGCCGTCCGCCAGGCCTCCGCGTCCAGCGGCACTCCCGCCGCAGGCCAGGGCGCGGTCCTCACCCCCACGCCGTTCTCCGAAGCGAGGGTGGCGTAGGGCCCCCAGTGGGGCGCCGTGGTCAGCACGCGCTGGCCCGGCTCCAGGAAATTGCGGAGGGACAGCGCCAGCGCGCCGCTGCCGCCGGGCGTGGCGCAGGCGGCGCCGGGTCCCTCCAATAGGGGCCAGTGCCGCTGGACAAGGGCCTTCAGAAAGGCCGGATCGCCGGCGATGGGCGCGTAGGGAGCGACTTCGGATTCCGTCAGTTCGCGCCACAGGGCCATCACGGAATCAAGGACCACCAGGCGGCCCGCATCGTCGAGAAGGGCGCCCACGGTGGCGTTGAGCACGGATCCGCCCCCCGCCCTGCGGGCCATGGCCTCGGCGTTCAGGGCGAAGATCGGATCGTCCGCCGGAAACGCGCGCCGGGTGGGGAGGAGCTGGGAGGTCATGGGATCAGGGTACCCTCACCCCATGGCCTCTTCCGCGCCCTTCCCGGGACTCGCTGGACCCGCGCTCGCCGCGGGGGCGCTCCTCTCTCTCCTGCCGTTCACGCCCGCAGCAGCAGCCCTGGTGGGGGGCGCGGTCCTGGCGCTCACCCTCGGCAATCCCGCCCCCGCTTTCACCCGCACTTGGACCCAGCGCCTGCTGCCCCTGGCCGTCATGGGCCTGGGCGCGGACATGAACCTGCGGGCCGTGGCGAAGGCGGGCCTCCACGGGTTGGGCTACACCGCTCTCAGCCTCGCGCTGGTGCTGGCTTTGGGCCTGTGGTTGGCGCGGACCCTGAAGGTGGATCGGGAGGCGGGGCTGCTCATCTCCGTGGGCACGGCCATCTGCGGGGGAAGCGCCATCGCCGCCGTGGCGCCCGTGCTCCGCGCCCGGGATCAGGCCATCTCCATCTCGCTCGCCACCGTGTTCCTGCTGAACGCGGCGGCGCTGGTGATCTTCCCGCCCCTGGGCCGGGCGGCGGGACTGAGCCAGGACGCCTTCGGCCTGTGGTCGGCCCTGGCCATCCACGACACCAGCTCTGTGGTGGGCGCGGGCCTGGCCTACGGGCCCCGCGCCCTGGAGGTGGCCACCACCGTGAAACTGGCCCGGGCGCTGTGGATCGTGCCGCTCACGTTCGGGATCGGCTGGGCCGTCGCCCGGAGCAGCCTGGTCTCCGCGGGCTCGCCGGCGGTGAAGAAGCCCTGGTTCATCGCCGGTTTCCTGCTGATGGCGGCGCTGGTCACCTTCGTCCCGGCCCTCCACATGCCGGGGCACTACGTCGCCGCCGCCGCCCGCCGCGCGCTGGTCCTCACCCTCTTCCTCATCGGCGCCGGCCTCAGCCGCGAAGCGCTGCGCAGCGTCGGCGCGCGCCCCTTCCTCCAGGGCCTGCTGCTGTGGCTGATCGTGGGTTCGCTGGGACTGGGCGCCGTGAAGCTGGGCTGGCTCACGGTCGGGTGAGCGCAACGCGCGGTTCCCTCCGGCCCGCGCTTTCCGAATAATGGGCGTCCGAGGTTCCCATGATCCGCCCCTTCCAAGGCATGGTTCCCCAGATCGGCGACCGGGTGTTCATCCCGGACGGCACCCTCGTCCTGGGCGACGTGACCATCGGCGACGACGCCAGCATCTGGTTCAACTGCGCGATCCGCGGCGACGTGAACTGGATCCGCATCGGCGCGCGAACCAACATCCAGGACGCCTGCGCGCTCCACGTCACCAACGGAAAGTGGCCCCTCCTGATCGAGGAGGAGGTGAGCATCGCCCACAACGTGATGCTCCACGGCTGCACCATCCGCAAGAACGCGCTCATCGGGATGAGCACCACCATCATGGACGGCGCCGAGATCGGCGAGGGGTGCCTCGTGGCCGCAGGGAGCCTCGTGCGGGAGGGCTTCCAGGCCCCGCCCCACAGCCTGGTCGCAGGCTGGCCGGCCACCGTGAAGGGGCCGCTCAACGACAAGCAGCGGGAACTGGTGGCCAGCATCTGGACCCGCTACGTCCGCTACAAGGAAGCCTACTTCGCCGACGGGTGGCCCGTGGCCGCGACGCCCGTCATCGAGAATTCAAAGCCTGGTTTTACCAAGGGCCATCCCTACCCTTGAGGGTTTCAAGCCAAAGTTCCTTCCACCGACTTCTTGCCCTGGGCTAGACTTCCGAATCATGTCCCCACTTCTGCTCCTCCGCGTCCACGCCGATCTGCGTCTGGGACTGGGCCATGTGGCCCGCGCCCTGGCCCTCCAGGACGCCTGGCGCGCCCTCGGCGGCCACGCCTGCATCGCCGTTTCCGGCGACGCGCGCGCCCGTCGCGTGGGCGGCGGCACCCACCCCTTCCTCGACCAGCCCCTGCCCTGCGACGCCGTCGATCTCGGGGAGGATCCCCACGCCCCGCTCCCCGCGGATCTCAAGGCCCGCGCGGACGTCGTCCTGGTGGACCAGTGGGACACGACGGCGGCCTTCCTGGAGGCGCTGCGTCCGTTGAAGGTGGCGGTGATGGAGGACGACACCGACGCCCACGAGACCGCCGACCTCCTGTTCCAGCCCTACCTGGAAGGCGTGAACTGGCCGGACCATCCGGTGAAGGTGGTGGACGGCCGGAAGGTGCGGCCCTTCGAGACGACCTCCGGGACCTGCCGCGTCCTGCGCGGCTCCAGCTTCATCGTGGTGGACAAGGCGGCCCTGGACCTGCGTCCCAAGCGGATGCCTCTCCAGCCCCTGGCCGTCCACAAGCTGCTGGTCACCTTCGGCGGAAGCGACGGTCCCAACCTCGCCCAGAAGGCCTTCGACAGCCTGGCCCGGCTGGTGGCGGAGGACCGCTGGCGGGGCACCTGCACGCTCCTGGCGCCGAACGGGATCCAGGGAGAGCCCTTCGCCGGCTGCACCGTGGCCCGGGGCCTGCCGGACCTCACGCGCCGGATTCCCGACTTCGACGCGCTGTGGTGCTCGGCGGGCGTCACCCTGGCGGAGGCCCTGTGCCTGGGCGTTCCCGTCGCGGCCTGGGGCCAGAACGAGCGGCAGCACGGCATCCTGGCCGATCTCGCCCTCGCCAACGGGTGCTTCAATCTGGGGCTGGGCCCCGAGGCGGATCTCGCCATCGTGGGCGGGGCGCTGGCGCAGTGGCTGGGTCCCGAGGGCCAGGACAACCGGCAGGAACAGGTGCGGGACGGCATGGCGCTGGTGGATGGCCGGGCCGCCGCGCGCATCGCCCAGGAGCTGTGGCAGCTCGCCGAGCGCTTCGCCTAGAAATCCGGCTTGACCCTGCGGGTCTCCAACGATAAGCTTTCCCTTCTGTGGACTCGCTGCCCGTAGGGTGGCGCTCTCCGCAGCCCGATCCAGATTCCGGAGCAGGCCATGAGCACTTACTTCCCGAAAGCCAATGATCTCAAGCGTCAGTGGTTCCTGGTGGACGCCACCGGGATTCCCGTCGGCCGCCTGAGCACCACCGTCGCGGACGTCCTCTCCGGCAAGAACAAGCCGACCTGGACGCCCTTCCTCGACACCGGCGACCACGTCATCGTCATCAACGCCGAGAAGGCGGTGCTGACCGGGAAGAAGGGCGTGCAGAAGTTCTACCGCCGCACCACCACCCAGCCCGGCTCCATGAAGGAAGTCAAGGCCGAGGTGATGAAGGCGACCTACCCCGAGCGCATCATCGAGAGCGCGGTCAAGGGCATGCTGCCCAAGGGCCCCCTCGGCCGGGCGATGTACCGCAAGCTCAAGGTCTACGCGGGCCCCGAGCACGAGCAGTCCGCCCAGCAGCCCCAGATCCTGACCATCCAGAAGTAGAGGCGAGGACTCCATGGCCATTTCCCAGAACTACGGAACCGGTCGCCGCAAGAGCGCGGCCGCCCGCGCCTTCCTCCGCCCCGGCACCGGCAAGATCACCGTCAACGGCCGCAGCCTCGAGAACTATTTCCCGAACGCCGTGCTCCGCATGATGGTCCACCAGCCCCTGGTGCTGGCCGACCTCGACGGCAAGTTCGACATGGTCATCAGCGTCGTCGGCGGCGGCCCCGCCGGCCAGGCCTCGGCCATCCGGATGGGCATCTCCCGCGCCCTCCTCGGCTACAACGAGCAGCTCAAGTCCCTCCTGCGCGGCGCCGGTCTTCTGACCCGCGACCCCCGCATGAAGGAACGCAAGAAGCCCGGTCGCAAGGCCGCCCGTCGCCGCTTCCAGTTCAGCAAGCGCTAGTTCGTCTCTGGAAGGGGGAGCCTCACGGTTCCCCCTTCTGCTTTCCCGGTCCGTTTCCACGGACGATTCGGGCGAAGGGAACCAACCCGACGCCTTCCATCCCACCCGCGGCGCTCCTTCTGCGAATCGCGCCGCTTGACCCAGGGAGGCCAGCATGGCTGCCATCCAGATGAAGGAACTTCTCGAAGCCGGTGCCCATTTCGGGCACCAGACCAAGCGTTGGAATCCCAAGATGAAGAAGTACATCTTCGGGGCGCGCAACAGCATCTACATCATCGACCTCCAGAAGACCCTGCGCCTCTGGAACACCGCCGCCAACTTCCTGACCAAGGCCGCCGGCGAAGGGAAGAACTTCCTGTTCGTGGCCACCAAGCCCCAGGCCCAGGAGTTGATCGCCGAGCAGGCCGCCCGCTGCGGCGCGTTCTACGTCAACAACCGCTGGCTGGGCGGAATGCTGACCAACTTCGCCACCATCAAGAAGAGCCTGGAGAAGTTCCGCGAGATCGAGGCCACCCTGGCCGATCCCGCCCGCACCGCCATGCTCTCCAAGAAGGAACTGCTGACCCTCAACCGCACCCGCCTGAAGCTGGAGGCCTCCTTCCACGGCATCCGCGACATGCGCTCGCTGCCCGAGGTCATCTTCGTCATCGATCCGCACCGCGAGGACATCGCCGTCACCGAGGCCAAGAAGCTCGGCATCAAGGTCGTGGGCATCGTGGACACCAACTGCGATCCCGACATGGTGGACTACGTGATCCCCGCCAATGACGACGCGATCCGCTCCATCCTGCTCTTCTCCGAGCGCGTGGCCGACTCCATCCTCGAGGGCCGCCAGTCCTTCCGCGACAAGGGCGACACCGACGAGATGAAGAAGATGATGGCCGAGAAGATGGAAGTCGAAGCCTAAAGCCCGCCCTACGGAGCGTTCACGGACACAGCGGAGGTCGCGGAGAAGAACCTGCTTTCTCTCTGCGACCTCCCTTTTCCTGCCCCTCCGCGAGTGCGTTTCCGTTGCCCGAACTGATGAGGAGATGACATGGCATTCACCGCCAACGACGTGAAGACCCTGCGCGAGAAGACCGGCCTCGGCATGATGGACTGCAAGAAGGCCCTGGAAGAGAACAGCGGCGACATGGAGCAGGCCATCGAGTGGCTGCGGAAGAAGGGCCTGGCGGCTTCCGCCAAGAAGGCCGACCGCATCGCCGCCGAAGGCATCGTCGAGGCCTACATCCACCCCGGCGGCCGCGTGGGCGTGCTGGTCGAGGTGAACGCCGAGACCGACTTCGTGGCCCGCAACGAGGCCTTCCAGCGCCTGGTGAAGGAGATCGCGATGCACATCGCGGCGGCCGACCCCGCGCCCCGCTTCGTCACCAAGGAAGAGGTCACCCAGGACTTCCTCGACACCGAGAAGCGCATCGCCACCGAGCAGGCCCTGGCCACCGGCAAGCCCCAGAACATCGTCGAGAAGATCGTCGAGGGCAAGATGAACAGCATCTTCAAGGAGGTCTGCCTCCTGGAGCAGCCCTTCATCATGAACCCCGACCTCACCATCCAGCAGTACCTCTCCCAGAGGACCGCGGAGATCGGCGAGAAGCTCAGCATCCGCCGCTTCACGAAGTACATCATGGGCGAGGGCCTGGAGAAGCGGAGCGAGAACTTCGCCGCCGAAGTCGCCGCCGCCAAGTAGCTTTCCCTCTGCTACAAAAAGGGCGGCCCTTTCGGCCGCCCTTTTTGTAGCAGGATCCCCGCCCGAATCCGGTCTGGAGCTCCCATGAAGTTCAAGCGCATCCTCCTCAAGCTCTCCGGCGAAGCCCTCATGGGCGAGCAGAAGTACGGGATCGATCCGGCGGTGGTCTCCATGATCGCCGACCAGATCAAGACCATCCGGGAGCTGGGCGTGGAAGTGGCCCTGGTCATCGGCGGCGGCAACATCTTTCGCGGCGTGGCGGGCGCCACCAAGGGCATGGACCGCACCACCGCGGACCACATGGGGATGCTGGCCACCATGATCAACGCCCTGGCCCTCCAGGACGCCCTGGAGCACAAGGGCGTCCACACCCGCACCCTGTCGGGCCTGGAGATGCCCAAGGTGGCCGAGAGCTACATCCGCCGCCGCGCCTCCCGCCACCTCGAGAAGGGCCGCGTGGTGATTTTCGGGGCCGGCACCGGCAACCCCTTCTTCACCACCGACACCGCCGCCGCGCTCCGCGCCAACGAGATCTCCGCCGAAGTGGTCATGAAGGCCACCAACGTGGACGGGATCTACACCGCCGATCCCAAGAAGGACGCCACCGCCACCCGCTTCGACCGGATCTCCTTCCAGGAATGCCTGGAGCGGGGCCTGCGGGTCATGGACGCCGCCGCCATCGCCCTCTGCATGGAGAACCGGCTGCCGATCGTGGTCTTCGACATGAACCGACCCGGCAACCTGGTGGCCGCGGTGAAGGGCGAGGCCGTGGGGACCCTGGTCTCGCAGTAGGCCCCAGTCGGCAGGGGCTGTCCCGGGAAATTCCGTCACACTGGGACATGGACCTCCTCCGCAGCCTGCCCGACACCACCCTCCTGACGGAATTGGACGCCCTGGAGCCCTTCCGGCACGACGAATCGCACCTGGTGGGCCACGTCCCGCTGGGCGTGGTCCGCCCCCGCAGCGCCGCGGCCCTGCGGGAGCTGGTGCGTCTCGCCAAGGCCGAGGGTTTCGGCCTGGTGCCCCGGGGCGCGGGCACGGGCAAGGCCGGGGGCTGCGTGCCCACGGCGCGCACCGTGGTGGTGGATTTCTCCGCCTGGCCCGGCGACCTGAACGTCTCGTCCCAGGACCTCGCGCTCACCGCCCCAGCCAGCGCCCTCCTGCGCGACGTGAAGGCCGCCGCGATCGCCGAAGGCCTGTTCTACCCGCCGGATCCCAATTCCTGGGAGAGCTGCGCCCTGGGCGGGACCCTCGCCACCAACGCCGGCGGTCCCAACGCCTGCAAGTACGGCATGACGCGCCACTGGGTGCTGTCCGTGGACGCCCTGCTGGAGGACGGCGGGATCCACACCTTCGGGATCAGCAGCGTGAAGTCCAACGCCGGGCCGGCCCTGGGCCAGCTCCTGATCGGCAGCGAGGGCATCTTCGGGCTGATCGTCGGCGCCACGCTGCGGCTGACGCCCCTGCCGCGGGAATACGCCACCCTCCTCCTGCCCGTGGCGCGGTGGGAGGACCTGCTGGACCTGCCCGGCCGCCTGTGCGGCGCCGGCTACCTGCCCAGCGCCTTCGAGTTCTTCGATCCCGCCGTCCTGGCCGAACTCCGGGCCCATGGCCCCGAGGAGGCCCGGCGCCTGCCGGGCGAGGCCCTGGCCATCCTGGAGTTCGACGAGCGCGGCTGCACCTCCGAGCCCTTTCTGGAGGGTCTGCTGGACCTGCTGGGACCCGTCGCGGACGGCCTGGAGATCGCCTCGGACGAGCGCCAGCGGAAGGGCATCTGGGCGGTGCGCCGCATGACCAGCGCCTTCCTCAAGGAGCGCCATCCGAAGAAGGTGAGCGAGGACATCGTCGTGCCCCGCAGCCGCCTGCGCGAATTCTTCGCGGGTCTGGACCGCCTGGGCTTCCCCAGCGTCAGCTACGGCCACCTGGGCGACGGCAACCTGCACGTGAACCTGCTGGCCGCCGGGGAGACCGACCCCGCGCTGCTGGAGCGGCAGCTCATGGACCTCTTCCGCCTGGCCACGAGCCTGGGCGGAACCCTCAGCGGCGAACACGGCATCGGCCTCGCCAAGCGCGACGCCTTCCTCGCCCTGAGCGATCCCGCGCACATCCAGACCCTGCGCGCCCTGAAGCGGGCGATGGATCCGGCGGGGATCTTCAACCCGGGCAAGGTGATCTAGATTCCGAGGCGCGGCGCCCACGGCGTCAGCGGCCTCCGCCCCCGATCAGCCCGTAGCTCTTGAGCTTCCGATAGAGCGTCGCCGATCCGATCTGGAGCTGCTCCGCCGTCCGCGTCTGGTTCCCGCCATTGAGGGCCAGCGCGGCCAGGATGTATTCCTTCTCGACGTGCTCCAGGGGCCTCACCGTTCCGGTGGGAACGCGGGGAAGGGGGTAGGAGATCTCCCGGATCTCCTCGGGGAGATCCTCGAGCTCCACGCGGACGCCCTGGGCCAATGCGACGGCCCGCTCCATGGCGTTCTGGAGTTCGCGGACGTTCCCCGGCCACGCGTAGTGGAGAAGCCGATCGGTGGCGCCGGGCGCGAGCCCCTGGATCTTCCGCTTCATCCACACGGCGGATTCCGCGAGGAGCACACGGGCGAGGGGCAGGATGTCCTCCCGGCGCTCGCGCAGGGGCGGCACGTTCAATTCCACGACCTTGAGGCGGTAGTAGAGATCCTGGCGGAAGGCGCCGTCCGCGAGGATCAGAGCCAGGTTGCGGTTGGTCGCGGCGATGATGCGCACGTCCACCTTCCGGTTCCTGTTCTCGCCCACGCGCCGGACCTCGCGTTCCTGGATGGCCCGCAGCAGCTTGACCTGCATCCCGGGGGACACCTCGCCGACCTCGTCCAGCAGAAGGGTGCCGCCGTTGGCCGACTCGAACAGCCCGGGCCGGTCGTGCGTGGCGCCCGTGAAGGCTCCGCGGGCATGGCCGAAGAGTTCGCTCTCCAGCAGGGTCTCGGTGATGGCTCCGCAGTTGACCGCGATGAAGGGGCCCGCGGCCCGCGTGGACTCCTGGTGCACGAGGCGGGCGATCCGCTCCTTGCCCGCGCCGCTCTCCCCAGTGATCAGGACGGTGGAATCGACCTTCGCCACCCGGCACGCGAGGTCCACGAGCTGGCGCATGGGGGGGCTTTTGGCGACGATTCCGAGGAAGGACGGTTCCTCCAGGCAAGCCACCTGCACCAGCGCCTTCTGGTGGGTCCTGATCTTCTGCTCCGCCGCCTTCAGGGTCTCCGTGACGCGGTGAAGGGACACGTCCAGGCATTCGGCGAGGCGCGCCTTCTCGTAATAGCGGAGTTCGTCTGCTTTCTCATTCCCCCACTCGTCCCGCGTGCGGCCGAACAGGTGGCAGGCCGCGTCCCCCTTGCCCTGGCACCGGTCCTCGAGGACGAAGATCTCCTTCCCCACCGTGCGGCTGAGGTAGCCGCTGATGAGGCCGCAGATGGTCCAGCACATGGGGGCGTCGGCCCGTCCGAAGTGCAGGAGATGCTGCTCCGCCTCGTAGGAAGCCAGGAACGTCAGGCCCTCTTTCGAGAGAGGATCCTGGCTTTCCAATCCCACCTCGAAGAGACCTTCCAGCGTGTGGATGCGCGTTCCCGCCTTTCGCCACTCTTCATCACTGTCCCACTTGAATTCCGTTTTCATGGCTTCGGCCATGCGCCACCCGTGCGCGAAGCCGAATTGCGTCAGTACGGTGCGAGCGGCCGTGAATCCGAAATTCTCGACGAGGTACTTGCGCAGGAGTCCCATCGCCACTGCGTCGAGAAGAATCGCGCGCTGCCCGGCAAAACGGATGGCGCTCCCATCCGCTTCCATGTGCAGCAGCTCTTTGTAATCCAGGTCGTCGGCACGCATGGGTGAGTTTAACCCTTCGGACTGAAGGAGGAGGTCCTTCATATTGATCCAGGTTGGCACAGGAAGGAGGTGGGAAGGTTTATTTAAATATCAATTTGATTAAATTTATGAAATGGCTCGAATCGTGCTGCTACTTTGCTTGGCCGAGGAGTTCTACCGCACGGGGAACGCTGCCACTTGATTCGCCATCGGACGCGGCGAACGGAAAATTACGCAATCGATGTTCACGTCCTCTGTATCAAAGATGACCGAATATCCAAAAAGCCAATCCCACAGGGATTGTAGTGCTTCTGTGAATCGAGGCCATTCATCGAAAGATGGGGTGGAATTTACATCTTTGGATTCTCCAAGGGAACCCCTTTTCTGGAGATTAATTGGTTATTTCACAGCCGGTGCTTTGATGCAGCAATCTCGAAAATGCCAATCACATCAAGCCCTATTCCTCGGTCGAGCCGCGGAGGAAGAACCCCCAATCCCCACCTCATCCTCAACCATCCTCATCGAGCCATCATTTGGGAGAAATTCATGACCCCTTCACAAAACCCCGAATTGCCTCCTCCGGCACCGCAAAATCCGACGCCCAGCCCTCTCAATCCACCACCCAGTCCAACTCCGCCTGCGGGCGATCCGCCCCGCCCCTTGGAGACGATGTCCTCGCTCATCTCCGCCTCCCCTTCCGACCTCGAACCGAAGCCCGAAGGCCCCATGAAATGAGGGGAAGCCCTTCCCCAAAAAGACCCGCTGCATTTCGGCTCAGTCACGAAGCCGCGAAACCCTTCCGTGGGTGCCGCGGGCCGAATCCCTTTCAATGGCGCCTAACCCCCCAAAGCCTCTCTCTAACCCGCCCCGACCTGGGGCAGAAAGCCACCTTCCCATGCGCCATTTCAAGCTGAATCCCCACGCCGCCCTCATGGCTTCCGTTTCGCTGATCCTCGCCGGAGGGAGCGCCCTCCACGCGTCCGATCTGGACGATCGAATCGAGCGTTCCGCCAGGTCCAGCTACAACTTCACCACCTACCTCAAGAACGACGCCATCAAGATCGCCTCCTCCGATGGCGTGGTCACCCTCAGCGGCACCGTCTCCCAGGAATCCCACAAGTACCTGGCGCAGGAAACCGTGGCAGGCCTTCCAGGGGTCAAGAGCGTGAACAACAGCCTGATGGTGAGCGGCGACCAGCCCCGGGAGCATTCGGACGGCTGGATCACCACGAAGGTGAAGACGATCCTCGCGTTCCACAGGAACGTGAGCGCCACGGCCACCGAAGTGAACACCCAGAACGGCGTGGTCACGCTCACCGGCAAAGCCGACTCGGAATCCCAGAAGCAGTTGACCAGCGAATACGCCAAGGACGTGGACGGCGTGACGGAGGTCCGCAACAAGCTCGTCGTGGCAAAACCGGCGCACCGCAGCCTCGGCGAGAAAGTGGACGACACCTCCATCACCGCCCAGGTGAAAACCACCCTGCTGTTCCACAAGTCCACCCACATGCTCGCGACGAAAGTGGCGACCAAGGATGGCGTGGTGACCCTCCACGGGGAAGCCAGGAATGGAGCGGAACGGGACCTGGTGACCAAGCTCGCCGAGGACGTCCACGGCGTGAAGCACGTGAACAACCGGATGTCCGTGAAGTAGTCCGCTACCCGAGGATCGGCTTCCCCCACGGAGAAGTCGGTCCTCCATCTTCCAGAGGAGGTCGCCATGTGGACCATCGCCGTCATTTTGATCGTCCTCTGGGTACTGGGACTGCTGAGCGCCTATACCCTCGGCGGCTTCATCCACGTCCTGCTGGCCTTCGCCATCCTCGTCATCCTTTTCCAGGTCATTCAGGGACGGAAAACCATCTAGGAACGGCCGCGAGTCGCTGAGCCTGAACCATCCCTTTTCGGAGTCGGACATGAACAAGCACCACGAACTCCTGGACCCTCCCATGGTCGACGGAAACCACAGCGAAGAGCTGGTGGCGCTGCTGAACCAATCCCTGGCGGACACGCTGGATCTGGCCTACCAGACCAAGCAGGCCCACTGGAATGTGAAAGGGCCGAATTTCTACGGGCTCCACCTGCTGTTCGACCAGCTCTACATCCAGCTGGCCACCTTCGTGGACGACTTCGCCGAGCGGGCCGTCACGCTGGGAGGCCAGGCCTTCGGCACCATCCGCGCCGCCGGGGCCGCTTCCCGCCTCGATGAATATCCCCTGGACGCCCGGAAGGGCGCGGTCCATGTGAAGGCCCTGGTGGATCGCTACGCGGATTACACGACCCGCGTCCGCGCCGCCATCGAAAAGGCCGAGAAACTGGGCGATCCGGATACGGCGGACCTCTACACCGCCGTGAGCCGCGCCATGGACAAGGCGCTGTGGATGTTGACCTCCCATCAGGAGGGAGATTGATCCCCCCTTCCGGAGCCCCCGATGCCGCTCGCCCTTGAGATCACCCTCATCCTCGTGCTGCTGGCCGTGGCCGCCGTCCTCATCCCGCTGCTCCTCCAGTTCCACAAGACGGCGCGCGGGATCGACGCCTTCCTCGTCACGCTGCAGAAGGAACTGGCGCACGTCGCCGAGGACATCCACGCCTCGCGCGTCCGTATGGATCACCTGGCAGGCTCCATTCAAACCTCCCTCACCGAACTCGCCTCTTTCTCCAAATCCATGGGAGAGGCGGGATCCCTGGTGAGGGAACTCCAGTTCCAATTCCGAGACGGCCTCGAATCGGCCTCGCGCCGCTTCGGCGGGGCCATCGGAGGAGTCGGCGCCCTGCTGGCTCTCTTCAAGAGCAAGCACTCCCCTCCCGAACCTCGCTAGGAGCATGATCATGCCCGAATCAAAACCCTACTCGATAAGCCCCGCCATCCTGGCGTTCTTTGCCGGAGCCGCGGTGGGCGCGGTGGTGGTGGCCCTCACCACGCCCCGAACCGGTCCCGAATTCCGCGGGGATCTGAAAGATCTCACCCGGCGCGCAAAGCGCAAGGCCGCCCAACTGGCTGACCACGCCAGCGAAGCCTGGAACGAGGTGGCGGGCCGCACGGCCCAGGCCGGCAGCGACCTGAAGCAGGGCGCGGCGGACGCGGCCAAGGATCTGAAGGGCTGACCTCTTCGGCGCCTTCCTCTTTCCGAACAGCACGTTCTACCCACCGACACCGGGATCCGGGGCGTCGATGGTTCCTCCATCCACCCCTTGAAAGGTCCCCCATGAACATCTGGAAAACCCTCCCCCTCGCCACGGCCCTTCTCGCGGCCCAGGCGCAATCCCCTTCTGCGATCCCCATGCCGACCCAGGATCCGGCTCACATGGCTCAGGCTCAACCCACGACGGTCCCCCTCTATCGCGTGGTCGTCGTCCAGGGCTCCGCGAAGGCCATCAACTACCGGAATCTGAAGAGCTCCACGGAGATCGATCTGCTGGGCACCGTGCTCGTGTCGAACGCCTCCGGTGAGGCGAAGGTGAAGAGCAAGGACGGGGGCATCCAGATCACGGCCAAGGTCAAGAACCTTCCCCCCGCCTCCAGCTTCGGCGGAGAGTTCCTCACCTATGTGATGTGGGGCATTTCCCCCGAAGGCCGCGCCACCAACCTGGGCGAAGTCCTCCTCAAGCACGGCAAGGGCAAGGTCCAGGTCACGGAGAAGCTGCAGTCCTTCGGCCTCATCGTGACGGCCGAACCCTATTTCGCCGTCAGCCAGCCCAGCGACGTGGTGGTGATGGAAAACGCGATCCGGAAGGATTCCCGCGAACAGTTCGAGTTCATCGACGCCAAGTACGAGCTTCTGAAGCGGGGCCAATACACCCTGAACCTCGAGCCCTTTCCCCCCATGGTGATGGATGAGAAGACGCCGTTCGGGGTCTACCAGGCCCGCAATGCGGTGCGCATCGCGCAGGCGGCGGGCGCGGCCCTCTACGCCTCGGACGCCTTCGGAAAGGCCCAGGGCTACCTGGTTCAGGCGGAGTCCATGGACGGAAGCCGCGACACGAGGGCGATGGCCGCGCGGGAAGCCGTCCAGCGCGCCGAGGACGCCCGGCTGATCGCGGTCCAGAAGCAGGATGCCGCGCGTGTGGCCATGGAGAAGAAGCTGAACCAGGACAAGCTCGACGAAGCGAACCGGACCGCCGCCGCGGCCGCCGCCGCCGGAGATGCCGCCCGCCAGCAGGCGCAGCGGTCCCAGGCCGAGAACGCCGGGCTGAAGGCGGAGAACGAGGGCCTCCAGTCCCGGAACGAGGATCTCCGGACCCGGCTGATGGCCGAGCTCAACGCCGTGCTTCAGACCCGCGCCACCGCCCGCGGCCTCATCGTGAGCATGTCCGGCGTCCTGTTCCAGAACGGCAAGGCGACCCTCCTGCCGGAAGCCCGCGAGAAGCTCGCGAAGATCGCCGGCATCCTCTCCACCCACAAGGGCCTGAAGATCGAGGCCGAGGGCTTCACCGACAGCAACGGCAGCGATGCGCTCAATCAGGCGCTGTCGGAAAAGCGCGCGCAGAATGCCCGGGACTACCTGGTGGAACAGGGCGTCCGAGCCGACGCCATCTCTTCCAAGGGATTCGGCAAGGGCAATCCCATCGCCACCAATGACACGGCCGCCGGCCGGCAGGAGAACCGGCGGGTGGAACTGGTCCTTTCCGGGGAAGGCCTCACGGCTTCCAAGGCCGTCGGGCTCTAGCAACGGCACGGTTCACGGGGGGCGTGGAATCCGACGATTTCACGCCCCCCGCTCCGCGTCCGGTCATCGGGCCCACGCTAGGAGGGAACCCATGCTGAGCTGGAACGGCGGCGCCTTCGAAACCGCGCTGCTGGTCGGCGGCCTGAGCGCCTCGGCCGTCGCTCTCTTCCGGACCCACAGCCTCGCGCAAAGGCCCCGTGAAGCCCGGCCTGCTTCCCTTCCCTCCTTCCTCCTTCCCGGTTGCACAGGGGATGAGATCGCCCGCGCTTCGGAGGGCCAGCTTGGCGCCCGCGGGAAGGCCCCGTGAAAGAAGCAGCGGCTCCTCAAGCGCCCTCGCATTCCCCCCCTTTCCGCCTGGAGGCCCCGTGCAGAAATCCGAAGAAGTGGCAGCGAAGTTCCTCGGCAGGTCCTATCAGGAACTGGATGACCGCGCGAAGAAGGTGGCGCGTCACGTGGCGGACCGCAGCCCCATCGCGAGAAATGTGGACGAGGAATGCGATGCGGCCACCACCCTGGGCCAGCGGGCGGCGGATGCCGTGGCGACCTTCGGCGGATCCTGGACCTTCGTCGGGTTCTTTGCGGGGTCGATGGTGCTGTGGGTGGGGATCAACGCCTTCCTCCTGTCGAAGGCCGGCAGAACCTTCGATCCCTATCCCTACATCCTGCTCAACCTCTTCCTCTCCATGCTGGCGGCGGTCCAGGCCCCGATCATCCTGATGTCGCAGAACCGGCACTCCGAGCGCGACCGGGTGAGAGCCGAGCACGACTACGAAGTCAATCTGAAGGCGGAAGTGGACATCATGCTGCTTCACAAGAAGCTCGATCTGCTGCGCGAAAAGCAGTGGGAGGAGTTGATCGAACTCCAGCGGGAACAGCTGAAACAATTGGCGGGCCTAGTCGGCACGCGGCCTGAATGAGGAGGCGCGCTTCCCCGAACCGCCCCTTTGGACCGCGTATCGCTTCCCACCGCCCCATGGGAAACTCGGCCCCGAAGCGTGTCACAGGGAAGGGGGGCCGAGAGGTGGATTCATGCCGTTCCCGGGAAGCGCCCCTTTCGGATCGGAGCCGGTTCCCCCTCCGGTGGATCCTCGCCCTCTCCCTTTGCCTCCTGGGTTCCGCCTGCGCGCGGCTGCCCAACCTGAACTACCTGAAGACGCCCCTCGCGCCCTCCCCCGCAGGCTCAGGCCCGACGCCCTCTCCCGGAAAGGAAGCCCCCTCCGCCCTGGCCCGGCGCCTCCGCCCCTCCCGCGTCGACGCCAAGGTCCTGGCGAGCCTGGAAGAGGCGGCCACGGGCCGACCCCTCATCGAGGGCAACAAGGTCACGCTCCTCTTCGACGGCCCCAGCACCTTGGCGGCCATGAGCGCGGCGGTGTCCGCGGCCCGGGAGACGATCAACCTGGAGACCTACCTGTTCGACCAGGACGAAGTGGGGATGAAGTTCGCGGACCTGCTGATCGCCAAGCAACGGCAGGGCGTGCACGTCAACATCATCTACGACTGCGTGGGCACGCTGGGGACGCCCCAGGCCTTCTTCGACCGCATGCAGGAGGCGGGCATCCAGCTGCTTCCCTTCCATCCCGTGAGCCCCCTGCGCCGGCTCGGCCGATGGCGGCTCAACAACCGGGATCACCGCAAGATCCTGGTGGTGGACGGCAAGGTGGCGTTCACGGGCGGCGTGAACATCGCCGCGACCTATTCCCGCAGCTCCCTGTTCCGGTCGCGCTCGAAGAACGCCCGCGCGCCCGGCTGGCGGGACACGCACATCCAAATCGAGGGCCCGGCGGTGGCGGCCCTCCAGTGGATGTTCCTGGACAACTGGGCCAGCCAGCGGGAAGGCGAGTTGCCCGACGCGGACTACTTCCCTTCCCTGCCCGCGGTAGGCGACAAGGCCGTGCGGGTGCTGGGCAGCCAGCCCCGCAGCAACCCCGAGATCTTCAAGGCCTACTTCCTGGCGATCCAGAGCGCGAAGGCCTCCATCCACCTCACCTCCGCCTACTTCGTGCCGGACGCCCAGATCATGCGCGCCCTGCTCGACGCCGCCGCGCGCGGGGTGGACGTCAAGGTGATCCTGCCCAGCGTCTCCGACAATTGGCTCACCCCGCGGGGAACGCACTCGTTCTACGACCAGATGCTCCGGGGCGGGATCCGGATCTTCGAGCTGAAGAAGGCGGTGCTGCACGCCAAGACCGCCGTGATCGACGGGACCTGGTCCACGGTGGGCTCCACCAACCTCGACATGCGGAGCTTCCTTCACAACAAGGAAGTCAACGTGGTGGTGATGGGGAACGGCTTCGGCCGGGAGATGGAGACCGCCTTCCTCGACGACCTCCAGGATTCCAACGAAGTCACGCTGGAGGCCTGGGAGCGGCGGCCGTGGGGGCCGCGCGTCGGCGAGTGGTTCGCGCGCCTCCTCGCCTATTGGCTGTGACGCGGCGACTCCGCCCCACAGAGAATGCGCCCTTCCAAGTTGAAGGGACCTCTGCGTCATATTGATCGGCCGTCGCGCCGCGGGCGGTGGGCGCAAACGCGCAATCCACATTCTTTCAATCAATTGAAAACATGGTACGGAATCCGCTCATGATCTCCGGGGCTTTCGGCGTTGCTGCCCCGCATCGATTGGAGAGAGACATGCGACATTCCCTCATCGCGCCGCTGGTGCTCCTGGGCACCGCGGTTTCCGCCCCCGCGCAGGTGAGCATCGGCGTGGGCATCGGGCTTCCCGGCGTGAACATCGGGATCAACTTCCCCATGTTCCCGGATCTCGTCCGCGTGCCCGGCTATCCCGTCTATTACGCCCCGGGCGCGGACGCGAACTACTTTTTCTACGACGGGATGTACTGGGTCTACCAGGGGGACGATTGGTACGCGAGCTCCTGGTACAACGGGCCCTGGGGGCGGGTCGCGCCGGAGGCGGTCCCCCTGTTCATCCTGCGGATCCCGGTGAGCTACTACCGCCGTCCCCCCGCCTTCTTCGGAAGCTGGCAGCGGGACGCCCCTCCGCATTGGGGCGAGCATTGGGGCCGCGGGTGGGAGGAGCGGCGCCGGGGTTGGAACACCTGGGACCGCCGTTCGGCGCCCGCCCCCGCCCGGCTCCCGACCTACCAGCGGAACTACGCGGGGGAGCGCTATCCCGGAGTTCAGCAGCAACGCGAATTGCGCGAGCGGAATTACCGCTACCAGCCCAGGGAAGGGATCGTGCGAGAGCACTACCGCGAGCAGCGGGCGCAACCCGCTGCACCGTCCCCTGATCGCGGGCCGCAGAGAGGTCAATCGCCCCGGGATTCCCGGCCCGCGGATCCGCAGCCCCAGCGCCCGAGGCCGGAAGAGCCGGCGCGACCGCGCCCCACGCCCCAATCCCCACCTCAATCCCAGCCCCAGCCCGGGGGTCGGGAAGCTCCCCGTCCGCAGCCTCCCCAGGGGCGGGAGCGGGAAGCTCCCGGGCGGACAGGTCCGGGTGAGGCCCGGCCGAGCCCGGGGCGCGATCAGGGGCGGGATCAGGGCCGCGGTCCGGAACGGCCCCGGGAGAACCGCGGCGAAAAGCCCAGGGAAGACCGGTAGATTGAGCGGCCAGGGAGCGTCTTCCGGGGCCCCTCGCGTGGCCGTGATCGTGGCCCATCCCGACGACGAGATTCTGTGGGCCGGCGGGCTCCTTCTCGATCATCCGGAATGGTCCACCTTCATCGCCGTGCTGTGCCGGCGGGACGATGCCGACCGCGCGCCCCGCTTCTTCCACGTCCTGGAGCGGCTGGGCACGCGGGGGGCCATGGGCGACCTGGACGACGGCCCCGCCCAGCGCCCCCTTCCCAATGGGACCGTGATGAAAGCCGTGCTCTCGCTGCTGCCCGAGCGGGAGTACGACCTCGTCCTCACCCACTCGCCGCGCGGGGAGTACACGCGCCACCGGCGGCACGAGGAGACCTTCCGCGCGGTGTGGTCCCTGTGGAACCGGGGCGTCCTCCAGACCAAGACGCTGTGGGCGTTCGCCTATGGCGATGGCCACCTCGTGCACCTTCCGCGGGCCGAGGAGGACGCGACGCTGCGCCTGACCCTGTCCGAGGAGATCTGGAGCGCGAAGCGCCGTCTCATCACCGAGGTCTACGGCTTCGGCGAGGCGAGCTGGGAAGCCCGCACCACTCCCCGCGAGGAAGCCTTCCACTGCTTCGATACGCCCCAGGCCGCGGCGATCTGGTCAGAAGAGGGACGCTCCGCATGAAGGTCCTGGTGCTGTACGACTACCCTCCTTCGCCGGGGGGCCTGGCCACCCAGGGGGACCTGCTGTATCGCGGCCTCCTGGAGCTGGGCGTGGAAGCGCGGGCGGCCCATCTGAAATCCGACCTGGAAAAGGAGTGGTACTACCGCTGGTTCAAGCCGGACGTGGTGGTGGGCGTGGGCTTCTGGGGGGATTTCCCCGACATCGTCCACCATCCGCAGCGCTTCGGGATGCTGCCCGTGCCCTGGCTCCTGGCCGACGGCTACGTGGCGAACTACCGCCACGACCTCAACGAGATGCCGCTGATCCTGGTGACGGCGGACTGGGTGCGGGAGACCTACGTCCGCGACGGCATCCGGGGCGACCACATGGTGACCCTCCCCGTGGGGTGCGATACGGACGCCTTCATTCCGCGGGAGCCCGGCGACCCCAAGGTGCATGCCGTGCGGCAGATCCTCGGCGTCCGTCCCGACCAGCTCATGATCCTCACCGTCGGCGGGGACGCGGCCTCCAAGGGCGCCCGGGAAGTCATGGAGGCCCTCGCCCGCCTTTCCGGCGAGGTCCCCGACTGGCGCTACGTCTGCAAGGTCTGGCCTCAGCCGCGGACCGCGATCCAGAACGCCCTGGACGAAGCGCTGGCCGCCCAGCTCGGGATGGCGGACCGGGTGAGTTTCCCCACCCACCGCGTGTCCCGAAACCTCATGCCCTTCCTCATCTCCGCCTGCGACGTGTACGCCGCGCCCTCCCGCCTGGAGGGATTCGGGATGCCTCAGGTGGAAGCGGGCGCCTGCGGGAAGCCGGTGATCGGAATCCGGGCCATGGCCATGCTGGACACGCTGGTCCACGGGGAGACCGCCTTCCTGGCCAGCGTGGCCCAGGAAAACCGCCTCGCCGAGACCGTCCTCGGCCCGGAGTCGGGCTTCGAGCCGGGCCACCGCATCATCTTCGACCGGCCCCGGGTGGCGGACTACCGCGCCGACGTGGGAGACCTCGCGTCCCACCTGCGGACCCTCCTCAACGACGCGCCCCTCCGCAGGCGGATGGGAGAGGCCGGCCGGCGGCGGGTGGTGGAACGCTTCGACTACCGGCGGGTGGCCCGGCGGTTCGTGGAGATCCTGTCCGAAAAGCTGTGGGGCGCCTGATGGAACCCCGGCTCGGCGCCGCCATCCAGGATGCGCAGCGGGGGGCGGTCGCAGTCCTGATCCACAACGCCCACGGCCCCTTCGACGGCCTTCCCCGCACGGCCGGATGGGGCTACCCCGAGCCCTACACCCGCGACCTGCTCATTTCCTCGCTGGGCATCCTGGCCTCGGGGAACGCGGAACTCCTCGCGTCCCTCAAGCGCGTGATGGCGACGCTGGCCCGGAACCAGAGCCGCCGGGGACACATTCCGTCCCTGGTCCACGATCCCGAGGACCGCGGCGCGAGCGACACGACCCCGCTGTTCCTCCTGGTGGCGGGCATCCTTCGGAACGTCCTCGGCCGGCCCCGCTACCTGGAAGGCCCCGTCCGCAGGGCCGCGCGCTGGATGGAATACCAGGCCGCCGACGACCGGGTGATGGTCTCCCAGCAGCCCACCAGCGACTGGCGGGACGAACAGTGGGTCCTGGGGCACGGCCTCTTCGTGAACACCCTCGTCTACGCGTACCTCAAATGCCTGGGGCAGTCCGAGCGGGCGGAGGCCCTCCAGGGGGCCCTCAACGGCCCCGCGGACGGCGTGGACCGGAACCACCCGGTGGAAGGCCTCGCCGTCCGTGGGCGGCCCACCTACGCCATGTGGTCCTACAAGGTGCTGGGGGATCCGCGCTGCGACGTGCTGGGCAACAGCCTCGCCATCCTCACGGGCCTGGCCCCGCCCTCGCGGGCGACCCGGATGGTGGCCTGGATCGAAGACGAATGCGACGCCCTGCGCTCCCGGGGGGAGCTGGCCTTGGACCTTCCCCCCTGCCTGTTCCCCTTCATCCAACCCACGGACGAGGACTGGCGTCCGCGGTACGCGCAGTACAACCTTCCGGGCCGCTATCACAACGGCGGCGTCTGGCCCTTCGTGTGCGGGTTCTATGTGGCGGCCCTGGTGGCCGCGGGCCGGCCCCGCCTGGCGCGAAGGAAGCTGGAGGCCCTCACCGACCTGGTGCGGCCCGCGCGGGAGGTCCGGGTCGCCTACGGCTTCAACGAATGGTTCCAGGCCCAGGACGGCGCTCCCTCCGGGCAGGACTGGCAGACGTGGTCCGCCTCCATGTACCTGTATGCGGCCGCCTGCGTCGAGCGGGGCCGGGCGCTCTATTTCTGAAATGCGGAGGGAACTGGAACCGCGAGGCGACGGGTGGACCTAGACTGTTGCCAGGGAACGTACGGAACTCGCGCGCCGCAGGAGGAACGGATGGTTCAGCCCCGAAGCGTCATCACGGGGACGGGAAGCTGCATTCCCCCGCGGAAGATCCCGAACGACGCGTTCCTGGAGCATCGGTTTTTCGAGGATCGCGACCGGCCCTATTCCCCAGCGGAGACCGCGCGGATCGTCTCCAAATTCCGCGACATCACCGAGATCTCCGAACGCCGCTACGTCGCGGACGATCTGGTGGCCTCGGACCTCGCCTTCGAGGCGGGAAAGCGGGCGCTGGACTCCGCCGGCATCGATCCCGAGACGCTGGACTACGTCATCGTGGCGCACAACTTCGGGGATATCCGGGCGGACGACCGGCGGTCCGACCTCGTCCCCACGCTGGCCGCGAGGGTCAAGGCGAAGCTGCGCATCGCCAACCCGTCCTGCGTCGCCTACGACCTCCCCTTCGGCTGCCCCGGCTGGCTCCAGGCCGTGATCCAGGCCGACTACTACCTGCGCTCCGGCGACGCGAAGCGGGCGCTGGTGATCGGCACCGAGACCCTCTCCCGCGTGTCGGATCCCTTCGACCGCGACAGCCTGATCTACGCGGACGGCGCGGGCGCCGCGGTGCTGGAAGCCCAAGCGCATTCCGCGCCCGTGGGCATCCTGTCGCACGCCGTGCGGTCCGACACCCTGGAGCACGCGGACCTGCTGTGGATGGACCGCTCCTTCAATCCCGGTCCCGGCCACGATCAGCTCTACCTCAAGATGAAGGGCCGGAAGCTCTACGAATACGCCCTCGCCACCGTTCCCGGCGTCGTGCGCGAGTGCCTGGAGCGGGCGGGCCTCGGCCTGGCGGACGTGGACAAGGTGCTGATCCACCAGGCCAACGGAAAGATGGACGAGGCCATCCTCAAGCGGCTGTTCAAGCTCTACGGGATCTCCGAGATTCCCGACGGAATCATGCCCATGACCGTCTCCTGGCTGGGCAACAGCTCCGTCGCCACGGTGCCCACCCTGCTCGATCTGGTGATGCGGGGCGAGCTGGACGGCCATGCCCTCGCGAGTGGAGACGACGTCGTGTTCGCCTCCGTGGGCGCCGGAATGAACATCAACGCCGTCGCCTACCGCTGTCCCTGATCCGCGCCCGGAACGTCCTCGGGGATCAGCTCGCGCATGAGCTTCGTGATCTCCCGGATGGAAAAGGGCTTTTCGATTCCCCGGGCCCATGGGTCCTGGCGGAGACTCTTCGCGATTTTCGGTTCCAGGTTCCCCGTGGCGAGAAGGACCGGCTTGGTGGGATGGAGGCGCCTGAGTTCCGCGAGCGTCTCAAGGCCCGTCATCCCCGGCATGTTGTGGTCCAGGATGACCAGGTCGAAGTCCACCTCCATCGAAAGGTAGCGGAGGGCGTCCAGCCCATCCACCGCCACCATGACCTTGTGGCCGAGTACCCGGAACATGGGAGGGATGGTGGATTGCATCAGCTCGTCGTCATCCACGAACAGGATGGTGAGGGAGCGGCCGATCGGAGTGTCGGTGGCCTTCTCGGGCGGGACGGCAGCTTTCGGATCGAGCAGCTCCGGCAAGATGAGCGAGACGGTGGTGCCCTGGCCGAAGCGGCTTTCGATCACCATCTCTCCGCCCATGGCCCGCGCCGTTTCCAGAGCCATGGACAGGCCCTGGCCGGTTCCCAGGCCGATGGGCTTGGTCGTGAAAAAGGGTTCGTGGGCGCGCACCCGGACCTCGGGCAGCATCCCGCACCCCGTGTCCTCCACCGAGAGTTCGACCAGCGAACCGGGCAGCCTTTGGATCCGCAGGGACAACCGCCCGCCCGCCGACATGGCGTCCGTGCTGTTCGCGCACAGGTTCATCAGGGCGGTGGAGAGCCGCGCCGGCTGCGCGAGGACGAACGGATGGGACTCGCAGGCCTCCATCGTGAACTGGATGGAATGCGAGGACGTCCGCTCCAGCAGGCTGATCTGGTTGCTCACCAGGGTGTGTAAATCGACGGGCTCGGGATCCTTGGGGTCCTTCCGGGAGAACCGCGTGAGCCCGCTCACCAGCTCCTTTCCCCGCACGGCGGCCTTTTCGATGAGGGCGAGGGAACCCGCGAATTCCCCCTGGACCCCAACGTTCAACTTGAGGGTTTCCGTGACGGCGTAGATCGCGCCCAGGATGTTGTTGATGTCGTGGGCCACCCCCGCCGCCAGCCTTCCCAGGCTGTCGAGCTGCTGGGCGTGCTGGATCTCCATCTCGTAGCGCTGGCGATCCACTTCCGCCTGATGCTGCTCGGTGATGTCCACGAAGGCCAGGCGGCATTCCTCCCGCTGGGATGGCCACGAGGCCTCGATCCGGATCCACTTGACCATCGCGTTTCTCGGCCGGAGGGGAAGTTCGCACACACCGGGAGGGTTGCCTGCGAAGTGCCCATCGAGGAAGGCGAAGAAGTCCGCCCGATTCCGGGGGGCCATCCATTCGGGAAAGGAGCTTCCCACCAGGCTCGACCTCGACGTCTCGAGCAGGGTGGCCGCCGTCAGGTTCGCCCGCCAGATTTCGCCCTTCCGATCGATGACGAGGTAGCCCACCGGCGCGTGGTCGTAGAGGTCGGTGTAGGCCTCCAGCAGCGCTTCGATCTCCTCCCCGGAGCGCTTGAGCTCCCCGTTCTGCATTTCCAGTTCGATCTGATGGACCTGAAGCTCGTGGAGAAGCCGCAGGGCTTCCGACTTGCTGACGTTCGCGAGGGGAACCTCCTCCTTCCGCGCCAGCGTCAACTCCGCGGAGCGTCGAAGCTCGTTCGGATCCTGGGGCAAGGATCGGTGTGGACCCATGAATCCTCCGCTTGACGCCGTCGGCATCCCTCCCGATCAAGCACCTTCCGCGCCAGCCCCATAAATTTAATGAATCAATTATTTATAAAATTATATATCCCCATTTATTTCTAAATTTCCATCAAAGTGATGCCGGGTTCTCTTATTTTGATGGAGCTGGAAGGGCTTTTTTCTGATCTTTCACCTGGCCTCGAAGCTCCGCTTCCAGGGCCTTGGCGCGCGAGATGTCCGTGAAGGAGACCACCACCCCGGCGCTGGCGCTCTGGGGCGTGCGATAGGGGAGGATGCGCACCGAATGCCAGGTCTTCCCGCCGCGGGAGCGGAGTTCCTTCTCGCAGGAGGCCCGCGTCCGAAGGACCTCGAGCGCATCCCCCGCCAGATCCGGGTAGTCGAGGTCGTTCACGATGTCGGTGATCGGCCGGCCCACGTCGCCCGGGATGAGCTTGAACAGCCGGGTGGCCCCCGTGGTGAACCGCCGGACGTTCAGCTGCTCGTCCAAAAAGAGGGTCGCCACGTCGGTGGCGTCCAGCAGGTTTTGCATGTCGTTGTTGGTGGTGGAGAGTTCGTCCACCTTGGCCTGCTGCTCCGCATTCACCGTCTGCAGCTCCTCGTTCAGGGACTGCAATTCCTCGTTGGTGGACTGCAGCTCTTCGTTGGCGGCTTTCAGTTCCTCCTGGGAGCTCTGCATCTCCTCGCGGAGGATCTGCAGGTCCTCCATGCGGCCCTTCAGCTCCAATTCCAAATCGACCACCCGGGACTCCGTCGCGGATGCCGCCTTGCGGCGAGGGCGGGACTCGGAGGCCAGGGCGGCGGCCTGGTCGCTGAAGACGATCATCACCATCCCCTGCAGGGCGTCGGGGCTTTCGAGTTCCTGGACGGTGACGTCGACGATCTGGGTGCCGCCGTCGGTCTCCACCTTGAGGCCCCGGAGCAGAACGGGCCCCTTCCCTCCCACCGCCTTCTGGAAGGCCAGGGGGAGTTCCGCCCGCAGGCCTTCGCGGGCCATGGCGAAGACGTTCCAGTTGGCCTTGCCCATGGCCGGTTCCAGGTACTTCCCCGTCCGCCCGCTGACGTAGAGGATGTCGCCGGAAGCGGAGGCCAGGACGGAGGCCGGGGCGAACCGCTGCAGGAGGACCTGGTCGGCCAGAGCCTGGAGGTTGATCGAGGGCGTGGACATGGCGGACTTTCGGAGGGACTCCCTCAGGAGGGGGACATGGAGGGGAAAGAGCGCTCGCTCGGGAAAGAAGCTTGCGGCCTGCCGCCGGAACAGTCTGGATTTTCCGGGATGCGGCGTGAAGAGGTCGGAGGCGTTCCCGATGCTCTCCGCGCTCCCGAGCAGCAGATGCCCGCCGGGGTTGAGGCTGTAGTGGAAGAGCGGCATCAGCCGCTTCTGGAGCTCGGGGGCGAGGTAGATGAGCAGGTTCCTGCAGGCGAGCAGGTCCAGGTGGATGAAGGGGGGATCCTGGATGACGTCCTGGACCGCGAAGACGATCATCTCGCGGATTTCCCGGCGGATCCTGAATCCGCTTCCCTCGGCCCGGAACCACGCGCTCAGGCGCTCGGGCGAAAGCTCGGCCACGGCCCGGGCGGAGAAAAAGCCCCTGCGGGCCTTGCCGACCGCCTCCGGATCCAGATCCGTGGCGAAGATCTGGAGCGAGTAGGAGCCCTCCGGCTGGGCCTGATGCAGGGCCTCCCGGAAGGTCATGGCCAGGGTGTAGGCCTCCTCCCCCGTGGAGCAGGCCGCCACCCACGCCCGGAGGGGGCCGCCGCCGGGCCGGGACGCGAACAGGGCCGGGAAGACCTCTTCCCTGAGCTCCCGCCACGCCTCGGGATCCCGGAAGAAGCTCGTCACCCCGATGAGCAGCTCCTGGAACAGGAACTTCACCTCCTGCGGGTTCTCCGCCAGATGGCGCAGGTAGGCCGAAAGGGAGCCCAGGCCGTGGATCCCGATCCGCCGCTCGATCCGCCGGTAGACCGTGCTTTTCTTGTAGAGGGAGAAGTCGTGGCCCGTGCGGTCCCGGAGCAGGATGCAGATCTTGGCGAACGCGCTGCGATCGTGATCCGTGAGGCGCGGCTCGACGAGGCTCCGACCCAGGGCCTTCTGGACCAGTTCCACGATTTCCGAAGCCAAGGCCGCAGGGGGCGCCACCCGATCCGCGACGCCCTCCTCGATGGCGCTCTGCGGCATGCTGTCGAAGCGCGCGGAGGCGGGGCTTTCCACCAGGACCAAGCCGCCCCTCTCCCGGATCGCCCGGACGCCCTGGGCTCCGTCCGAGCCCATCCCCGAGAAGATGATTCCCACGGCGCCCTCGCGCCGGTCCTCGGCCAGGGCTTTGAAGAAGAAGTCGATGGGCAGCCTGCGGCCCGGAGGGTCGGCCGGCGGGAACAGGAAGAGCGTGCCCCGCAGGATCGACATGTCCTTGTTGGGGGGAATGACGTAGACGTGATCGGGCCTGAGCTTCAGTTTGTCGGTCGCCCGGACCACCTTCATCAACGTGGCGCGCTGGAGGAGTTCCACCAGCATGCCCGGACGGTTGGGATCCAGGTGCTGCACCACCACGAACGCCATCCCGGAATTCGGAGGCAGATGCTTCAGGAACTCATCCAGCGCTTCCAGCCCGCCCGCCGAAGCCCCGATCCCCACGATGGGAAAGGCGATCGCCTGCGGCCCCGGACCCGCACCCTCCGCCCCGGAGGGCGGAGATGGCCGTCTCGATCGGAGCCCTTCCGCCATCGCACTCCCATCTCCGCCCATCCGAGGGCCCATGACTGGAGTGTGGGACCTTCGGATGGACAGCGGAGGCGGGATTTCCCAATCACTTCTCCGGCCTTCCAGAAGCTTTGCCCACCTGAGGTCACCCAGATCACCGCGCTGTCGGTAGTCCCACCCGACACGGAAGCGGCGAACGTCCAAACCTCGCCGGGTTTCAATACAGCGGTATTCGGGCTAACGATCACGCCCGAGATGACCGCCTTCACCGTCACCTGCGTGCTGCTCGTCGTGGTCTGATCCGCCAGGCTCGCGGCCGTCACCGTGAACGTTCCCGCCATGGTCGCGGTGAACACGCCGTTCGCGTCGATGCTCCCCCCGTCGCTCACCGACCACTTCACCCCCAGCTCCGCCACTCCGCTCACCGTCGAAGTGAACTGCAACGTGGCCCCCGCATTCACCGATGCATTGGCCGGCGAAGGCGTGCTCACTCCGATTGGGTTGACATTGACCGTCGCCGAACCCGCCTTAATGGAGCGATTTAGCTCTAAATTTATTAATAAGCAAGTGAAGGATCCCCACAACGCCTAGATTGAATCCAAACGGAATAACAGTAAGCCATATGAAGTCAGTAGGGAACACTACTCGCCACGGGATGTAGCTCCAAGGAAGTCCGAGGACGAATATCAATTTATCGAAGCTCCCATGCCCTCCCCCAAATCCTCCTTGCCCAAAATAGATAACCATTGCACCTGCAAAAAGCACACAACAGGCGATGTAAGCAAATTTGATCATGCGCATAAGGGATCCTCTTCCAATCAATCTAATGGGCTAATCGTTCTTTTTCTTTTTCTGATTTTCCTCTGCCTGCTTTTTTCGTTTAGCTTCTGCAGCACCTATCACTCTGTAAATCTGATTCGCGATCTTGAGCTTGTCCTCTGCCGTTTTGGCTCGATTGAACTGACCAACAAGCCCTTTGAGCTGATCCCAAGTCACTGCACCGCCCTTACCACCCCCAATAATCCCCAAGGCTTCACCGAGCTTCTTAAAGGTACCTTCAGCCATTCGATCTGCCTTTGCTGGGTTAGTAGCAGTTTTGTCTGGAGTGGTACCATCCGACAGATGGCCGTATTTGGCACCATACCCCTCATGAGAGAAACTGTCTTGGTAGGCATGTAGAAAATCTCCCAAGCTTCCCTCCGTTTTCTCATTACGAAATGACTGCTCAAGCTCTTCACGCCGCTCTGTGGTAGTGAAATGCCAATCTGCGCGAATCGTTTCTCCGCCCCAAACTGTCTTTGGATCCCTCGTACCTTCATCTACTGCTTGATTAGCCCGCCCAATTGCCTCGGCGCGTTGTTGTGAGAATCCTGCGGCCCGGGCCAGTACAGTAGTTAGAACCAAATGAACATCCATTTGGTACATCCCATTCATGTCGATATTCAAAATCGGGTTGTTAGACACGTAGGAATAAATATTCCACTTCTGCGTGAACTCAAAATGCTGATCCAATCCCGGGTCGGGACTCAGGAACCTGCCATACCAAGGTGCGTAGAACCTCGCCTGCATATAGATGAGCCCGCTCGGATCCGTCTGCTCGTGGTTGGTGAAACCCTTCCCGAACTTCGCCGCGCTAGTCGCATCTGTCAAAGACTCGCCGAATGGCAGGAATTTCTGCTCGGATTCTACCACTCCGCTTCCATTGACAATGAATCGTGGACTCCCGAGATGATCGGTCAGGGTGTAGTGAGCGCCCTGGGCATCCACCTCCGCGATCTCCCGCGTGCCCACGTACACCACATCCCGCGTCCACCTCACCACCCAGCCTTTTACTCGAATGGAGGCTAGCCCATTCTTGGCTGAGTCCTGGAGGCTGGTGGCGGTGATCGTGTAGTTTCCTGATTCCGCGGGCGCCGTGAACGTGCCATCCGCGGCGATGCTTCCGCCGGAGGCTGTCCACTTCACCCCGCTGTCCGTGATCCCAAGACCCGACACCGACGCCGCGAACTTCAGAACTTCCCCGGGTTTCAATACCGCCGTATTCGGCGTCACGGTCACACTCGATATCACAGCCTTCACCGTCACCTGCGTGCTGCTGGTCTTGGTCTGATCCGCTACGCTCGCGGCCGTCACGATGAACGTTCCCGCCATGGTCGCGGTGAACACCCCGTTCGCGTCGATGCTCCCCCCGCCGCTCACCGACCACTTCACCCCCGACTCCGCCGCCCCGCTCACCGTCGAAGTGAACCGCAACGTATCCCCCGCATTCACGGATGCATTGGCCGGCGATGGCGTGCTCACTCCGATTGGGCTGACATTGACCGTCGCGGAACCCGCCTTGCTCCCGTCCTGCGTACTGGTCGCAGTTACCGTGTAGATTCCTTCCACCAAAGGCCGTGGCTACTAGGCTTGAGTTAGTTGGAGCGGGAAGGGTCAGATGTCAAGCAAGGCACTCAGTAGCGAGAGATCAAAGCTGCCCATATTGATCCAGAAATGATCGGTGGGGAAAAATGCAATATATTCATATATTTTGGCAATATGGGCCGAATCCAGATGGAGATAAGTCCTTTTACTACAACAACCGCTCCCAAATAGAGAATAAAGGACCTTTCATTTTTGAATAAGAGTCCGCCAATCAACAAAATCGCAAGCCACCCCAGCGTATCAATCAAAATAATAGCGAAAAACTTCCCCCATTTTAGATGTTGTGGGCTTGCTCGGCATTGCTTTATGAACAAAAAATACATCACAAACAAAGCAAGCCCGTATAATTGAAGCAAAATAAATAGGGTCTCGCTGTTCATTGCTTTTCCTTTTTGACATCAACGATGGTTAATCCGACTTTGAGCCCTGCAAAGATCTTTACTGTAGCTAATGTGAATCCTCCCTGGTCTCGACTCACAACCTTTGCTTCTGCCCCGACACTAACCTGTCCACCAATTTCACCACTCAACAAGATGACTTTATAGTCCCCCACGCTCGAGATCACCGCCTTCACCATCACCTGCGTGCTGCCGGTCTTCGTTTGATCCGCCACGCTCGCGGCCGTCACCGTGAACGTTCCCGCCATGGTCGCGGCGAACAGCCTGTTCGCGTCGATGCTTCCCCCGCCGCTCACCGACCACTTCATGTTCTCGCCTCAGCCCCACAAAACAAAGCCCACCATCACGGCGGGCTTGCAGGCTGGCTACTGGAGTTGTTCAGGCAAGGGATAACCTGATTTGCAAATCCTGTTCAGTTATACAAACTCAATTCCGACCACCACACCATCTACGTTTAGATCAAGCGCAATCTCAACACCTGATGCCGTAGGGAAGACCTCCGTTCGGTCCACAACATTCTGTGTATCTGAAAATGTGAGATAGAGGGATCCCTCCACATTGCCTGCCGCGCGATCTCGGTTTGCAAGTTTCAATAGATCATTAATATTTATCTTCATCTTATTTCCTCACGAATCTTTCGGTTCCGTCTGCCAATTTGACTGCATCGTTGAATTTTGACCTGACCATGGTGGTTACAACATTCCCACCGGCTTGCTTACTTGTTGCGACTTGTAGAACCTTACCATTCGCTGTTTGCACCACATGCGTAAAGGTATTGTTCAGCTTATCGAAATAGGTGGTCCCCTTCTCAACCGCCGTAGTTACTGCCTCCTGAGAAACACCTCTTTCAGCCATTCTCTCAAGAGCATGAGCACTAAAGCTAAGGGGTGATTGTGGATTCTCCACTTGTTGGGCGACAGCCTGAACTTCCTGCTGGACCACTGGAGCAGCTTGCGACCCCTTTGAGAACAGGTCTTTGGCTCCCTGCCAGGCGGCTGCCCCAGTTGAAGTCAACCATCCGAGGGCAGCACGCCCACCTCCCGCTATGGCTGCACCCAACGGTGATGTCGCCACCCCTCCAGTAACAAGGGCTGCTGTAGCCATTCCCCCAGCCACGGTGCGCTGCTGCTGCTCCTGAGCAACCATCCGCTCTGCCCGAGCCGCTGGAATTTCAGACTGAGTAAATATCCCCCGGCAGAGCCGGGGGCTTTATCAAGTGAGCCGCTCAAAGCGGCTAAGAGGGGTCGCTAACGCGGCCCCATTTCATCGGTGCCACCTCATGGTGGCCACCCCTACCAAGGCAACATCTGCTCCAAGCGCTGGTCCTCCCTTTCTTGTCGACGGATGTATTCCCGCACTGTTGCTTCGTCGCGCCCCACGGTCGATACGAAATATCCTCGGGCCCAGAAATGCTGCCCAACAAAGTTCCGCTTCCTCTCTCCGTAGACTCGAGCCAGGTGAATGGCGCTCTTCCCCTTGATGAATCCGATCACCTGCGATACCGAATACTTCGGTGGAATTGAAATCAGCATATGGACATGGTCACCCATCAGGTGCCCCTCAATGATTCGGCTTTCCTTCTGCTCTGCCAGCTTCTTCAGGACTTCTCCAAGGTGCGGCCTCAACTTCTCGTAGATCGTCTTCCTCCGACACTTCGGCACAAAGACCACGTGGTACTTACACTCCCATCTGGAGTGGCTTAGACTTTCTTCTGAGTCCATCTCAGTTCTCCTCATGTGTGCTTGGCGGCTCACATGAAGATTTCTGCGGTGGACTCCTGTATATGTCAAACATCTACTGCCTCCCCGGCACAGCCGGGGGCTTTCCTATGAGTTGGTAAGGCTAAGAACACGCATCTGAGGCATATCAGCGATGGGATAGTCTTCCATCCCATTAGGGTCGATGTGCGTTACAGAGTTATTACGCACATACGAGTAAATATTCCAGCTCTGCGTCTCTTCAAAGTGCTGATCCCGCGCCGGGTCGGGACTCAGGAACCTGCCATACCAAGGCGCGTAGAATCTCGCCTGCATATAGATGAGCCCGCTTAGATCCGTTTGCTCATGGTTCGTGAAACCCTTGCCGAACTTTGCCGCGCTAATAGCATCTGTCAAAGATTCACCGAAGGGCAGGAATTTCTGCTCGGATTCTACCTGACCTTGTCCATTCACGATAAATCGGGGGCTCCCCAAGTGATCCGTCAGCGTGTAATGGGCGCCCTGGGCATCCACCTCCGCGATCTCCCGCGGGCCCACGTACACCACGTCTCGCGTCCACCTCACCACCCAGCCTTTTACTCGAATGGAGGCTAGCCCACTCTTGGCTGAGTCCTGGAGGCTGGTGGCGGTGATCGTGTAGTTTCCTGATTCCGCCGGCGCCGTGAACGTGCCATCCGCGGCGATGCTTCCGCCGGAGGCGGTCCACTTCACCCCGCTATCCGTAATCCCAAGACCCGACACCGACGCCGCGAACTTCAGAACTTCCCCGGGTTTCAATACCGCCGTATTCGGCGTCACGGTCACGCTCGATATCACAGCCTTCACCGTCACCTGCGTGCTGCTGGTCTTGGTCTGATCTGCCCGGCTCGCGGCCGTCACGGTGAACGTTCCCGCCATGGTCGCGGTGAACACCCCGTTCGCGTCGATGCTTCCCCCGCCGCTCACCGACCACTTCACCCCCAACTCCGCCGCCCCGCTCACCGTCGAAGTGAACCGCAACGTATCCCCCGCATTCACCGATGCATTGGCCGGCGAAGGCGTGCTCACTCCGATTGGGCTGACATTAACGGTCGCGGAGCCGGTCTTGCTCCCATCCTGTGTACTGGTCGCAGTTACCGTGTAGAGTCCTTCCACCAAAGGGGCAATGTAGATTCCGCTCCCATTGATGCTTCCTCCGCTGGCGCTCCAGCTCACCGCCCCGCTGGGAGCGCCCACACCTGAGACCGTCGCCGCAAACGTCGTCGATTCCCCCGCCTTCAGGCTGATGGTCGACGGGCTCAGCCTTACCTCCTGATGAAGATTAGGAGGTGCATGAAGGAGAAGAAAAGGACCCTATTATTGCGGCATCTTGATGCTAATAGAGTCTTCACATCCATCAGAAGAATGCGATTCATCTAAGGGCTCTCTCTCATCAAAACGGGGGTCCTTTTCGACCATTTTCTCCAACTCCTGGACGCACCGTATGAGTCGATCTACTTGTTTTGTTGTGAGCGATTTTTTCTCAAACTCGGTTCTTTCCCCAAATTTATCTGAGATTCGATGTGCTAGCCCCTTCTCTATGAAAAGTAATTTGATACGATCCGAGTCTGAAATATCCTTGGTCCCTTTAGTATATATAAATATGACATCAGTTATTACCTTCGACCAATGCCCTGTAGAGACCCAGCTATCCCCGTGGAAGGATAGAGGTCGTCCCTTCACCCGAGCAGTATCCACACAGGCAAGGCGAGCAAGAGTTTGTAATGCTTCTCTGTGTGTGATGTGCCCTTTTCTCCATGAAATATAGACACAATCAGATACGTTTTCTATTTTATCTATTTTTATCTTACTGAAATCCAATTTAATAGTCGCAGAATTTATCTCTAAGAGAAGAGGTGGGGCTAGGGAAGGTGGTTTAGGAATAGGCTGAATCATTGCAGCAACCATCAAGAATGAGTGAATCATTTTCTCTCCTCCTTCTCCTTCGCCTCTTCAGCTTTCTCAATTTCTCGCCTCTCTCGCTCTTGTTGGACGCGAGTATCGAACTCTGATTTGATTGCTTTCGTAGCAGTTACAGCACTCTTAACCGCATCAGAATTCAGACCGTCTTTTTCACTTTGCTGTTCAGCGTTGTGATGATCCAAGGCATCCCCTAAATGTATCAATCCACCCCATACCTGGAATTCTTCATGCTGTGGACTCGTCATATCTTGAACAAGATGGGTCACTTTACCCAGTTCTGCCATGGCACCTTTGTGATCGCCATCGGCTTCCTTTTGAACGGCTGAAGCCATGGCCTTTTCCTTATATGCCATCGCGGCCTTTTGCGCCTCTTCAGGTGTCTGTTTAGGCGACCTCATCCCATGCTGGTATGAATTCTTCTGCGACTGGGCTCCATGTAAGAGCGTAGTTCTTCCCCCGTCTACCCTCAAACTTGATCTATTAATCAATTTTAGATCTTTACCAGAAAAGACCTGCCGATTAATCAACTCATGCGTGGGAGTGGACCATTGTCCCGTAAAATCAACATTAGATACTGGCCC
This sequence comes from Geothrix sp. 21YS21S-4, assembly GCF_030845995.1. Lineage (NCBI taxonomy): Bacteria > Pseudomonadati > Acidobacteriota > Holophagae > Holophagales > Holophagaceae > Geothrix > Geothrix sp. 21YS21S-4. Next base: position 2,780,461 of record NZ_CP132719.1, read on the forward strand.
ATTACGCACATAGCTATAAATATTCCAACTCTGCGTCTCTTCAAAGTGCTGATCCCGCGCCGGATCGGGACTCAGGAACCTGCCATACCAAGGAGCGTAAAACCGGGCTTGCATGTAGATGAGCCCGCTGGGATCAGTCTGCTCGTGGTTGGTAAAGCCTTTGGCGAACTTTGCCGCGCTAGTCGCATCTGTCAAAGACTCGCCGAAGGGCAGGAATTTCTGCTCGGATTCTACCTGACCTTGTCCATTCACGATGAACCGGGGGCTCCCCAGATGATCGGTCAGGGTGTAGTGAGCACCCTGGGTATCCACCTCCGCGATCTCCCGCGTTCCCACGTACACCACGTCCCGGGTCCACTTTACGACCCATCCCTTCACACGAATGGAGGCGAGCCCACTCTTGGCTGAGTCCTGGAGGCTGGTGGCGATGACCGTATAGTTTCCCGACTCGGCCGGCGCCGTGAACGTGCCATCCGCAGCGATGCTTCCGCCTGAGGCGGTCCACTTCACGCCGCTATCCGTGATCCCGAGACCCGACACCGAAGCTGCGAACTTCAAACTCTCGCCGGGTTTCAACACAGCCGTATTCGGCGTCACATTCACGCTCGAGATCACAGCCTTCACCGTCACCTGCGTGCTGCTCGTCTTGGTCTGATCCGCTACGCTCGCGGCCGTCACGGTGAACGTTCCCGCCATGGTCGCGGTGAACACCCCGTTCGCGTCGATGCTCCCCCCGCCGCTCACCGACCACTTCACCCCCGACTCCGCCGCCCCGCTCACCGTCGAAGTGAACCGCAACGTATCCCCCGCATTCACCGATGCATTGGCCGGCGAAGGCGTGCTCACTCCGATTGGGCTGACATTGACCGTCGCCGAACCTGTCTTGCTGCCGTCCTGAGTGCTCCGGGCCGTGACGGTGTACTGACCTTCCACGAGCGGCGCCGTATAGGCCCCACTCCCATTGATGCTCCCTCCGCTGACGCTCCAGCTCACCGCCCCGCTGGGACCGCCCACACCCGAGACCGTCGCCGCAAACGTCGTCGATTCCCCCGCCTTCAGGCTGATGGTCGACGGACTCACACTCACCCCGTTGACCACCGAATTCACCGTCACGTTCGTGCTGGCCTTGGCATTTGAATCCGCCAGGCTCTCCGCCGTCACCGTGAACGTCCCCGCCGCCGTCGCCGTGAACAGCCCCGAGGCGCTGATGCTTCCGCCTCCGCTCACGGACCACTTCACGCCCATCTCCACGGCATTGCTCACCACCGCCGCGAATTGCAGGGTGCTTCCCGCATTCACGGAGCCGTTCGTCGGCGTCGGGGTGCTCACGGAGATGGCCCCCACATTCACCGTGGCCGAACCCGTCTTGCTGCCGTCCTGGACGCTGGTGGCGATGACGCTATAGCTCCCCCCCGCGATGGGTGCCGTGTAGACCCCGCTGCCGCTGATGCTTCCGCCCGTGGCGTTCCAGGTGACGGCCCCGTTGGGGCCACCCAACCCCGAGACCGTCGCCCCAAACGTCGTCGATTCCCCCGCCTTCAGGCTGATGGTCGACGGGCTCACGCTCACTCCGCTGACGACTGAATTCACCGTCACGCTCGTGCTGGCGCTCTTGCTGGGATCCACGACGCTGGCCGCCGTCACCATGAAGGTTCCCGCCGCGGTGGCCGTGAACACGCCGTTCCCATCGATGCTTCCTCCCCCGCTCACGGACCAGTTGATGCCCGCATTCATCGCCCCGTACACCGTCGCCGCGAACCGGAGGGTGCCCCCCGCGTTCACGGCGCCGTTCGTGGGCGTCGGGGTGCTCACCGAAATGGGTCCCACGGTCACCGTGGCGGAACCCGCCTTGCTCCCGTTCTGGACGCTGGTGGCCGTCACCGTGTAGCTGCCCGCCGCGATCGGCGCCGTGTAGGCTCCGCTCCCGCTGATGCTCCCCCCATTGGCGCTCCAGCTCACGCTCTGGCTGGGACCTCCCACCCCCGAGACGGAGGCCGCGAACCCCGTGGATTCCCCGGCCCTCAGGGCGATCGTGGAGGGACTGACGCTCACGCCCGTCACCACCGAATTCACGGTCACGGTGGTGCTGGCCACCTTGCTGGCATCCGCGGCGGACGTGGCCGTGACGGTGAACGTGCCCGCCGTGGTCGCGGTGAACAGGCCGCTCCCGCTGATGCTTCCGCCTCCGCTCACCCACCAGTTCACGCCCGTGTTCACGGCGCCGCTCACGCTGGCCGAGAACTGGACGCTGCTTCCCGCGTTCACGGACGGCCCCTGGGGGCTGATCGATGAGATTGAGGCGGGCGTGACGGTGATGGTCCGGGTCGCCGTCGCCGTGCCCGTCTTGTTCTGGTAGGTCAGGCACTCCCCGTCCACGTTCCAGGTTTTGCACATCTGGTAGCTGTAGGCCACCGTCAGCGTCACCGTGTAGGTTCCCGGCGCCGAGAACGTGTGGGTCGTCGACGCCGCGGAACTCGTCCAGCCATCGGTGCAGGACCACCCGTAGCTGTTGACCGCGTAGTTCAGCTTCCCCCCCGCTCCGCTGGTCGCCGAAAATCCCACCGTCTGGCCCATCCCCGCCGTGATCGAACTCGCCGGCGACGCGATGGTCGCTTCCACGGGATCCGCGGACAGCAGCCCGCCCGCCAGAACCAGCAATCCCAGGAGCGCCTTCCGAAACGCCCGTCCCTTCATGAGCCCATTTCCCATTTCGGTTCCCATGGCCTACTCCAGCCCCAGCTCGTACTCGGACACCAGCTGCCGAGCCTCGTTGTAGATGCGGTACTGCTTTCGAAGAAGGTTGGAGGGGGCCACGGTGCCCTGATACACCTCCACGACCGTCCGCAGGCCCTGATCGTCGTAGCGGTAGACTTCCACCACGTTCCGCGCGGCGTCCCCCATGCTTACGACCCGACCCAGCCCGTCATAGGCCATGGTCAGGAGGCTGCCGATGGCATCGGAGGTGCTGCCCGGAATGCGCTGGATGCGAAGCAGGTTCCCCTGGGCGTCATATCCGCTCACGCCCACCCCCGTGGACACGCCGCCGAGGGACGCGGGAATCCGGTTGGTCGCCCCCAGGGCGGCTTTCTCAGAGGCATTCAGGTCGTAGGAAAGGGCGCGCTGATCCGGCAAGGGGAGCAGCTGGGGCGAGGCCGGCGGCTCGGAACCCGGACTCCAATTCTGGACCTTCCAGGAATGCAGGCTCGTCCGGTTGCCGTAGGCGTCATAGCCGTAGGTCTGCATCAGGCCCAGGGCCGGGGAGGGTCCGGTGGGATGGTCCTTCACGAAGGCGCTCTGAAGCCGCCCCAGCTCGTCGGAGCGATAGAAATCCGTTCCGTCCGATTTCAGGCGGCCCGCCCCGTCATAGGCATAGGACCAGCTCGCCACCGCTCCAGCGGAAGCGAAATGCTGCAGCGAGGCCAGCCGGGTCTGGTCCAACCCATATCCCAGGAAGGTACTGGGTCCGCCCACCACCGACAGGCCACGAAGGCCCCAATGGATGGAATCGTACGCCAGGGTCGTCGCCCCCAGCCCAGGGAAGGAGGTGCCGTTGGGAAGTCCCTTGGCCCGGTCGTACTGGAACGTCTGTGTATTTCCATCCCCATAGGTACGGGAAGCGAGGAAGCCGTAATCGGGGTCGTACCCAAGCCTCTGGCTGAAAACAGGCAAATCGGGAACCGTTACCTTGAGAAGGGAGAGACGCCCATTCACGCCGGCGTACTCCAGTTCCCGCGTTCCTCCTCCAGCGCTCGCGAACGTGAGCTTTCCGCGGCTGGGCGTGCCGTCATTGGGACCATGGTCGTAGGTATAAGCCAGGCTCACGGCACCGGCCGAAGAGGTCAGGGCGCGGAGGTTCCCCACCGAATCGTATTGGGCTGAAACCTGCTTGGGGTCTCCGGATTCGAAACCGTAGGTGGTTTTCCAGGGCTTGCCGGAAACATCGAAATCCTCGTACCGGGTGGAGCCGCTTTCCGGTTGATCAAGCTGGGTCAGCCGACCGAGGGCGTCATAGGACCATCCTCTGGCTCCCTGTTCGATGGTCTGCGACTCGCTATAGGACTGGACCTGGGCGATGCGGCCCGCGGCGTCGTACCCATAGGTGGTCAGCTGGCCCTTGGGGTCGACCACCTGGACCAGGCGTCCCACGGCGTCATAGCGATAGGTGGTCTGAAGGTCGGTCTGAGCGGTTCCCACCTCCGCGGATTTCAGGGTCTGGAGCACCTGAAGGCCCTGGCTCCACCCTCCGTACTGGCGGGTGGTCGTCACGCCGTTGGGATCGACCGTCCGCACCACGCGTCCGCGCCAATCATAATCCGTTCTCGCCCCGACATAGGCTGCCGCCTGCGTCTGGTAGGTGGGAGGTTCCCCACAGACGGGGCAAGCCCCGGTCTCCCCCGGATCGGGAACCGAAGGGTCCGTGGTGGGAATTTGGGGTGCGGGATGGTTATGGCCGCAGGTGCGAACGAGCACGGTGGCTTCGGAGACAAGGTTGGCCTTGGCCGTATCCGCCACGCTTCCATGGTCGGACCAGACCGTCGTTCCCGTGACGCGCCCCTTCTGGTCCCGGGCATAAAGGCGATAGGAGTCGCTCCCGCTTCCTTCCTTGCGCTTCTCCATGGCCAATTCGCCCCAGGCGTTGTAATGGAACTCGGAGGTCTGGACGCCCCGTGTGGCGACCACCTGGGTGGGGGAAGGATGGTCGTAGTTCGTGGCCAGTTCGGTGCCCACGCGGTGGGAGACGAGCCGGCCGGAAGCATCCCAGCCGTAGTCCGAACGCACGCCGTCCGGACTGGTCTGGGAGGTGACTCGACCCAATCCGTCCCGGGTCTCCTGCATGTCCCACTGGACGCCCGCGGGCTTGATCGAGGAGAGAAAGCCGAGGGAATCGCTGTACGTATAGGAGGCTCCCACCCCGCCGGACAGGCGCATGGCCCCGGAAGGATCCTTCACGATCGCGCTTTGCAGCAACGGCTGATCGGCAGGCACGTGGGTGCTCTCCCCCACGTACGTGAATTCGGTCGCCAGCTGGGCTCCCCCCTCCGTGCCCGTCGTCACGCTCTTGGGCAGCGCGGTCCCGAAAACGAAGGTCCGCTTCACCGGGGGGGCGGAATACGACGCAGCTCCCACCACCCAGGGCGTCGAATCGACGATGGACGTGTGCTCATCCGTGATCTGGATGCCGCTCCACATGCTCGCATCGAAGGCCCCCACCAGATCCGTGGTGGTCTGGTGTCGGAGGTCGGAATAGGTCACGGGATTCTGGGCGCCCAAAGCCAGGCTGTAGAAATCCGCCGCCAGATCGGGTTTCTGAGGCGCGCGGTACCGTTCCTCCACCTTCTTCGTCCACAGGAAAGCGGAGGCGTCCCAGTTGCGGCTCTCCTGAAGGTGAAGGGTTCCCGATTCCTGGTCCCAGCTTCGGGTCCGGGTGGGATACACCTCGCTGCCGATGGAGGCGAAACTGCCCGCGGGATTCCCGAGCCTCCGGGTATCCCAGCGGTCATAGATGGTGAGGACGGGCGCCGAACTCTGGGCGGCCGAAAGCTCCATTTCGGATGCAGAGGGGGTGTCAGGATATTCGCGGGTCTGGGTGATCTTGTGGGTCAGATGGGCGAGCGTCTGCATGGAGGCTTCGCCAAGGGGTGTAGGTTCCACAAAGTAATTCACCACGGTCGACACGGGGGAGGGCATTCCTCCGGACGCAGTCACGGTAACGGCATCATAGAATTTCGTGCTCACCCATCCGTAATCGTTGGGAACGGGAACGGGCGTCACGCGGGCATGAGTGGTGCTCCTGAAAAGCCCCGTGGCACGGTCCTCTTCGCCGATGGTGGTGACGCCCCAAACATGGGCATTCCAGCGACTGAGATCGGGAACGTAACCCGCCCACGAATTGGGCGAGGAGTTGGGACGATAGGGATAGTGGTTCCAACCCAGCGAGATGAACTTGCCCGTGGAGAACTCGACGGTACTGAGAATGGGCCAGATTCCGGGGATGTTCCCGTCGAAGCGGGCCGCTTGATATTGGAATTGGACGGATTCGGAACTGGAAAGGTCGACGAGCTTGACCGGAAAACACGAGGTGGAGTACAGACCCCACTCCGGAAGATGGGAAATCATGGGCCAAGTGGCCGAGATAGGATAAAGAGCGGAGGTCGTCTCGGTCACCAGGTCCGCTGAAAAGTAGGTCAGGGAATAGGAAGGGGCCGGAGAGGCGCCTCCATAGGTGATCTGGACAGTGTGGCCCTTGGTGGCAGTGAGCCCTCCCACCGCTGGCTGAGCTGAGGAAAGCGCCACCTGACCTGTGAACTTGAAGGCCACAAAGGCTCCGGTGGGCTGTCCGGAGCGGAACCAGCGGGCCGTATAGTCCAATCCGTTGGGAACCGTATTCTGAGTGGCAATACCGATGTAACTGATGCCGTAGTCGAATTCGATGACATCCGAATATTTGTTTATGATCCGAGAAAGCACATACTGGCTGCTCCTGAGCCACTGCTTCCATTTACCGTCGGGGAGGTTTGCCACACGAGGGAGGGGAATGAAGCGGGAGGCCTCGACACCCCCCGACATGGCGTATTCGTAGGCGACGTCTCCCTGGATGACCAGGACACAGGTCGGGAAGGTCCAGAGTTTGCTCTCCATGCCGGGATCCGGAATGTTCAATTCCGGCGCCACTCCGGCTTTCCGGAGGCCGATGATCAGTTCATCGTTGGACCCCACTTGAATGAAGTCGGCGCGGGGCTGGCTGGCGATGGGGCTTGTGAAAAAGGGCAACGAAGCCACTTCCCACCCCTGGGCGCCACCCCTGCCGAACTGCGCCAGAAGGGCAGCGGGATTGCTTGCGCCGGCGGGAACGACGCCTGCTCCCAGCACGCCGCCCCTCCCGGTGGGGAGCGTGTAGGTACTCAAAGCCGACCCATTTCGGGTATCAGGGGCAAGGACCTCAAGCGTCCCCGGAGAAAAACTGCTCTGGCCCCCGGAGGCGTAGCCCGTCGTCAGCGTTTCCTGCTGAATTTGGAGCATCGCCTGCACTTCCGAAAACCCTGATGGCCCCATCAGCAGATAGGGGGGTTCTCCCAACAGGGCGTTCGGATCGATGAATTCGGTTCGACTCCACCCCAACGCGGAAGAACGGATGTACACGGCGGGAGCGAACTGCGCGCCCCTGGCGCCGATGCCCGGTCCCAGCGGAAGCCGCATGTTCACCGCGCCGGTGGCATCCTCCACTTCAAGCGCCCCATGGATGGTGCGAGGGCCAATGGAAGGGTCGTATTTCACCTGCTCAAAGTGCGTCTGGTAGGTCTGACCGGCCAGAAAGACGGACGACAAGCTCAGGAGAGCTCGGAGCAGAAAGAGTCTCGACATAAAAATCCCAGAGGAAAGATCCATTCTTCAGGATGGGCTCTCGGCGATTCAACAGTCGTTTTTGGAACCATCTCTGGAACGAGTCTTTGTGCCACCGGGACGGCATGACCCGCATCCCATGGAAACGCTTTGAAATCAAAATTCGATAAAGAATATTTCGATCTAGTACAAAAATCGCTCTTCACATTCCCAAAGAAAAACACAAGAGGGAGCTCAAGCGGAGATTTGACAATCTGCTGCGATTCACCCCCATGACTGGCGAACCCCAGCTACGGTGCGGAAGCCCTCCGCTAGCTCGTTCCCAAGGCCCCATCCATCGCCAGGCAGGCCTTCCAGCGGGCGAAGCGGGCGGGATCGGCGAGGAGGTGGGGGTGGAGGCCCCAACGGCCGTCGGCGAAGATGCCGGCGGAGCGGCCGCCGCCGTGGCGGGCGTCGGCGAGGTGCAGGGCCTGGGACAGGGGGAAGCCCTCGGCGGTGGCGGGCGGGGCGTGGTGCTCGCGCACGGGGCGGCAGAAGGCGGGGGGCAGGCCCCACAGCCGGAGGAGGTGGGCGCCCACCTGGGTGTGGTCCACGCCGTAGGTCTCCTGCTCCAGGACGGCCAGGGGCATGCGGCTGGACTGGGCCCGCTCCAGCAGGCTGCGGTAGCCGTTCGACGGATCCAGGGCCAGGACCACGAGCCCGATGTCGTGCAGCAGGCCCACGGAGAAGGCCAGGTCCGCCAGGCGGGTCTCGCCTTCCAGGGCCGCGAGCTGGCGCGTTCCCGCGGCCACCTCGAAGGAGTGCAGCCACAGCTTCTCCAGGTCCAGGCCCTGGGGCTTCGCCTCGCTGCCCGACACGAGGCCGCGGAAGAGAACCAGCGCGCGGAGCGAATCCATGCCCAGGAGGGCCACCGCCTGCCCCAGCTCGGAGACGGGCCGGTTGGACGCGCTGTGGACGGAATTGGCCGACCGCAGCACCTGGGCGGCCACGGCCACATCCTTCCGGATCAGGCGCGCGACCTCGCCCATCCCCGCGTCCTCCCGCTCCAGGAGCGCCACCAGTTCGGTGTAGAGGGTCGGCAGGCTGGGGATCTTGCTGAGCCCGCTCACGAAGGCGCCGATGGCACCTTGGCGCTCGGAATCGTCCTCGGCGTCGAGGCTCTCGACCACCTTCACCAGGAACTCGGCGTCCAGGGGCTTGATGAACAGGCGGTGGAGGTCGCCCTCGGCCTTCTCGATCCATTCGGCCATGGGATGGTCCGCCAGGGCGATTCGCACGGCCGCGGGCTGCATCTCGCGCACCCGGTGGATGAGGTCGGCGCCATCCATGTCCGGCAGGCCCAGGCCCGTGATCACCAGGTCCACCGGATCCCGCGCCAGGATCTTCAGCGCGTCGTCGCCGGTGGCCGCCAGCAGCACTTCCCAGCTCCGGTGCGCCTGCCAGAAGGCCCGCCGCGTCTCCTGGAGCAGGATCTCGCTGTCATCCACCATCAAAATCCGCATTCGCACTCCCCGGGGTCGGTCCTCCCTCATCGGCCGGGCCCGGCCGAAATAGAAGCTACGCCGGAAAATGGGGATTCGCGGGAGAATCGAACCTCCGCTCCGGGAGCCGCCATGTCCACCGCCCAGCCCTTGATTCTCGGCCACCGCGGCCTGTCGTCGCAGCACCTGGAGAACAGCCTGGAGGCCTTCCGGGCCGCCCTGGCGGCGGGCATGGACGGGTTCGAGCTGGACGTCCAGCCCACCCGCGACGGGGTGTGCGCCGTCCTCCACGACGGGGACCTGTGCCGCACGGCCCAGGGGTCGGGCTTCCTCCGCCAGATGACCGCCGCCGAACTGCCCCTTCTGCGGAACGGCGAGCCCGTGCCCCGCCTCGCGGACGTGGTGGACCTGCCGGCGAAGCTCATCAACGTGGAACTGAAGGGCGAACCCGGCTGGCAGCAGGCCCTGGCCGCCGTGGAGGCCGCCGACGCCCTGGACCGGGTGCTGTTCAGCAGCTTCGAACACAGCGAGGTGCTCCAGCTGTGGGCCGCCTGCCCCGCCGCCCGCTGCGGCTTCCTGTGGGAGACGGACGAGGCCCTGGATCTGACCGCGGAGGAACTGGCCGACCTGCCGGAAGCCCTGTGGCTCCATCCCCCCCTCCAGGCCGTGAAAGCCGCGCCGGCCCTGTGGGAGCCCTACGCCACACGCCTCGCGCTGTGGGGCATGAAGACCCCCGCGGAAGCGGCGGACCTCCCCTTCGCTCCGGCGGTGCTGATCGCGGACGGAATCTAGCGGAGCTTCTTCCGCAGGCCCCCCAGCCCCCACGCGGCGGCGGCCCACAGCGCGGAAGCGCCCATCGCCGCGGCGCCCAGGGGAAGGGCCATCAGCCGCAGGGCCGCGGGTGCCCACACGCCCAGCAGGTCGCCGCCCCGGTAGACGAAGGTGTCGATGAACGGCTTCGACTTGTAGCGCTCCTCGGGGCCCAGCGGAATGTAGAGGATCTCGCGGGCGGGGCGGTCCACGGCGTAATGCAGGCCGCGGCGCAGCACCTGGAACAGGGCCATCACGCCGAAGACGGGCCACGCCCACAGGGCGCCGAAGCCAGCGAGGGTGAGGACCGGCAGGATGGACAGGATCACCGGGATGCCCAGCGCGGTGATCAGGCGGCCCGTGAGGAAGATCTGCGTCACCAGGGTCAGGGCGTTCACCCAGAAGTCGATCCGGGCGAAAGCCGCGGTCCGCGCGGCGGTGCCCGCGAACGTGCGCTCCACGATGGCGCCCTGCTCCAGGTAGAGGAAGGTGCTGGTGATGGTGAACAGCAGCATGTAGGCGCAGATGAGCTGGAGGTAGCGCGACGTGGCGATCAGGCGCAGCCCCTCCAGCAGGCCCGGACCGGGCTCCCGCTCGCCGTGGGCGGAGTCCCCCAGGCGGAAGATTCCCGCCAGGCGGTTCACGCACTGCACCGCCAGCTCCAGCGAGACGGCCGACAGCAGCAGCAGGGACAGGGGATCCACCTTCAGCCGGAACGCGCCGAACGCCATCCCCTTGGTCAGCGCCCCGGTGAGGGCCGCACCCGCCAGCGCGCCCAGCGTCCCGCCCGTGGCGATGAACCCGAACAGCCGCCGGCCCTGGATCTCGGACCACACGTCCGACATCAGCCCCCAGAACACGGACACCACGAACAGGTTGAGCACGCTGAGCCAGATGTAGAACGCGTAGCCCAGCGCGGCGCCGCCGTGGCCCGGAAGCAGGCGGAAGGCCAGGAAGAAGCCCAGCATGTGCAGGGCGAAGAAGCGGTAGACGCGCGGGATGAAGCGGCGCCGCGGCAGCCGCGACACCAGCGCCGCGAAGGCCGGGTTCGCCAGGGCCATGGCGAGCAACGTGCCCGTCATCAGCCACGGCAGCTTGTCCGCGCCGCGGGCGATGCCCATGGCCTCGCGCACGGGCCGCAGCAGGTAGAGCCCGAACAGCAGGAGAAAGAAGTACAGGGCCGACCACAGCAGCGCCGGAGCCTCGCCTTCCTCCACGAGAACGAGACGGCCGAGCAGGCGGCGAAGCAGGCGGATGGGCGTCATGGGGCGTCCCGAAAGATGTTGCGTGTGCGAACGGAAGGAGTATATATCGATTCACGAGGTATCAACCCCCATCCATCCGCCGGAGGTTCTCATGACCGTCTCCCGCCGCGAGTTCATCCAGTGGTCCGCCGGGGCCGCCGCCCTGGCCGCCACCGGCCTCGACCTGTCTGCCGCGCCCGCCAAGGCCGCCGGCAAGCCCAAGCGGATCCTCATCCTCGGCGGCACGGGCTTCCTCGGCCCCGCCACCATCGAGATCGCCCAGGCCCGGGGCCACCAGGTGGCGATGTTCAACCGCGGAAAGACGCGCCCCGACCTGTTCCCCGGCGTGGAGAAGCTGCACGGCGACCGCGATCCCAAGAAGGACGAGGGGCTGAAGGCGTTGGAGACGGGCACCTGGGACGCGGTCATCGACAACAGCGGCTATTACCCGCGCCTGGTCGGGGCCTCCGCCGCCCTGCTGGCGCCCCGGATCAAGCAGTACCTCTACATCTCCAGCATCAGCGCCTACAAGGAGCCCAGCCCCGAGGGCGGAACCGAGGACGCGCCGCTCGCCACCATGGCCGATCCCACGGTGGAGACCATGGGCAAGACCTACGAGAACTACGGGGCCCTGAAGGCCCTGTGCGAGCAGGCCGCGCAGAAGGCCATGCCGGGCCGCGCCACCATCATCCGCCCCGGGTTCATCGTCGGCCCCGACGATCCCACGGGCCGCTTCACCTACTGGCCCGTGCGCTTCGACAAGGGCGGCGAGATCGCCGTGCCCGGCGCCCCGGCGGATCCGCTCCAGATCATCGACGTGCGCGACCTCGCCGCGTGGCTCGTGCACCTCGTCGAGCAGGGCACCATGGGCGTGTTCAATGCCTGCGGGCCCGAGAAGCGCCTGGCCTGGGGCACGGTGGTGGACGCCTGCGGGAAAGCGGGCGCCGCCAACGCCAAGCCCGTCTGGATCCCCGCCGACTTCCTCGCGAAGCGGGAGGACGTCGAGTTCCCCATCTGGGCGCCCTACCTGGGCGAGACCAAGGGCTTCCACACCTGGCGCAACGACCGCGCCGTGAAGGCCGGCCTCCGCTTCCGCCCCGCGGCGGAGACCGTGAAGGACACCCTCGCCTGGTTCAAGACCCAGGAGAAGGCCGAGAAGGGCCGCACCAAGCTCGCCGGCCCCTCGCCGGAAGCCGAAGCCAAACTCATCGCCGCCTGGCGCGAGGCGTCGAAGCCCAAGGGCTGAGAAAGAGCAAAGATCACCACCAAGACACGAAGGCACCAAGAACGGCGCGGGAATCGTCCCCTGCTTTTCTTGGTGCCCTTGGTGTCTTGGTGGTGAAGAATTTTTTTCAGTTCCGTTTCTCGAACCGCCGCCGCAGGTTCAGGTAGCGGACCTTCACGTCGGGCAGGAGGGCGCGGTCGGCGCTACGGCCGACGTAGACGCCGAACATGGGCTGGCCTTCGCGGGTGTAGAACTGCACGCTGTGGCTCTCCTTCCCGAAGTGGGGCTTGGAGACGAACCAGATCGCGCCCAGGCGCTCGATCAGCAGGTGTCCGCCCAGGGGGTTGCCGGGCTCGTGGAGGTTGAACATCCCGTGGCCCTTCTGCCCGCGCGGGAGGGGGCCCGCCACTTCCACCACCGCGCCGGGCGTCACCGCCAGGAAGGTGGCCTTCTGCCAGCCGCGGAGATCCTCCCAGATCTCCTCGAAGGCCTCGACGGGCGCGGGCGTGGCCATCCCCGCGGGAAGGAGCGGGAGCACGTCCCCTTCGGGAAGGCCCAGCTGGGCGGCGAGGGCAGAGAGCATCACGCCTGGCTGCTGGTCGAGCGTGGCCTGGATCTGTTCGGTGAGCGCGGCGGCTTCGAGGGTGGTCATGGGACCTCGGGAAGAAGAAGGGTGAAGGAGGGCGCCCAGATCCGCCCGGCACGTGCACACGCGCTCGAGCAGCTCCAGGTCGTGGCTGATGAGGAGGACGCACGCGCCCTCGCGGGCGGCGGCCTCCAGGTGGTCGGCGATCATGCCCATGTCCCCGCCGTCGAGCCCGCTGGTGGGCTCGTCGAGGATGAGCAGCTCCGGCCGGCGCAGCAGGGACATGGCGAGGACCAGGCGCTGCTTCTCCCCCCCGGACAGGGACTGGGGATGGCGATGAGCGAGGGCGGCCAATCGAAAGTCGGTCAGGAGGCCCTCCACCCGATCGCGGCACGCCTCATCCGCAGGATCCGCGCAGGCCAGGAGTTCCTCCCGCACGGTGCGCATGTGGAGCTGGTGGTCGGTGTTCTGGAGAACGAGGCCCACGCGCCCGGTCAGGTTCCGGACCTCAGCTCCGCCGATCCGCAGCGTGCCGCGCTTCAGGGGCAACAGCCCGCCCAGGAGCCGCGCGAGGGTGGTCTTCCCCGCCCCGTTGGGCCCGACAAGGCCCACCACCTGGCCCTTGGGCAGATCCAGGGACAGGCCGTCGAACAGCGGCGGGTGGCCGGGATAGCCGAAGGCGAGGTCCCGCAGCTCCAGCCAGGCCGGAAGGACCGAGGCGTCCGGCAGGCGGTTCCGGAGGTCCTCCACCCGGGCCTTGCGCAGCCCGCGGCCGGCGCGGAGGGCCTCCTCGTCCAGGCACTCGAAGGGAACGTCCAGAATCAGGCGCCCGTCCGCCATCACCAGGACGCGGTCCACCAGGTCCCGCAGCCAATAGAGGCGGTGGTCCACAATGAACAGGGTGAGGCCCGCGGCCTTGAGGTCCGCCAGGAGCCCGGCCAGGTCGCGCGTGGCCTCGGGATCGAGGTTGGCGCTGGGCTCGTCCAGGAGCAGGACGGCGGGCTCCAGGGACAGCAGGCCTGCGAGCGCCACCCGCTGCTTCTGCCCCTCGGACAGTTCGTGGACGCTGCGCTCCAGCAGGTGCTGGATGCCCAGGCGCCGGGCGGCCTCCACGATGCGGCGGCGCACCAGGCCCGGTTCCGCGCCCCGCCACTCGTGGGCGAAGGCCAGTTCGTCGGCCACGTTGAGCGCGAGGAACTGGTGCTCGGGGTCCTGGAACAGGGTGCCCACCTGGCGGGCCAGATCGCCCACGGAAATGGTCTGCGTATCGCGCCCGACGGCCGCCACGCGGCCCTCCAGCCGTCCCCGGTAGTGGTGGGGCGCCAGGCCGTTCAGCAGGCGGATCAGGGTGGACTTCCCGCAGCCCGACGGCCCGGTGCAAAGTACCGCCTCCCCCGGGCGGATCCCAAAATCGAGCTCCTTCAGGGCGGGGCCGGCGGCGAAGGGATAGGCGTAGCCCACGCCTTCGACGTGGAGGATGGGGGCCGCGGCCAGGGTCGCTGCGTCACGCATGGTCAGTGCCTCACGACGGGCTGGTGGGGCGTGCGCGCATTCACCACGAAGGTGGCGGCCAGCAGGCCCAGGGAGAGGCCGAGGGCGGCGACGTCCAGCCGCCGGAAGCGCCCCTGGCGGTAGGGCGACAGGACGCTGCGCGCGTGGACGCCCTTCAGCTCCGCGGCGACGCCCAACTCGTCCGCCGTCCGCAGCGCCCGGAAGAGCATCGGGACGAAGAACACGCGCACGCTCCGCCACGGCCGCCGGAGGAGCGCGGCGGGGTTCAGCGGCAGGCCGCGGATCCGGGCCGCTTCCGCCACCTGGCGGAGGTCCTCCACCAGCGAGGGGATGAACCGCACCATGATCGCGGCGGGGATGTAGATCCAGTACGGCAGCCGCAGCGACTTGAGGGCCGTGAGTATGCCCTGGATCCGCGAGGTCAGCGCCAGGGCCAGCAGGGCGTGGAGCAGGATCAGGATCCGCAGGAAGGGGACGCCGAGGCTGGCCCCGTCGCTCCGGCCCAGCTGCGGACTCACCTTGCGCAGGAGCATCGTGAAGCCCAGCGCCAGCAGCCACACAGCAAGCACCCCCGCGTGGGCCACGAGGATGATCCGCCAGCGGCGCGTCAGCGCCAGGTAGGTGCCGGTGGCCGCCGCCAGCAGCCCGAGCGCGGCGGGGCTGCCGAGGGCGATGACGGCCACGGAGCAGGCGAGGCTGAGCAGCATCTTGGTCCGCACGTCCAGGCGGTGCAGGGGCGTGAGCGGCCCGTCGCTAGACGTGAACGATGCCCGCATGGCGCAGCTCCTTCAGAAAGCCCAGCCCCGCCACCAGCCCCAGGAGGGAGCCGAGGTAGCCGATGGCGATGATCGCGGCGCTCATCACCAGGACCTGCGGCTGCTCCCTCACCACGGCCCAGGACACGGCCAGGGAGAGCGATTTCGACACCAGGTCGTAGAGCGCGACGCCGAGCAGGATGACCCAGGTGGAGCCCAGGCGGCGGAGGGCCAGCATCGCCAGTTCCGCCACCGCGCCCGCGACGAGGGAGGCGGGAATCAGCATCAGGCCGGCGCCCAGCAGCATCACGGACAGGAGCGCGCTGACCACCAGGAACACCATCAGGGCGCCCGGCTTGCGGACCTTGCACAGCAGGATGAACAGGAGGCTGGTGAACACGAGGTTCTTGAGGATCAGGGTGAGGGGGTTCATCCCTCCGCCCAGGAGGGCCACCACCAGGCTCGACACCTTGACCACGGCGGCGAAGGTGCCGATCACCACGAGTTCGCGGACTTCCCAGTAGGCGGGCTTGGGCTGAGCGAGAGTTTCCACGGCGGCCTCAGAACGTGGAGCGGAGGCTGACGGACACGCTGCGCCCCGCCATCAGCACGGTCTCGAAGGCCGTGCGGTAGCTGCGGTCCAGCAGGTTCTGGAGGTTGACGGCCACCTGGTGCTGGCCGTGGGCGCCGAAGTGGAGGCCCGTGGACAGGTTCAGGATGGTCCACCCGGGCACCGCCTCCACCGTGCCGTTGGAGGACGCCAGGTCCGCCCGGTCGGCGAAGCGCAGGAAGGCGTCGGCGTGGAATCCCAAGCCCGTCCGCGCCGCGGATTCGTAGCGGAGGCCCGCCTGGCCCAGGAACGACGGCGAGCCCGTCTTCCAGGTGGTGAAGCCCGTGGATTCGAACCGGCGGCGAAGCCACGTGAAGCTGGTGTAGGGGCTCAGGTGGGGCGTGGCCTGGAGCGTGGCGGCCGCTTCCAGCCCCTGGCTGGTGGCCCGGTCCACGTTCCGGAACTGGAGCGCATTGGGATAGGTGGGCGTGGGCGACAGCAGGGTGGTGATGTAGTCGCGGTTCTCGCTGCGGAACAGCGCCACGTCCACGGCGGCGCGGTCCGTGTTGGTGCGCCAGCCCAGCTCCACGCTGCGGGAGGTCTCGGGCTTCAGGTCCGGGTTCCCGAAGGTGGGGCTGGAGCTGCCGTGGACCGTGCCCATGTAGAGCTGCTGGAGGGTGGCGAAGCGGTAGCCCTGGGAGACGTTCAGCCGCAGGGTGGACGGCGCCGCCACCTTCCACGCCACGCCCAGGGAGCCCACCAGGTTCTGGTCCCGGTTCGAGGCCACCTTGAGGGTGGGATCCGTCGTCTTCTCCAGCTCGGTCTTCACCCAGGTCTGGCGGAGGCCGCCGGTGAAGGTGAGGCCGTTCACGGGCTGCCACTCGTCCTGGACGAACAGGGCGGTGACGGTGGCTTCCGCCTCGTCGCGGTACTTCGACAGCGAGAACGCCGGCATCATCGGGAGCATCCGAGAGCGGCGGGTCTCGTCGGCCCCCAGCCGGTCGCGGCTCCCCTCGAAGCCCGCGATCAGGTAGTGGCCGCCGGGCAGCGCCCAGTCCGACTGGAGGTGGAGGCCGTCGGAATCCAGGTCGTTCTGGGTGCGGTTGCGGGTCTGGACGGTCATGCCGGGCCCGGCCTGGATGTCCATGTCCATGAAGAAGTCCTTGTAGGTCGTCTGGTGGTAGACGTCCGCCGACAGCTTCGCGAGGGCGCCCGCGGCAGGGCGCCAGATCGTCCCCAGGGACGTCTTCTTCCGGGACCATTCGGGCAGGTCCTGGTGGAAGTAGGGAATCGCGGCGGAGATCACGCCGTCCGGCGTGAACACCCGCAGGTCGCTGATGTGGGTCTCGGCGCTGGCGAAGAGGGTCAGCCGCTCCCAGGCCTGTTCCACGTAGAGGCGCCCGCCCTTCTCCTGGAAGGAGGTGTCCGCGGCCACGCCGTCGGGCGTGCGGCGGTCGCCCTGGTTGGAGCGGTAGCCGGACACGTTGTAGCTGAAGCCCTGGATGCGGCCCGAGGCCATCAGGTGGCCCTTCCAGCCGTCGGTGGCGCTGTCGTAGGTGGTCCCGGCCTCCAGCTCCAGGGGCACCTGGGCGCCCTTGCGGGTGATGATGTTCACCACCCCGGCGATGGCCTCGGATCCGTACAGCACCGAAGCGGGCCCCTTGATCACCTCGATCCGCTCCACGATGGAGGGATCCACCAGGAACACGGCGCCGGACATGGACTTCTGCTCGGAGACCCGCTGCCCGTCGATCAGCAGCAGGACCCGGGCGGCGGATTCGCCGCGGAGGCCGATGCGCTTCTGGCCGGGAACGGCGCCGTCCTCCACCTGCACGCCCGGGATGTCGCGCAGCAGGTCGGCGATGGACGTGGTCCCCTTCCGGAGGATCTCCTCCCTCTCGACGACGCCCACGGAATGGGGAACTTCCTGAAGGCTGCGCTCCACCTTGGTGGCGGTGACGCGGACTTCCTTGAGCTGGACCTCGTCCGGGGCGTCGGCGAAAGCCGCGGAGGCGGAGCCGAGGGCGGCGAGGAAAAGGGCGATGCGGTTCATGAGGCGAACTCCTTGGGAGGAACGGAAACGGGAGAGGGGACGAGCGCCCGGCAGGCGTCCACCAGCCCCTGGGCGAGGTTCACTTGCCAGAACTCGCCCGCGCGGGTGAGGCGGGCCCAGCCGTCGCGGAGCTCCAGCAGGCCGCAGCGGGTCCACTGGTCGAGGAGGGGCTGGACGCGGGCGGCCACGGGCTCGCCCGCCCAGGCGTCCAGGCGGGCGACCTCCAGGCGGCCCAGGTCGCACCCGTCCGCGATGCGCGCCGCCAGGACGCGGAGGGGCGAGGGCCGGGTCATCATGGCCACCGGGGAGCGGCCCGCCTCCACCCGCTCCAGGTAGCGGCCGAATTCGCGGGTGTGCATGATCCCGTGGCCGTGGAGGTTGCCGCCCGCGCCGCAGCCGTAGGGCAGAATCGTCGCGCCGCCCTTCACGAGGCGGTTGTAGAGGCTCCGCTCGCGGGACGTGGCGCGCCAGTGGCAGACGGAGAGCCGGCTCCAGGCCATGGCCTCCATGGCGTCCACCCCGGCGCTGAACATCTCGGCCTGCTCGGGTAGCGAGGCCGCGGGCTCGCAGCGGCCCTCGGCGATCATCCGGGCCAGGGTGGTGTGGGGCAGGACGTTCAGCTGGTAGAGGTCCACGCCGTCCAGGGGCAGGCGCTCCAGGGTCCGCACGTCCTCCACCCAGGAGGCCACGGTCTGGCCGGGGAACCCGTAGACGAGGTCGATCACCACCGACGCCTGATCCGGCGCCGCCAGCCGGGCGAGGGTCTCCAGAACGGTTTCGCGGTCGTCCAGGCGGCCCACCAGTCGGCGGCCGCGGGTGTCGAAGCTCTGGACGCCGATGGAGAAACGGTTCGCGCCGCCCTCCAACGCCGCCCCGAGGAGGGCTTCGTTCATCCCGTGAACGCGGCCCTCCAGGGTGATCTCGCAGTCGTTGGCCAGGGGCAGCTCCGCGCGGATGGCCCGCAGCAGGCGGAGAAGGTCCGGCGGTTCCAGGTCGGTGGGCGTCCCGCCGCCCAGGTAGACGGCGTGGACGGGACCGGACGCCACGGCGGGCGTTCCGGCCGTGGCCCGCAGCTCCCGGATGAGGGCGTCCGTGTAGAGGGCGCTGTCCCCGCCCTGGGTGAACCGGGAGAAGAAGCCGCAGTAGGTGCAGCGAGTCGAGCAGAAGGGGATGTGGAAATAGGCCGCGGTGGGGCCGGTGCGGGGCGTCTGGAGGAGTTCCGCCAGGTGGGCCTCCGCGGCGTCTGGCGCCACGGGTCCGGCCCCCAGTCCGGCGTGGATACCGGTCTTCCGGTCGAAGGCGAACCGGAGCGGATCGGCGCCCTCCCGGGCGAAGAAGGCGGAGGGCCCGTCCGCGGGAGCGGGCGAAGGCCGCCCAGGAGGCATGAGGGCCCCTTGGCTGGTCATGGTGGACATTCCTCGGTGCGAAGGTCTCCCGGCCGGGGCGGGAAGCCGCGTCCGGAAAAGCGCCTCAAAATTAAGATCGCGTCTCAGTATCTATTATTCAAACCCGCCCCGCTGCTCCGGGCCGGAGGAATGCTGCTCCAAACGGGAGGGGAGGCAGCCGAAGCGCTCCCGGAAGGCCCGCGCGAAGTGCCCGCAGTTCTCCCAACCCACGGCCCAGGCGACTTCGCTGACCTGCATCCCGGCGTTCAGCAGGACCTGGGCCCGCCGGAGGCGCTGCTCCTTCACGAAGCCGTGGACCGTGAAGCCGTAGGTGCGCTTGAACAGGGCCTTCAGCTTGCACTCGTTCAGCCCGCTCTGGCCGGCGAGCTGGGGAATGGTGGGCGGATCCGTCATCCGCTCCAGAAGGATGCGCCGCGCCTGGGCGACTCGGGCCGCATCGTCCCCGCCCGGTGCGGGATCCTGCTGGTACTGGAAGACGTGGGCCAGCAGGTCGAGGCTCCGCCCGAACAGCGCCACCCGCCGGAGTTCCGGATCCAGCCGGCAGGCCTGGAGCAGGTCCAGCACCGGAAAGATGGGCGCGGCGCAGGCCACGGTCCGGCTGCGGTGGGAGAACAGCGGGCAGAAGCCGGGAAGTCCCGCCGGCACCTGGAACCACACCAGCTCGCCCTCCGCCGGCAGCCCCAGGGTGAAGGCCTGGTCCTGGCCGCACCAGAACCAGAGCTGCGAGTGGATGGGCCGGGGCGGCTCGCCCGGCAGCGCCACGGAGAAGCGGCCCTCCCAGGGCACCAGGAGCAGGCCGGGATTGGGATTGGCGAGGGCCAGCCCGGAAGGGCCGACTTCCTTCAGCCGCGCCCGGCCCAGCCGCAGGTCCAGGAGGAGCGTCTCCACGGACGCCTCCCGTCCCCGCAGCAGGGGAGCCAGGGCTCCCGCGGAGGACGACCGCTCCGGGGAACGGGCCTCAAGGAGCGCCGGCACCGGTCACCGGCCCGCGAACGAACGGCCGGCGGCCAGAGGGTGAGGGCGGAGGATTTCTAGATACTGAGACACAGTCTCGATAGTACGCATCCCTAAAACGGATGCAAGACTCCAAAACCTCCGCCGCCGGGCGGGGCCCTTCTCAGTTCCGGATGTAGTAGACCAGCTGCTCGATGGTGAAGGTCTGCTCGGAGATGGTCTCCTTCACCAGGTCCCCGATGGACAGGATGCCCAGCACCTCCTGGTTCGGCCCCAGGACGGGGAGGTGCCGGATGTGCTTGTCCGTCATCAGGGCCATGCACTCCTCCACCGTCTGGGCGGGGGTGACGCAGCTCACCTGGTCGCTCATGATCTCC
Source organism: Geothrix sp. 21YS21S-4 (assembly GCF_030845995.1). Classification (NCBI taxonomy): domain Bacteria; kingdom Pseudomonadati; phylum Acidobacteriota; class Holophagae; order Holophagales; family Holophagaceae; genus Geothrix; species Geothrix sp. 21YS21S-4. The sequence goes on from NZ_CP132719.1 coordinate 2,800,755, forward strand.
CGCACGGGCGTGTCCTTGGAGGTCTTGCCCTTGAGGATCACCTTCCGGGCGTAGTCCCGCTCGGAGAAGATACCCACCAGCTTGTTCCCGTCCAGGACCACCAGGGCCCCGATGTCGTGATCCGCCAGCTGGGAGAGGGCGGTGAAGACCGAATCGTCGGGCCCCACGGACACCAGGGGGCGCTTGCCATCCAGGATCTGTTTCAGGGGCCTCATGGGCGTCTCCTCGCGAACGGTATCGATGGGGGGTCTGGCCCTGACCATACGGCCAGGGCGGCGGGGGCGGAAGGGGGAATGCGCGAAGGGAGTGTGGGGAACCGTGACGGATGCCGCAAGCTCTTCTCCCGGATCGGATTTTCTTGATGTAATGGTCGTCTTTCCGGGGGCCCGCCCAGGCCTCGACCGCTCCCGGGCTCTGCCGAGGATGTGCCGATGTCCCTGCCCCGCAAGATGAAAGCCCACGCCCGGAAGCACGCGGAAGCCACGGAGCCCCACCCCGAGGCTGCCCGGAAGCAGGCCGCCCAGGGCAAGCTGCTGGCCCGGGAGCGGATCACGGCCATCCTCGATGCCGGTTCCTTCCACGAATACGATCTGTTCGTGGAGCACAAGTGCTCCGACTTCGGGATGGAGAAGAAGCAGCTCCCCGGCGACGGCGTCATCACCGGAACGGGCACGATCCTGGGCCACCCGGTGGCCATCTACGCCCAGGATTTCACCGTGGCGGGCGGCTCCCTGGGCCTAGCCCACGCCCGGAAGATCACCAAGATCATGGATCACGCGGTGAAGCTGGGCATCCCGCTCATCGGGATCAACGATTCCGGCGGGGCGCGGATCCAGGAGGGGGTCAACTCCCTGGCCGGCTACGGCGAGATCTTCTACCGCAACACCCTGGCCTCGGGCGTCATCCCCCAGATCTCCATCATCCTGGGCCCCTGCGCGGGCGGCGCCGTGTATTCCCCCGCCCTGACGGACTTCGTGTTCGTGGTGGACCGGATCTCCAAGATGTTCATCACCGGCCCCGAGGTCATCAAGACCGTGCTCGGCGAGGAGATCTCCATGGAGGACCTGGGCGGCGCCCGGGTGCAGTCCGAGATCTCGGGCAACGCCCACTTCTTCGCCGAGAGCGAGGCCGAGTGCTTCGAGCAGGTGAAGCGGCTGGTGACCTACATCCCCTGGAACAACCGCAAGAAGGCCGACGCCTTCGGCCCGGTGCCCCCCGCGGACGGGTCGGAGCTGGAGCGGATCATCCCCGCGGAATCCAACCGCCCCTACGACGTGCGCGACGTGCTGCGGGCCGTGTGCGACGGGTCGGACTTCATGGAGGTCCAGGCCCTGTGGGCGGCCAACATCGTGGTGGGCTTCGCCCGCATGGGCGGGCGCACGGTGGGCATGGTGGCGAACCAGCCCATGGTCCTGGCCGGGGTCCTGGACGTGGACAGCTCGGACAAGGCCGCCCGGTTCATCCGCTTCTGCGACGCCTTCAACATCCCCCTCGTGACCTTCGTGGACCTGCCGGGCTACCTTCCGGGCATCGACCAGGAGCATGCCGGCGTCATCCGCCACGGCGCGAAGCTGCTCTACGCCTATAGCGAGGCCACCGTCCCCAAGCTCACGGTGATCCTCCGCAAGGCCTACGGCGGCGGCTACATCGCCATGTGCTCGCGCCACCTGGGCGCCGACTTCGTGTTCGCCTGGCCCTGCGCGGAGATCGCCGTGATGGGCCCCGAGGGCGCCGCCAACATCATCTTCAAGGGCGAGATCGCCGCCGCGGCGGATCCGGAGGCGTTCCGCAAAGAGAAGGTCCACGAGTACACCGAGAAGTTCGCCAGCCCCTACGTGGCCGCCGCCAACGGGCACGTGGACGCCGTCATCGCCCCGCACCAGACCCGCGACTTCCTTCTCCACGCCCTGGAGATCTCCGAGCAGAAGGCCGAGCAGCGGCCCGCCCGGAAGCACGGCGTCCCGCCCTTCTGAGCCGAGGCCCCATGACCGCACGCCACACCCTGGAACTCGACGGCACCCTGTACGAGACCACCCTCACCCGGAAGTTCGCCCTCCGGAAGCCCTACGTGCCCAAGGATCCGAAATACCTGGGCGCGGTGATCCCGGGCCTCGTCCTGGATCTGCTCGTCGCCCCGGGGGATCCGGTCCGGCGCGGGCAGAGCCTTCTCGTCCTCGAAGCCATGAAGATGCGGAACTCCATCACCGCGTCCCATGACGGCACCATCGCCGCCGTCCACGTGGCCGCGGGCGACACCGTGGCGAAGGGCCAGGCGCTGCTCACCTTCGAATAGGGGCCTGACACTCTGTCAATTCCCGGGGCGGCCGCGCCGTTTGGAGGCCGCGGGACGCGGACCCGGCGCTACGCTGGCCCTGCATTCGCATCGGAGGGCACCATGGCCGTCAATTTGAAGGGGCGCAGCTTTCTCACCCTGATGGACTTCACGCCGGAGGAGGTGCGCTACCTCCTGGACCTGTCGCGCGACCTGAAGGCCAAGAAGCGGATGGGCATCTCCGGCGGGCTGCTCAAGGGCAAGAGCATCGTGCTGCTGTTCGAGAAGACCAGCACCCGCACCCGCTGCGCCTTCGAGGTCGGGGCCATGGAAGAGGGCGCCAACGTCACCTTCCTGGATTCCGCCAGCTCCCAGGTGGGGAAGAAGGAATCCATTGAGGACAGCGCCAAGGTCCTGGGCCGCTTCTACGACGGCATCGAGTACCGGGGATTCAAGCAGGAGGTGGTGGAGGCCCTGGCCCAGCACAGCGGCGTGCCCGTGTGGAACGGGCTCACGGACGTGGACCACCCCACGCAAATCCTGGCGGACTTCCTCACGATCGAAGAGCACGTCGCCAAGCCCCTGAACAAGGTGAAGCTGGTCTTCTGCGGCGACATCCGCAACAACATGAGCTACGCCCTGATGTACGGCGCCGCCAAGACGGGCATGCACGTGGTGGCCCTCGGGCCCAAGGCCCTGGCGCCGGATCCCAAAGTGCTGGAAGCCGCCCGGGAGGCCGCAAAGCTCACCGGCGCCGTCATTGAAGTCACGGACGACGTGGACGCCGCGGTGAAGGACGCCGACGTGCTCTACACGGACGTGTGGGCCAGCATGGGCGAGGAGGACCAGATCCCCGAGCGCGTGAGGCTGCTCACGCCCTTCAAGGTCACGATGGAGATGATCCGGAGGACCGGCAATCCCGACGTGAAGTTCCTCCACTGCCTGCCCGCCTTCCACGACTTCGAGACCAAGCTCGCCAAGGAGCAGAAGGCCCTGGGCCACGACATCCGCGAAGTCACCGACGAGGTCTTCCGCAGCCGCCACAGCGTCGTCTTCGACGAGGCCGAGAACCGCATGCACACCATCAAGGCCGTCATGGTGGCCACCATCGGATAGGGAGGCCGTCTTTCCCTGCGGACGCGGCCCTTCGGGGCCGTTTTCGTCGGGGGGTGCTATGGTGGGGGCCACCCCATCCCAGGAGCCCCCATGCGCGCAGCCAGGCTGTTCCTCATCCCGATGCTCCCGGTCCTGTCCCTGGCCGCCCAGGACTCCGCGCTCAACGGCGCGTGGACCCAGACGAAGGCCGACGACATCCCCGCCGCCATCAACACCACCGTGGCGGACATGAGCTTCATCACGCGGCCCATCGCCCGCGCGCGCCTGACCAAGCTGAACCCCGCCTACAGGAAGCTGGCCCTCGCCGTGTCCGCCGGCGGCGTGGACGTGAAGTTCGACGACCGGGCGCCCATCCACATGCTCCCCGGCGGGGCGGCTTCGCCCTGGACCCGCGAGGACGGCGACACGTTCATGGTGTCCGCCCAGGTCTCCGGGGACCAGCTCATCCAGACCTTCAAGAACAACGAAGGCGAGCGCACCAACGTCTTCAAGCTGGGCCCCGACGGCAAGTCCCTCACCCTCACCGCCACCATCAAGAGCGCCAAGCTGCCCAAGCCGCTGACCTACGCCATCCAGTTCGGCCGCTGAGCCTTCAGCGCCCATGAAGCGCGTCGCGCGGCTCGCCGTTTTCCCTGCGCTGGCGGCCCTCTTCGCCTGCCGGCCGGCGCCCTCCCCTTCGCCCGTTCCCCAACCCGCGCCCGCCTCGCCCGACGCGCGCACCGTCCTGGCCTTCCTCGACGCCTACGGCCGCCGGGATCTGGACGGGATGATGGCCCAATTGGATGAGGACGCCGTCTTCCGCGGATCCGGCGCCCCCTTGGCCAAGCCGCAGATCCGGGCGTTCTTCCAGGACACCTTCCGGAAGCACCCCGACCTCCGCGTGGAAGTGGGCTCCGTGACGGTGGTGCGGGGCGCCGTCCACGCCCGCGTGACCGTCCAGACCGATACCCTATGGGCCCGCACCTGGATCTTCGAGATGAAGGACCACCGCATCCGCGCCTACTCCCTGGCTGCGGGCAAGCGCTGAAGCCGCCGGTACGCGAAAGGCGGGGAGGGCGATCCTCCCCGCCAGTGAACCCGTAGGCGCTAGTGCGCCCCTGCCTTGGACAGCAGCTGCGCGCCGTGGGCGTAGCAGGTCTTGTGGGTGATGTGGTGTTCGAACTCGTGGCGGAACTTCTGGAGCGCGGAATCCATGGGGCCGCAGGCGGCGTCGCCCAGGGGGCACAGCGTCCGCAGTCCGATCCGCGGGGTCAGAGTGGCGAGGAGGTCCAGGTCCTCCATGCGGCCCTCGCCGTGCTCGATGCGGTGCAGGATCATGCTCATCCAGTTGCAGCCCTCGCGGCAGGGCGTGCACTGGCCGCAGCTCTCGTGGGCGTAGAAGCGGATGAGGCGTAGCGTGGCCTGCACCATGCAGATGTCCTCGTCCATCACGATGAGCCCACCGGAGCCGGCCATGGAGCCCCGCGCCTTGACCGTGTCGAAGTCGAGGGGGCAGTCGAAGTCCTTCTCGTCGAACATGGGCGCGCTGGCGCCGCCGGGGATGATCGCCTTGATCTTCTTGCCGGTGCTGGAACCGCCCGCCAGCTCGTTCACGACGAAGTCCATGGGCGTGCCCAGGGGCAGCTCGAACAGGCCGGGGCGCTTGACGTGCCCGCTGACGCCGTAGATCCGCGTGCCCGTGTTCTTGGGCGTGCCCAGCTTGGCGTACTCCGCGCCGCCCATCCGGAGGATCGGCGGGACGGCCGCGAGGGTCTCCACGTTGTTCACGGTGGTGGGCTGGCCGAAGGCGCCCTTGGCGGCCGGGAACGGCGGCTTGACGCGGGGCTCGCCGCGGCGGCCCTCCAGGGAGTTCAGCAGCGCCGTCTCCTCCCCGCAGATGTAGGCGCCCGCGCCGCGGTAGACGAGGATGTCGTAGTCCCAGCCCGTGCCGAGGATGTTCTTGCCGAGGTAGCCGGCATCGCGGGCCTGCTGGAGGGCGGCCTCCAGCTTCTCGATCAGCCACAGGAACTCGCCGCGGATGTAGACGAAGCCCATGGCGCACTGCATGGCCCAGCCGCCGATGATCATCCCCTCGATCAGCTGGTGGGGGTTGTACTCGAGGATGGCGCGGTCCTTGAAGGTGCCGGGCTCGCCTTCGTCCCCGTTGCAGACCAGGTAGCGGGTGAATTTCCGGTCGGCCGTGTCCTTGGGCATGAAGGACCACTTCAACCCGCAGGGGAAGCCCGCGCCGCCGCGGCCCCGGATGCCGGAGGCCTTGACCTCCTCGACCACCGCAGTGGGCTCCAGCTTCAGGGCGGCCTTCATCGCGGCGTAGCCCTCGTGCTTCTGCTCGTAGACCTTGAGGTGCCAGTTGTCCAGGTCGCCGGCGCCGCGGAGCATCAGATTCGGGTACTTGTCCGATCCGAAGCCGGGGAAGGTGTAGATCTGGGGATCGGGCTTGGTGCGGATGGCGGCCATCGATTCCCCCTACTGCGCCCAGGGGCGGTACTCGCCCCGCTTGCAGGCTTCCATGACTTCGACGAGCTTCGCCTCGTCCACGAACTCGTCGTAGACGTCGTGGTTCACCTGGACGCAGGGACCGCTGCCGCAGCCCGCCAGGCACTCCGCTTCCTCTACGCTCCACATCCCGTCGGGACTCGGGCCGTGACCCGGCTGGACGCCGGCCTTCTCGCAGACCTTCTCCAGGAGCTGGGCCGCGCCGCGGAGGGCGCAGCTGATGTTGGTGCAGACCTGGAAGTGGAAGCGCCCCACGGGCGCCTTCTGATACATCGTGTAGAAGGTGGCGACGCCGAACACGTGGCTCTCGGGGATGCCGATGGCCCGCGCGACGGCCTTCATCGCGGCGAGGCTGACGAACCCGAATTCCCGCTGGGCGATGTGCAGGGCGGGCAGCGTGGCCGCCAGCTTGTCGGGAAACTTGGCCGCGATGGCCTGGATCTCGGCGACGGCCTCCGGGCTGAATTCCTTGCGCTCGGATTCGGGCAACCGCTGGCCGGGGGCCAGGGGCTCGTTCGACATGTCGGGAGGCAGAGGGTGATTCATGGGCACGCTCGCAGGTGGGGCCAGTTTAGCCCAAAGGGAATGGGGGGCACCCGGCCAAAGCGGGTGCCCCCCATCACGAAACGCGGGATGCGGTTTACTTCTGCGCGGCGCCGGCCTTGCCCGCCTCGACGTTCAGGCTCACGGAAACCGTCTCGCCGATGACGCCGGGATAGGTCTTGATGCCGTATTCGTTCCGGTTGAGGGTGAGGGCGCCGTCCACGAAGCCCGCCACCACGGAGCCCGGCTGCATCCCAGGCTGGGTGCCGGCGTTGCTGATGGGGAAGGTGATCCGCTTGGTCACGCCGTGCAGCGTGAAGTCCCCGGTGACCTCCAGCTTGCCCTTGCTCACTTCCTTCACGGCGGTGCTCTTGAACGTGATGATGGGGAACTTCTCCACGTCGAAGAAATCGGGGGACTTCAGGTGCTTGTCCCGGGCCTCGTTGTCGGTGGTGATGCTGGCGGCGTCGATGGACACCTCCACGCTGGACTTGGCGAGGTCGGCGGTGTCCACCTTGATCGTTCCCTGGAACTTGGTGAAGCGGCCGCTGGTCTTGGCCAGAAGGTGACCGACCTTGAAGCTCACTTCGCTGTGCACCGGATCGATCTTGTAGACGTCCTCGGCGGCGAAGGCCGGCAGGGCGGCCAGCGAGAGGAGCGCGAGAAGGGCGCGGAAGGGGTGGCGCATGGAACCTCCAGGGAATAGGTGTTTCACCATGCAACCAAGCCTAGGCCGTTTTTAACAAGTTGCAACACCTTTTTTGGAGAAATCGTGTCACCCTTTTGAAGCGGGAGCGAATCGCAATGCACCTCCGGGAAGAACTCCAGATCACCAAGCCCCTCGAGCCCGGCCACGAGGTGGCCCTGGCGCTGCTGCTCACCCGGGAGTACGTGGCGCGGCTGTTCGACCAGGCCCTCTACGAGCGGGAGGACATCTCGGACCAGCAGTTCAACCTGCTCCGCATCCTCAAGGGCGGCCCCCGGGACGGCTATCTGGTGAAGGACCTCCGCTCGCGGATGATCTACCGCTTCGCCGACGTTCCCCGGCTGGTGAACCGCCTGGAGGCCCGGGGCCTGGTGAAGCGCTGCGAGAACCCCGCCGACCGCCGCGGGAGCCGCGTCCAGATCACGCCCAAGGGGCTCGCCCTGGAGGCGCGGATGCACACCCAGCACCACGCCCTCTGCCAGCGGGTGGACGAGTGCCTGGAACCCGGCGAGCGGGACCTGCTCCTGTCCCTCCTGGAGCGCCTGCGGAACGACTTCCGGACGCAGGTGGAGGCCCTGGAGAAATAGCCTCCTACTGCAGAAGGCGAAGGATCGACGGGCTGGCCGGACTGAAGGCCTGGACGCCGGCGTGGTGCAGCACCTGGAGGCGGGCCAGGGCCACCGCCTCGCGGGCCGTCACCTTGGTGCGGATTCCCCCCGCGGCGAGGGTGTTTTGCGCCCGGACCCCCAACACGTTCGAGGCCTGGATGAGCTGCCGCCGAATGTCCGTCAGCTCGCTTCTCAGCGCGGCCACGCGGGCGAGCGCCTCCTGGAAGCGGGCGGGCTCCTCCTGCGGAGTCCCCGGGGTTCCCAGCAGCGTCTGCGCGTCCACCCGGCCCAAGGCGAAACGAAGGGGTGCCGCCCGGTCCAGAGCCACCTCCAGCGTGGCGCCGAACACGGGCGTGCCGTTGAAAGTCGTGCCCCCATCCAGCTCATCCAGCGTCCGCAGGAGAATCTGGTGCTCGGCCCGGCGGAGGCGGGTAGAGCCGTCCTCCGGAACCGCGGCGTCGGCCAGGAGCGCCGCCAGCTCCGCGCCCCGGGTCAGCAGATCGCGCACTTCGAGGGCCGCATCGTCCGCCGCGCGCAGGAACAGCAGGCCGTCGCCCGCATTGCGCCGTCCCTGCTCGACCCGCCGCAGCCACCCCTCCAGCCCGGTCGCCGTGCCCCCCTCGGTGGCCCGCTCCGCCTCCAGGACCTCCAGGATCCCGTCCAGACCTTCGTCCGCGCCCCCCGCCTCGCGGCTAGCGCCCAGAATGGCCACCGAATTGAGGAAGGACCTGACCATGACGCTCCCTGGAGGCAATTCTGGCACCGACCGCCGCCGGAACACGAATTCCGCAGGAGCTGCCGGGTGCCTTTCGGGAGGAGCTCAGCGGAGCCGCACGACTGGCTCGGCCCCCTCACGGCCCTGCACATTGCGCATGATGGGCCTCCCTCCCGCTATCGCACGCGGTGCGGGCTCCCGTTCGGCTCCGGCCGTAGGCTTCGCGCGCTCGCTGTGCTGGGCGCTTCAGCGATCCAGCTCGCCCGCAATGATGCTGACTCGGCCCTTCCTGGGCCTCGCCCCTGCGGGGCCATGCGCTTCGCGCACGGTCGGCCTCCGCTGCTGCTCCGGCCTCATCGCGCCCACCACGGTGCCGGGCTCCCGCCCGGGCCGCCGTCCTCGGCGCGTCAACGGTCCAGCTCGCCCGCGATGATATTCATCGCGCCGAGGACGGCGACGGCGTCGGCGATGAGGGTGCCTTTCACCTGCTCCTCGAAGCTGCTGAAGATGGGGAGGCAGGGGGGACGGACGCGGATGCGGTAGGGGTTCTTGCCGCCGTCGCTGACCAGGTAGAAGCCCAGCTCGCCGTTGGCGGCTTCGGTGGCGCTGTAGACCTCGCCGACGGGCATCTCGATCCCGTGCATGATCAGCTTGAAGTGGTGGATGAGGCTTTCCATCCGCGTGTAGACCTTCTCCTTGGGGGGAAGGGCCACCTTGTAGTCATCCACGATGATGGGGCCGGGCTCCAGGCGGTCGAGCACCTGGCGGATGATCCGCAGGCTCTGGCGCATCTCCTCGATCCGCACCAGGTAGCGGTCGAACACGTCGCCGGTGGTGCCCACGGGGATGTCGAAGTCGTAGGTCTCGTAGCCGAGGTAGGGCTGGGCCTTGCGGAGGTCGTGGGGCACGCCCGCGGCGCGCAGGCAGGGGCCCGTGTAGCCCCAGCTCACCGCGTCCTCGGGGCTGATGGCGCCGATGCCCTTGGTGCGGTTGTACCAGATGGGGTTGTGGGTGAGGAGGCGCTCGCACTCGTCGATGGCCGCTTCGCACTCCACCAGGAAGCGCTCGCACAGGGGGGCGAAACCCTCGGGGATGTCGCGGAAGAGGCCGCCGATGCGGGTGAAGCTGGTGTGCAGGCGCTGGCCCGCGGCCATCTCGAACAGGTCGTAGGCGGTCTCGCGCTGGCGGAAGAGGTAGAGGAAGGCGGTGAAGGCGCCGATGTCCACGGCGTTCACGCCCACGCACACGATGTGGTCGGCCACGCGGGCGATCTCGGACATCAGCACGCGGATCTGCTGGGCGCGGACGGGGATCTGGATCCCCATCAGCTTCTCCACGGCGCCCGCGTAGCCCACGTTGTTCATGATCGAACTGCAGTAGTTCAGGCGGTCCGTGAGGGGGATGAATTGCTGGTAGCTGAGGCTCTCGCCCAGCTTCTCCACGCCGCGGTGGAGGTAGCCCATCTCCGGCGTGGCCTTGACGATGGTCTCGCCCTCCAGCTCGAGGACGATGCGCAGGGTCCCGTGGGTCGTGGGATGGGAGGGGCCCAGGTTGACGATCATGCGGTCGCCGTCCGCCTGCTGCCGGGAAAGGGCGATGGAATCCATGGTCATGTCAGCCCCGCTGCCCGTTGTTGTAGGGAGCCGTGCAGCCCTCCATGCAGAAGGCATCCCCGCCATCGAGGGGGAAGTCCTTGCGGAGGGGGTGGCCCGGGAAGTCGTCCCAGGTGAGGAGGCGCTTGAGGTTGGGATGACCCTCGAAGGCGATCCCGAACAGGTCGAAGACCTCGCGCTCGAACCAGTCGGCGGTCTTGAAGCGGGCGGTGAGAGTCGGAATCGCCTCGCCCTCGGCGAGGGGCACCTTCACCCGCAGGCGCTCCTGGCTGGCCAGGTTCAGCCAGTGGTAGACGACGTCGAACCGGGGCTGGCGCTCCGGCCAGTCCACCGCCGTGATATCCACCAGCATCTGGAACCCTTCGCGGTGGAGCAGCTCCACCAGGGAAAGCAGGCGGTCCTTGGCCACGACCACGGTCTGGTCGCCCCGGAAGGCGTGGCGGTCGGCCACCGCTCCCGGGAGCTGCGCGTCGATGTGCTCGATGATCATGGTCCGCCCCGCCTAGAAGATCGCGCCCGCGCCGCGCTCCGCGGCGCCCATCAGCATCTCGCGGATGGCCTGCTGGCCCGTCAGCCCCTCCTTCTCCTGGAGGGCCTCCTGCCGCGCGAGGCTCTCGTAGAAGCGGGCGATGTGGTCCTTGCGCATGGAGAGCGATTCCTTCTCGATCTTCTCCTGCAGCTTCATCACGCCGTAGATCATGCTCTCGGGCCGGGGCGGGCAGCCGGGGACGTAGACGTCCACGGGGATGATCCGGTCGGCGCCCTGGAGGGTGGCGTAGGTGCGGTACATCCCGCCCGATGACGCGCACACGCCCACGCTGATCACCCACTTGGGCTCGGCCATCTGGGCGTAGATGGTGCGCAGGACCGGCGCCATCTTGTTGGTGATGGTGCCCAGGATCAGCATCATGTCGCTCTGGCGCGGGCTGAAGCGCATGGCCTCGGCGCCGAAACGGCTGAGGTCGTAGCGGGACGACATCATGCTCATGAACTCGATGGCGCAGCAGGCCACGCCGAAGGGCATGGGCCACAGGCTGTTCTTGCGGCCCCAGTTGACCACCGCGTCCAGGCGCGTGGTCAGGACCGCGTCGTTGATGTTCAGTTCCGCCATCTCAGCGCTCCCACTCGAAGGCGCCCTTGCCCCAGGCGTAGACGAAACCCACCAGCAGGGTGGCCATGAAGCTCAGCATGGCGCCGAAGGTCCACAGAGCGTGCTTGAAGTTCACGGCCCAGGGCAGCAGGAACGCGGCTTCCACGTCGAACAGGATGAACAGCATCGCGGTCAGGTAGAACTTCACGGAGTACTTGTGGCGGGCGCCGTCCTGCTGCGCGGGAACGCCGCACTCGTAGGGCCGCAGCTTCGCCTCCTGCGGATTGTTGGGCTTCAGCAGCGGAAGCACCTTGCCCGACAGCACGAGAATCGCGATGGCCGTCACGGCGGCGATCGCAAGAAGGATCAGGACCGGGAGGAAGGGCGATGCGGGATGGGCCATGGCGCTCTCGGGCGGAGGGTTCCGCGAGCGTCCAGCTTAGCGCCCTTTGCGAAGCGGCGACCCCGGTCAAGATCACAAGCCCCCGGCCTTCCGGCTAGAATCTCCAGCCGGCGCCCGCGTCGGCTAGGATCGAGGGTGACCTCCACCCTTTCGCCGGGAACGCCATGACCGACCTCAAGCTGCGCGCCAAAGAGATGATCATCGAGCGCCTCAAGCTGGAGGGGATGACGCCCGATCAGATCGACGACCAGGCTCCCCTCTTCGGCGACGGCCTCGGCCTGGACTCCATCGACGCCCTGGAGCTGGTCCTGGGCATCGAGCAGAGCTTCGGCGTGAAGATCGAGGACGAGGCCGCGGGCCTGAAGGCGTTCCGCTCCGTCCAGGCCCTGACCGACTTCATCGCCGAGCACGCCAAGGCCTGAGGTCATGACGGACGTTCCGGCCCACCTGCCCCACCGCCGCCCCTTCCTGCTGGTGGACCGCGTGGTGGAGCGCGAGCCAGGCATCCGCGCGGTGGCGGAAAAGCTGGTGACGGGCCAGGAGCCCTGCTTCCGGGGCTCCAAAGGAGCCGTGCCCGCTCCCCTCCTGCTGGAAATGCTCGCCCAGACCGGCGGCTTCCTGGAATCGGACCCGCTCCACGGGTCGGCCGTCTTCCTGGCAGGGATCCGTGACGCCCGGTTCCCGGCCGCCGCCCATCCCGGCGACCGCCTCCGCCTGGAAGCGGTGGCGGATGGCGCCTTCGCGGGAATGATGAAAGTGCAGGGAACGGTGACCTGCGACGGGCGGGAACTGTGCACCGCCAGCCTCCTGGTCAAGCGCCTGTGAAGCGCGTTGTCGTCACGGGCCTCGGCATCGTCTCCTCCCTGGCCCTGGACCGGGAAGGCACCTGGGCCGCCATGCTGGCGGGCCGGGACGGGCTCGGTCCCCTCACCCGCCTCCACCTGCCCGCCGAGCCCGCCCAGATCGCGGGCGAAGTGCCCTTGGAACCGGAGCGGCATCGCACCCTGTGCGAAGTCATGGCGCGCCGGGCGCTGGAAGAAGCCCTCGACGGCCACCGGCCGGGCGGGGATCCCGCGCGCCTGGGCGTCTTCCAGGGGGCGGGCACCAGCGGCCTGCCCGTGGCGGAGGCCTACCTGGCGGATCGCCTCGCCGGACGGCGCGGTCGCGCGGCGGAACCCATCTACCAGAGCCCCGCCACCGTCACCGACGCCCTGGCCCGGATGATCGGCGCCGAGGGCCCCCGGGGGACGGTGATGAACGCCTGCTCGTCGAGCCTGCTGGCCCTGGGCCAGGCCTGGGAGCGCCTCGCCGCCGGAGAACTGGACCTGGCCGTGGCCGGCGGCGCCGAAGGCCTGTGCCGCACCACCTACGCGGGCTTCTCCAGCCTGAAGGCCATGGACCGCGCCAAATGCCGCCCCTTCAGCCGCGACCGCGCGGGCCTCAACCTGGGCGAAGGGACCGTGCAGATGGTCCTGGAGCCCCTGGACTTGGCCCTCGCCCGGGGCGCGGCCATCTACGCCGAGGTCGCGGCCTACGGGGCCACCATGGACGCCCACCACCCCACCGCCCCCCATCCGGAGGGCGAGGGCGCGTTCCGGGCCATGGCGATGGCGCTGCGGACGGGCCGGATCGCCGCGGAGGACGTGGACCTCGTCTCCGCCCACGGGACCGCCACCCCGGCCAATGATGCCGGGGAGTGCCTGGCCATCCGCCGGGCCCTGGGCGCCGCCGCCGATGCGGTCTCCGTCACCAGCACCAAGAGCCAGTTCGGCCACACCCTCGGCGCGGCCGGGGCCTTCGGAGCCGCCGCCGCCGTCCTGGCGCTGCGGGACCAGGTGGTCAGCCCCACCCTCCGGCTGGAGAACCCCGATCCCGCCTGCGACCTGGACTGCACGCCGCTCCACGCCAAATCCCGCCCTCTCCGGGCGGCGCTGGTGAACGCGTTCGCGTTTGGCGGAAATAACGTGGCGCTGGCCCTTCGCCGCTGGGAGGGAGTGTGACCGGCCTCGCGATCACCGGCCTGGGCCTGGTGCTGCCCTGCGGCGACGGGATCGACGCCGCCCGCGCGAGCCTGGAGGCGGGGCACCCGGCCTTCTCCGACCTGCCGGAAGCCCTGGGGCGGGGCCGGGGCGCCGCCTGCACGGGCTTCGATCCCACGGGCATCATCCCGCCCATGCAGCTCCGCCGCCTCGACCGCCCTTCCCGCTTCGCCTGGGGCGCCGCCCACCAGGCGTTCCGCGACGCGGGGCTGGATCCGCGCCCCCTGGGCGAGCGCATCGGTGTGGCGGTGGGAACCCTCACGGGCGGCAGCGAGGCCAGCGAAGCCTTCCTGCGTCCCTACCTCCAGCGGGGACCGGCGGGCGCCTCGCCCCTGGTGTTCCCCAACTGCGTGGCCAACGCCGCCAGCGGGCACCTCGCCCTCGCCTTCGGGCTGAAGGGCCCCAGCGCCACCTTCGTGGACCGGGAGAACGCGACCTTCGCGGCCCTGGAACAGGCGACCCGCTGGCTGCGAACGGGCTTGGCGGACGCGATCCTCGTCCTGGGAACCGACGGCCTCTTCCCCCTGCTCCTGGACCTCTGCCGGGGCGCGCGGCTGGTGGATCGACACGGCGATCCCGCGGTGGGATCCGGCCGGGGCTTCCTGCCCGGCGAGGGCGCCCAGGCCTTCGTACTGGAGCGCCGCGAAGCCGCCGACGCGCGGGGCGTCCGTCCCCGGGCGGTCCTGACGGATCTCGCCGCCCGTTCCGCCGCCAGCGATGACGAGGAAGCCCGGAGCCGGGCCCTGGCCGCGGCCGTCGCGGCCGTGAACGGACCGGTTCCCGAACGCCGGATCGGGGGCGGCAGCGGCCTCCCCCGCCTGGATGCCCTGGAAGCCCGCGTAGCCGCCGCCCATCCCCACTGGCCGCCGGTCCTCCATCCCAAGGCCCTGTGGGGGGAATTCGGCGGCGCGGGGGGTCAGCTTCTGGCAGCGGCCTGCCTGGCGCCGGCGGGCCGCGTCATCGTCACCGCCCCGGCCAGTTCGGGCGCCCAGTTCGCGGCCGCGCTGGAAGACGTTAGGCTGGATCGGCCATGAACGCCCGCGACCAGATCAGCATCGGCAGCCAGTCCATCCTGTGGGTGGCCGGCGTGGGCGTGGGCCTGCTGACCCTGGCGTTCGTCCTCGGCGTGCAGGTGGGCAAGCAGAGCGCCGCCCTGCGCCGCCCGCTCCAGAAGGGCGTGGAGGAGGAGCTGAAGGACCTGCCGGAGCCGCTGGTGGACCAGCTGCGGATCTTCGAGGGCGACGGCCTCGACAAGCTCGTCCCCACCCCGAAGGTGGACGCCACGGCGCCGAAGGAAGAACCCAAGGCCGAAGCGGCCCCCGCGCCGGAGCTGTGGACCCTCCAGCTCCTGTCTACCGCCGATGCCGCCGAGGCCAAGCGCGTCGCCGACAAAGCCAAAGCCGCGGGTTTCCCCACCGTCACGGTGAAGGACAAGGGCCAGATCAAGGTCCGCCTCGCCAAGCCCGCGGACCGGGCGGCCATCGACAAGACCGCCGAGAAGCTCAGCAAGGCCGGGTTCAAGCCCTTCGCGGTGAAGGCGGAGTAGGGCGAAAGGCTTTCACCACCAAGACGCCAAGGGCGCCAAGAAAAGCAAAAAACTCCTTTGCCTTTCTGATGCTTGGCCCTGGCTCCGACGAAACCTACGGTTTTGGGTAGACGCGGATGCCCGTCCACTTCTTCTCGGTATCGCCTGCGGCGATACGCGAGACGCCGTTCTGATGCTTGGCCCTGGCTCCGACGAGACCTACGGTTTTGGGTAGACGCGGATGCCCGTCCACTTCTTCAGGATCACCTTTCCGGGGGCGAAGCCGCGGGGCTTGCTGATGTCGGCGATGCGGGCGAGGTGGACTTCCACCTTGCCGCCGTCGCGGGCTTTGCTGTGGTAGGCGGCCAGTTCGGCGGCGCGTTCCAGGACGGTGCGGGGGAGCTCACTCAGCTTGTCGGGATTGCGGATCACCACGTGGCTGCCGGGGACGCTGGCCACGTGCATCCAAAAATCGGTGTTGTCGGCCACTTTGAAGGTGAGCTGGTCGTTCTCCGCGTCGCCCTTTCCGATCAGGACCTCGAACCCGTCCACCATCACGCTCCGAAAGGCCATGCCTTTCCCGTCCTTGCGCCGGGTGTCGGGATTCATGCGCTTCGCCTCCTTGGCCTTGCCCTTGGGATCGGGGGTCCTCTTCCCCTTCGGTTGTCGCTCAGGGGGAAGCGGCGGCGCAAGGGCCTCCTCCGCCTGGCGGCGCTCCCAGGCCGCGCGTTCCCGCGCCAGTTCGCCCTCCAGCTCCGCCACGCGGCCCAGCCCGCGCTCGGCCTTCTTGGCCGCCGCGAACCAGGCCTGGGCCGCGGCTTCCGCGTTCTTCCCCTCCGGAAGGGGAATCCGCGTGCCGTCCAAAAGAACCGCTTCGCGGGTGGCGCCCTTCAGGCGGTACAGCTCCGCCGAGACGCGCTGGCCCTGGGCTTTGAGCGGCAGCAGCGCCTCGTGCTTGGCGCGATCCCGGGCCAGGGCCTGGGCCAATCGCTCCAGCCGCGCGGCCTCGGCCTGGCGCTTCCGGTCCACCGCCGCGCGGGCCGGTGCCAGGATGAGGGCCTCCGCCCGTTCCTGCGACCACGCGCGATGGCGGGCCAGCAGGTCGCCTTCCCCCTCCATCACCTCGGGAATGAGCCCCTGCACGGCGCGGTCGAAGTCCTCCCCCCAGCGCTCCCGCCACCGGCGGTAGGGCGGCGGCTCCTCCGTGGGCTCGGGCGCCGCGGCCGGAAAGGGCGTGCCCAGCCCCAGGCGCGGCATCTGGACGTCCACCCCGTCCACGCGGATCCCCGCCCGGCCGGGAATCGCCTGAAACGCCACACGGACCGTCTCCAGCCGTCCGGTGATGGCCCGCCGCTGGAACTGGAGGCCGAGCCAGCGCTCGCGGGGATCGCCTTCCACCGCCTTCAGCCGGGCGCCCTGCACCCAGGGGCCCCACACTTTCCCGCTGTCCCGGGGAGCCTCGCCCTGCAGGCGGACCCACGCGGGGTGGGCCATGTCCAGGAGCCACAGCTCCGGTTTCGGCTGGAGGAGGAGGACCCACCCCTCGGCGGCCTTCCGCCCCGCCCACCGCAGGCCCAGGGCCCGGCCGGAGGCCCAGGCGCTCTCCACCGGAATCTCGCTCCGCTCCCGCAGCCAGGTTCGGGCCAAAGCCAGGATCAGGGGCGCGTCCATCCGCCGCCTTTCTCCCCCTGTCGCTCCGTCCCGCCACCGGTCATGCTGGATGCCCTCTTCTTTCAGCATCCCACGGGCCGGCCCTCGGGCATGGGCATCTGAGTTCGTTCCGGACCTGAATTCATCGATACTGTGAATCTATGAAGCACGCCGCCCCCAAGGACGCCAAGGCGCTCCAGGTTCTCCTGGTGGACGACAATCCCATCCAGTTGAGCCTCCTCCACCACCTCTTCCGCCGCCACGGGCACACCACCCTGGAGGCCAAGAACGGCGCGGAAGCGCTGATCCTCCTCGCCACCGAGTCGCCCGACGTGGTGGTGAGCGACTGCGTGATGCCGCTGCTCGACGGGTACCAGCTCTGCCGCCTGCTGAAGGACGACCGCGCCACCCGCCACCTGCCGGTGCTGCTGCTCACCGCCCAGGGCGCCGGCCTGGCCCGCTTCTGGGCGAAGACCTGCGGGGCGGACCGCTTCCTGGTGAAGGGTCGCGACCTGGATCATGTGGTGGAGGTCGCCGAGGCCCTGGTCCGCCAGGCCGACCGCCCCCGAGGCGCCCACGCGGTCCCCCGCTTGGCCCAGGAGAACTTCGGCGTGGACGCCATCCAGCGCCGGCTGGCCCAGGCGCTGGAGCAGCGTCTGGTCGAGACGGCGCTGCGCGATTCCATCGCCCGCCTCTACACCGCCGAGCACGACACCATGCGCCTGATCCGGGGCTTCGTGGAGATCCTCCAGGAACTGGTGCTTCCGGGCGCGCTGCTGGTGGCCTACCTGGGCGAGGACGGCACCTGGTGCCACGGCGTCCACGGCTCCTCCGCCAGCGAAGAGGACCGCCGCGCGCTGGAAGCCGCGGTGCGCCAGCAGGTCCTTCCCGATTCCCGCCAGGACTGCCATTGGCATCCGGTGCCGGACGACGACGAGCGCCGCCGCAGCCTGCGGGATCCCATCCTGCGCGTCCTGCCGGCCATCACCCCGGGCCATCCCGCGGTCAGCGCCCTCGGGTTCCTCACCGAGCGCCGCGCCGCCGAGGACTACGAGCGGCTGTTCGAGATCGGCGCCGAGGAACTGGGGCGCCTGCTCAGCCTGGAGGATTCCCGCCTCCGCCTCTACCGCCAGGCGGTCCGCGATCCGCTGACGGGACTGTACAACCGCCGCCACATCCTCGACATGCTGGAGCTGGAGCTGGAGCAGTGCGGCCGGTTCGGCCAGGATCTGTCCCTGATGCTCATCGACCTGGACCACTTCAAGGCCGTGAACGACCGGTTCGGCCACGCCGCCGGCGACCAGGTGCTCACCGTCATGGCCCAGCGGATGGCCTTCGGCCTGCGGAAGGTGGACCAGCTCGGCCGGATCGGGGGCGAGGAGTTCCTGGCCTACGGCCCCCAGACAGACCTGGAGGGCGCCCGCGCCCTGGCCGACCGCCTGCGGGAACAGGTGGCGGCGGAAGCCATCCCCGGGCTACCGGCGGGCGATCGCGTCACCCTCAGCATCGGCCTCGCCGCCTGGGACGGCCCCGAGGACACCGTGGAGAAGATGCTCTCCCGCGCCGACCGCGCCCTCTATCGCGCCAAGGCCGAAGGGCGGAACCGGGTCATCGGTTAAGATTCCGGCCGTATCGTTTGACTGGTTTCTGAGCGGGGGTGCATGATTTCGGTCATTCCCCCGGAGACAGCATGGATCCCGAGATTCCGAAGGGTGAGGCCCTGCCGGAGAGCGTGGAAGCACGCGTGGCTCGCCTGGAGGCCCAGGTGGCACAGCTTTACCACTCCCGTCCTGAAATGGTACCCGCGGCCCAAACGGCTCCTCATAGCACCTCACCCGCTCCCTTATCCACCCGACCTGCAGTTCCGCCCCCGGTACCGCCTACAGCCCAGACTGCAGCATCTTCCACTCCTCCCGGCCGCGAAGTTTCCCCAGTGATCTGGATCGCCGGCATCGGTGCGGCCCTCTTTCTTCTCGGGACCATCTTTTTTCTTCACTGGGCCATCCAGGCCGGATGGATGGGCCCCGAGATCCGTTTCGCCCTGAGCCTGTTAGCCGGCGCGGGGTTGTCGGTTCTTGCTGGAAACTTGCTCCTCGGCGATAGTCGCCGGCTGGGCGTGGCCCTCCTGCTGGCGGGCCTTGGCACTCTTCAGTTCGCCTTCAGGGCCGGAGCCATGGTTTACCACTTCTATGATCCCGCTCTGGGTCTGGGGGCGGTCGTCCTCATCACCTTGGTGGCAGGTGGACTCGCGGCGCGCAGCCGAAGCAGCGCGGCACTTACGGTCTCGCTGGCGTCTGGCCTCGCGGCACCTCTGATATTCAGTCAGGGTGGCCACCACGAGGTGGCTCTCGCCCTCTATCTGATTGCTCTTATGGCCGGGACCTTGGCCGTCCCCTACTTGTCAGGAACGGGAGAGGCCTGGCACGGATCCCGGTGGACAGCCTTGGGGGGCACCTGGGCCCTGCTGTCCCTGGCCTGCGCAAACGCAACGAAGCCCGACGCCCCCGCTCTCGCCACACTCCTCGCCCTTCACCTGCTCCTGGCGGGCCTGTGGACTTGGCTCCCGGGCTGCAGGGAGAAACCTGGAACCCCGACAACGATGTGGGTGGGGGTCTCCATCCTGGCTACTGCCTTGGGCTGGTTGCTGTGGAAATGCGCGAACCTCTCCTCTGAAGCTTTCGCCCTGCCCGTGCTCGTCGTAGCAGTTCTGAACTTGGCCCTGGTGAAACCCCTGCGAACCCGCCTGGGCTCCCGGCAAGCCGACTGGGGGCTGCTGGCGCTGGCGGTGGGACACCTGGCTCTGGCCGTGCCCATAGCTTTGGCTTGGCGATGGGTAGGGACCATGTGGGGGGTCTTCGCCGCAGCAATGACCGGCGCATCCCTGAAGGCGGAGGAGGGCAAGTACGCCGATGAGGCCGAGGCGCTGCGCTGGCTGGCGGCGGGCTTGGCCTTTCTCACCACTCTGCGGTGGGTCTTCCATGGGCTGGAGACGGCCTTCTCCCTCAATCCCGGCTTCACACCTCTCCTGAATCCCGCCTTCGCGGAAGGAGCCTTGGCCTCCATCGCCTGGTTCCTCCTGACCCGTCGCGCGGGCCCCGTAGGAATGGCGGCCTTTCTGGCCCTCGAAGTGACCGCCAATATGACAATGGCCTTGGAGGCGGCGCGCCTGGTGCAGTCGATGCAAGGGCCGGGGGCCGCACGCGTGGGGTTCTCCCGGGCGGCTTCCATTTCCATGACTCTGGTGTGGGCTCTTTCCGGGGCCTGGCAGTGGATGCGTGGCCTGCGGGAGGAGGATTCGGCCGGCCGTGCCCTCCAAATTGCCGGCTACGTATGGATGGGCTTCGCCGGGCTGAAACTTCTCACCTCCGACCTCGATCAAGCGGACACCCCTCTGCGGGCTTTGGCCTTTTTGGGCGTGGGCGGAATCGCCATGATTGCAGCCGTCCTCGCCAATCGTCGCCCCCGGAAACAGACACCGTGAGCCGCATCGCACCCCTGCTGCTGCTGAGCCTAAGCTTGGCCTGCGTTCTCAAGGACCGTGCGGCCCTCCAGCGGAGACCCATCGGCCCGGCCCTCGTCAGCGGATGGGCCTGCCTGCCCCTGGATGCCGATGCGCAACGCCAAATGGAAGGGGCTTGGATCGGGGACGCCGCGGGACGCAGCGTCCCCTTCGTCGAAGTTCGGGAGGGTCTGTGGGAATCTCGCTCGCTGCCTCTCGATCACCTGCTCACGGGCAGGGACACTGAAGGCCGACCTACGGCAGAGTTTGGACTGAAGCTGCCAGAGAGCTGGGCGGTGGGAGAGCGTGAGTCGTTAAGGCTGGATCTGGACCTGGAGGGACAGGCTCCTTGGGTAGCTCAGTTGCAGGTCGAGCGCCAACGGGAGGGCGGCGCCTTCGTCGCCTTCGAACCTTCCACCCTCCCTTACCTCTACGACTTGCCGCCCTCCGGAAGTCAGCGGAGCCTCGACCTCCCCTGGGACAGTCACCGTTATCGCCTGACGCTCCTTGCCTCTCAAGGTGAAGCCCCCCGCATCCGCGGACTCACTGTCCACGCTCAGACCCGCCCCGAGGCTCTGGAGACAGAGCTGAGCCTCGACGGCATCTTGGCGTCCGACCCCGACCGCCCTCACACCTGGCGGTTGCGCTTGCCGGAAGCTCAGCACGTGGTCGGACTGGATCTGCTGCTGGCGCCTCCCGCCGCTCCCCTGGCCCCGGAGATCCGCCTAAGCGAAGCCGAAGGCGACGAGGCCAACACCCCCACTCGGCCTTGCGGCTCCGGCGATTTGGTATGGAACCTTCCAGCCCTAGGCAGCCGGGCCACCCGCATCGCGCTGACCCCTACCATGGCGAAGGCCATCGCTTTCACCCTGCCCGAAGGCTCTATGCCTCTTTCAGCGCGGGTTCTGGTGCGGCGGCAGACGTTGCTTTTCCCTGTGGAAGCGGGCCAGACCTATGCCCTGCATCTGGGCGGCATGGCAAAGCCCGCCCCCGGCAGCCTGGGGGCTCTGCCCTCCCCCCGCGCCCTGGCTGCCACCACGCCCCTGGCCCTGGGTGCAGCAGAAGTGGACGACCAGGGTTTGCATCGACCCGTCCATGCGAATCAACAAATCCGCGTCTGGATGCCCTGGGTGGCCATCCTGGCCCTGCTGGGACTGAGCTACACAGCTTGGCGGCTCATGGCCCCTTCGGCCTCAGTTGCACCAGCGCCACCGCCGCCAGAATGACAACCATGCCGGCCGTTTCGCGGAGACCGAAGGCCTCGCCCAGAAGGCTGCTTCCCAGCAGGACGGCCACGACGGGGTTGAGGTAGGCGTAGGTGCCCATCTTGGCGGGGGGCCAGGCCTTGGCGAGGTAGATGTAGGCCGAGAAGGCCAGCACCGATCCGAACAGGGCGAGGTAGACGACGGCGCCGATGGCCTTGGATGACAGCGGCCCGCGCAGGAAGCCGCCCGTGAGCGGCGCGACCGCGAGGCCGATCACCGCCGCCGTGAGCATCTGGACGCCCACGTTGGTCATCAGCCCGCCGCCGTGGACGAAATGCTTCCCGTGGAGCGTGCCCCAGGACCAGATGAGCGGCGCCGCCACCATGGCCGCGAGGGCGCCGCCGTGGACGCGCATCCCGTGCTGCGGCCACACCAGGGCCGCCACGCCCAGGATGCCCAGGGCGAGGCCGGCCCAGCCCTTGGTTCCCAGGGGCTCCTTCGCCGCCGACAGCACCGCCAGCCACAGGGGAACGAGGGCGGCGAGCACCGCCACCAGGCCCGAGGCCAAGTGCAGCTCAGCCCAGGAGACGAGCGCGTTGGAGCAGCCCAACAGGAGGGCGCCCACCACCATCAGATGGCCGGTTTCGCGGAGGGAAGGCCAGGGCTCCCGCCTCAGCCGACCCAATCCCAGCGCGAGGAGCGAGGCCACGGAGAACCGCGCCGCCACCATGCCGTAGGGCGTGAAGGCCTCCAGGCCCAGGGCGATGGCGAAATAGGTGGAACCCCACACCACCGCCACGGTGAGGTAGGCGAGCCAGGGGAGCATCAGCGCTGGACTTCCCGCGCGGTCACTTCCGGGCCTTCCGGGCCTGGGCGTCCGAGGGGAAGGGGCTGGGACCGGCCTTCTCCCAGTGGGTCTCCAGGACGAGGGTGGTGCGGGTGGTGACCATGGGCCCCAGGGCGCGGATCCGGCGGAGGCGCTCGGCGATCCCGGCCGGCGTGTCCGCCACCACCTTCAGCAGCAGGGCATCCTCGCCGGCCACGGTGTGGGCCTCCAGGATGTCCGGCTCCTCCTCCAGCGCCTTGATGAAGCGCTGCTCGATGGCCTCGTTGTTGTCCTTGTAGCGCACCGCCACGAAGGCCACGTTGGGCTTGTTCACCGAGGCCGGCGTCACGCGCGCGGCGTAGCCCCCCAGGATGCCCTCGGCCTCCAGGCGCTTCACGCGGTCGATGATGGTGGGCCGGCTCACGCCCAGGCGCTCGGCCAGCTCCGCGTGGCTCATGCGCCCTTCCTGCTGGAGGAGGGCCACCAGGCGCCGATTCAGGTCGTCTTCCATCAGCGTCTTCGCCATGCGGGACTCCGGGTAGCACGGGTTGGTTCGCTTCATTGAACACTGTGCTAGCTTCCACTTCAATACGGATGACAACCCGTCAATAGCCGCCAGCGGTAAAATGCGGAAAGAGGTGCACATGGACTTCGCCCGACCCTTCACCGACCGGAGTTTTTTCCTGATCGCGGGGCCCTGCGTCATCGAAAGCCGGGAGCACGCCCACCTGATGGCCGCCAGCCTGCGCGAATTGGCCGAGGCCCGCGGCATTCCCTTCCTCTACAAATCCAGCTTCGACAAGGCCAACCGGACCAGCCAGGGGAGCCACCGGGGACCGGGCATGGACGAGGGCCTGGACATCCTGGCCGAGGTCCGCAGCCGCTACGGCGTGCCCGTCCTGACCGACGTCCACGAGAGCGACCAGTGCGCCCCCGCCGCCCAGGCCGTGGACGTGCTCCAGATCCCCGCCTTCCTGTGCCGGCAGACGGACCTCCTCCTGGCCGCCGCCGCCACGGGCCGCACCGTCAACCTGAAGAAGGGGCAGTTCCTGGCGCCCTGGGACCTGAAGCACGGCGTGGAGAAGCTCCGGTCCGTCGAGGGCCACGGCCCCGTGTGGGTGACGGAGCGGGGATCCAGCTTCGGCTACGGCAACCTGGTGGTGGATTTCCAGAGCTTCCCGCACCTCCGCAAGACCGGTTGCCCCGTGGTGTTCGACGCCACCCACAGCGTCCAGAAGCCGGGTGCCCTGGGGAACGCCACCGGCGGCGCCCGGGAGATGATCCCCACCCTGGCCCGCGCAGCCGCCACCGCGGTGGACGGGTTCTTCTTCGAAGTGCACGACTGCCCCGAGAAGGCCCACAGCGACGGGCCCAATGCGATGAGGCTCGAGGAGTTCGGCGCCCTGCTCGACGAGCTCCTCGTCCTGTGGCGGGCCGCCCGGGCCGGCGCGCTGCAGGATCCCGCCGGGAAATGAACGGCGAAGGGATCAGGGCCGGGCGCGGCCTGGAGCTGCGGCCCCTGGGGGTGCGGGACGCCGCCGCGCTCTTCGCGCTGGTGGAGGCGGAGCGGGAGCGGCTGCGCCGGTGGCTGCCGTGGCCCGACTCGCAGCGGGCCGTCCAAGATTCGCGCGTCTACATCCAGCACATGCGGCTCCAAGCGAAGCGGGGCGTGGCCCGCGCCTTCGGCCTGTGGTGGAAGGACCGGCTGGTGGGCGTGGCCAGCTTCGTGTGGATCGACGCCGTGAACCGGGCCGCGGCCATCGGCTACTGGCTGGCGGCCTCAGCCCAGGGCCACGGGCTGATGACCGCGGCGGTCGCCGCTCTCGTCCGCCACGGATTCCGCACCCTGGGGCTCAACCGCATCGAGATCCGCGCAGGGGTCCGCAACCGGCGCAGCCGCGCCATCCCCCAGCGCCTGGGCTTCCGGCACGAGGGCACCCTCCACCAGGCCGAGCGGCTGGCCGATCGGTTCGTGGACCACGCGGTCTACGGTCTGCTGGCCGCCGACTGGCGCGCCCGCTAAACCCTCCCGGAGGCGGACGGGTAGCCCATTCCATGCGCCGCGTTCTCCTACCCGCCCTCACCCTCCTCGCCGGGTCCTGCGTCCCATTGGCGGCCCAGTCGGCGATGGTCTCCCTCGTCCGCCAGCCCCGGGCCACCGCCCTGGAATTCACGGTCCCGATCACCGATCTGGAGGCCAAGAGCCATGGGGACTCCACCTACGCCCACCTGGGCGTGGGCCTGGGCCTCCGCCACTGGGACGACGGGGACACCGCCCTCCGGTTCGTGGCCGACGCCAACGCCTCCGGGGGCAAGTTCTTCGGCGCGCTCGGCGCCATCGTGGAGATCCCGCCGGGCGAAGGCGGATTCATCGGCCCCCGCCTTCGCCTCGGGTGGGCGTTCCAGCGCGCCTGGGCCCTCAGCCTCGAAGGCGAGCACCTGGAGCGCCCCTTCACCCACGGCCTCACCCCCCGCCGCCGAAGCAATCTGGGGCTGGCGCTGACGGTCCGGTTCTAGGGCGGAGCCGCCCCTACTCCACGCCCGCGGCGTAGGTCAGGTTCAGCAGGGCCATGGCCCGGGTGACCTTCCCGATGCTGTTGCGGGTGGTGTCGGTGTAGGGGATGCCCCGGGCGTCCAGGGCGTCGTAGTCGAAGTTGCCTTCGCCGCTGAGGTCGAAGCACAGGGCGCCATCCTTGATCCATTCGGTGGGAATCCGGTAGCCGGAGGCCGGCACGGCGCTGACGATGACGTCGGCGATCCGAATGAACCCCTGCAGGTGGTCCTTGTTGGTGTTCGCGTGGCAGAGGATGGGCGTGGCCTTCAGGTTGGCCACCATCGCGGTGAGGGGCCGGCCGATGCGGAGGCTGTCGTTGATCACCAGCACGGTCTTGCCCGCCAGCCAGTTCTCCCCGAAGCCCCGCTTCAGGGTCTTCACGATGGCGCGCGCGGTGCAGGGCGTCATGCAGCGGTGCTGGGTGCCGTCGTCCATCCGCTTCCGGTACTTGGTGAGGAACCCGATGTTGATGGCGTGGAGGCCCTCGATGTCCTTGCTGGGATCCACCAGGTCCATCACCTCGTCGTCCTTGATCTCCGGATAGCGCAGGGGATAGAAGATGAACACGCCGTGGGTCTTCTCGTCCTGATTGAGGCGGGCGACCAGCTTCACGATCTGCATCCCGTTCTCCACGCGCAGGTCCGCCGCGTTGATCCCCAGATCCTCGCAGTCCTTCATCAGCCAGCGCTGGTAGGTGACGCTGCCCGGATCGCCGCTACCCAGGATGACCCCCAGCCCCGGCGAAAAACCCAGCTTCTTCACGTTGGAACGCACCAGCTCCAGGTAATGGCGGGCCGTTCCCTGGCAGTCGAGCTTTCCCGTCAGCGTGGTGGGCATGAAGCACCTCGCCTGCCAGTTTATTCCATGCCCCCCCTATCCGCGCGGCGGGACTCTATTCTGGTTCCATGCGCCCTTTCAAGCCCAATCCCGGCGAACTCCAGCGGCGGCTCCGCGCGGCCTATCCCGACGCCCACTGCGCCCTCGACCACCGCGACCCGTTCCAGCTCGTGGTGGCCACCATCCTGAGCGCCCAGTGCACGGACGCCCGAGTGAACCTCACCACCCCCGCCCTCTTCGCCCGCTATCCCGACGCCGCCGCGCTGGCCGGTGCCCGGCAGGACGAGCTGGAGGGCCTGATCAAATCCACGGGCTTCTTCCGCAACAAGGCCAAAAACCTCATCGGCCTGGGCCAAGCCCTGATCGCGCGCCACGACGGCAAGGTGCCCTCGGATCCCGAGGCGCTGGGCGCCCTCCCCGGCGTGGGCCAGAAGACCGCCAACGTGGTGCTGGCCAATGCCTTCGGCGTGCCCGCTCTGGCGGTGGACACCCACATCTTCCGCGTGGCGCGGCGGCTCGGCCTGTCCCAGGGTTCCACCCCGGAAAAGGTGGAGGCGGACCTCCGCCGGCTGTTCCCCCGGGAGGACTGGATCGTCCTCCACCACCAGCTCATCTTCCATGGCCGCCGCGTGTGCGACGCCCGCCGCCCCGACTGCCCCGCCTGTCCCCTGCTGGACCTGTGCCCCACGGGCCTCGGGCTGATGGAGGATCCCCACCTCGGCGTGAAGCTGACGACGAATCCGGCGCCTCCCGCGAAGGGGCGCGAGCGGAAAGCCGCAGCCAGGAAGGCCCTGCCTGATCTCCCCCCGCTCTCGTCCGGCTTCCCCCGCCGCGTCATCAGCCTGGTGCCGTCGGTGACGGAGCTGCTGGCGCAATGGGGGCTGGCCACGCGGATCGCCGGCCGCTCCAGGTTCTGCGTGGAGCCCCGGTGGATCCGGAACACCGTCCCCTCGGTGGGCGGGACGAAGGATCCGGACCTCGACCGCATCCGCGACCTGGCGCCGGACCTGGTGATCCTGGAGCGGGACGAGAATCCAAAGTCGGTTGCCGACGCCCTGACGGCCCTGGGCATTCCCTGGCTGGCCCTGGAGATCCGCACGGTGAAGGATGCCGCCGCGGCGCTCCGCGACCTGGGGAAGCGCCTGGGCGTTCCCGAGGCTGCCGAGGCCCGCGCCGCGGCCGTGGAAACCGCCCTCAAGGGCCGCTCGCGAAAGAAGGGACCGCGCGCCCTCGCCCTGGTCTGGAAAGGTCCCTGGATGAGCGCCGGCCCGGATACCTACGTCGGCGACCTCCTGCGCCAGGGCGGCTTCACCGCCGTCGGTCCCGACCGCTATCCCGCGCTTACGGACGAGGATCTGCAGGCCCTCGCGCCCGACCTCGTCCTGCTCCCCAGCGAGCCCTACCGCTTCACCCGCCGCCACCAGGCCGACCTCCAGAAACTCCTCCCCGACACCGACATCCGGCTGGTCGACGGCAAGGCGCTGACCTGGTACCTCAGCCGGACGGAGATGGGGCTGGAGCTGGTGCGGAGCCTTCACGGCGACTGACCATCGCTTATCGAGGTATCCTGTCCTCTGAGTGCGACGCTTCGGAGGATGTATGCCGCTCCCCTTGCTCTGCGTGATGATGGCCGCCCCCGCCGTTCAGGCTCCCGCGCCCGCGACGGAGGCCCAGCGGGTGCTCGACGCCGCCCGCGCGAAGGCGAAGGAAGTGGCGGCTGCCCGTGCCGCCTTCACCAAGGCCGGCGGCAACACCAAGGACTTCAAGGGCGACTGCGCCAAGGAACTGGCTGCCCTGGAGGCGCGCCTGGCCGCGGATCCCCAGCCGGAGCTCAAGCAGGCGCTGCTGGTCAGCACCCTCTACCACCTGCAGTTGGCCAAGATCGAGCCCAGCCCGGCGCTGCTCGCCCGGGTCCAGAAGGACGTGCCGCCCACGGCCGCGGCCTGGAGCCTGGAACCGGGCCTCCTCGGCACGCGCCTCGAAGCGGATCCCAAGGGCTGGGGCGCCTACGTGGCCGAGGCGCGCACCAAGCACGCCGATCCGGATCTCCGCCGCTCGCTGACCTTCGATTACTTCTGGGAGCGCCTGGACGCCAAGGACGAAGCCGAGTGGAAGCCCGCCTTCGACGTCCTTCAGAAGGAGTTCCCCACCAGCCGCGAAGCGAAGCTCGCCGGCGAGATCCTGGAGGGCGAGCGCAAGACCGGGATCGGCCGCCCCGCGCCGGCGTTCAGCCTGGCGGCCCTCGGTGATTCCGCCACCACCTATTCCGTGGCGAGCTTCAAAGGCAAGTACGTGCTCGTCGACTTCTGGGCCACCTGGTGCCCCTCCTGCCGGGCCGAAATCCCCGCGCTGCACGCCGCCTGGGCGAAGTTTAAGACCAAGCCCTTCGAGATCCTGTCGCTCTCCTTCGACCGCCGCGTCGAGCACATCGCGCCCTACCGCAAGCAGGCGGCCACGCCCATGCCCTGGAAGCACGCGTTCGTCGAAGGCGGATTCCAGAGCCCCGTGGCGTCCGCCTACGGCGTGAAGGGCATCCCCAAAGCGGTGCTCATCGGCCCCGACGGCACCATCGTCGCCAATGGCGCCCAGCTCCGCGGCGAGAACCTGGAGAAGACCCTGGAGACGTTCCTGGGCAAGTAGGCGCCACTATCGAGAAAATGAAAGGGCCCGCATTCGCGGGCCCTTTTTCATCGGCCTTCCAGCCAGGCTTTCATGGTCTCCGGCTTCTGGAAGCCGAGGATGCGCCTCAGCTCCCGACCCTCGGCATCCAATAGAAGCACGGTGGGATAGCTGCGGATCTGGAGCTTCCCGGCCAGGTCCTTCCGCCTGGCATCGGTGTCGATGCGGATGGCCACGGCGTTCTGGGCGATCCACTGCTTCACGCCGGCGTCGGGCCAGGTCTTCTCGTCCAACTCTTTGCACTGGGCGCACCAGTCCGCATAGATGTCCACGAGCACCAGCTTCTTCTCGGCCTTGGCTTTGGCGAGCGCGCCGTCGAAGTCCTGCTCCAGCCAGCCCGCGTGGTCCTCCTTCGCAGCCGCGGCGCCACCCTTGGGGAGGAGTTCCACCTTCAGGAAGGTCTCCGTCGCCCGGACGCCCAGTAACATCGCCAGCGCCAGGCTCAGCAGGGCGATCCCCTTCCTCAACTGGCCCACCAGACCGGATGCCGCTTCGAAGGCCCCGAAGACCGCCGCGCCGGCGAGGGTCACGGCGGTCCACATGCCGAAGTTCGCCCAGTCGGGAACCACCAGCCGCACGTTCCAGGCCGCGAAGCCCAGCACCACCAGGCCCATGCCCTGCTTGAAGCGGGTGAGCCAGTCGCCGCTCTTCGGCAGCGCCGCGGAAAAGGTCCCCACGGTCAGGAACAGCACACCCATGCCCAGGGCGAACACGAAGAGCTGGAGGCCGCCGAGGAATACGTCCCCCTGCTGGGCGATGCGCACCAGGACGGCGCCGATCACGGGCCCCACGCAGGGCGCCGACAGCGGTCCCAGGACGAGCCCCATCACGAAGGCGCCGCCGAAGCCCTTCCGGCCGCCGCTGCCCTGCAGCTTCATGGCGAGCGCCGGAGGCAGGGCGATCTCGAAGGCACCGAAGAGGGACAGGGCGAACGCCGCGAACAGCAGCGACACGGGCACGAGGAAGGCGGGCTTCTGCGCGAAGGCGCCGAACGCGGCGCCGCTCTTGGCGGCCAGCACGCCCAGGGTCGTGTAGGTCGCGGCCATGCCCAGAACCAGCGCCAGGGACAGCGCGAAGCCCCGGGACTTGCCGCCCCCCTTCGCCCCGACGATGGCCATGGTGATGGGGATCATCGGATAAACGCAGGGCGTGAGCGACGCGGCCATGCCCGCGAGGAAGGCCACCAGCAGCGACACCAGGAGGCCGGAGCGGGAGGCCGGTTCGGAAGCGGGCGCGGCGGGGGCTTGGATCTGGGGAGGAACGGGCGAAACGGCGGCCTGGGGAGGGTTTTCCGCCGGGGAAGCCGCCGGGTGTTTCACGTCGGCCGCCAAAGAAAGGGCCGGGATCTCCGCCGCTTTCACGTCCAAGGTGCGCGTGGTGGGCGGGAAGCACACGCCGCCCTCGCCCTCCGTGCAGGGCTGGTAGGTCACCTCCACTTTCACGGTCCCGGTCAGGCCCTCGCCGCGGAGGGGGATCCGGACGGTGCCGTGCCAGATGCCGTCGCCGATCTCGTCCTTGGCGGTGGTGGCGGGCAGAGGTCCCGCCTTCAACGTCCCCGCGCCGCCCTTCTTCGCCACCTCCATGAACGCGGCTTTGAGGTGGGCGCCCTCGGGAACCGTGACCACCACGGCGCCCTTCTGGAAGGCCAGGGCCACGCTTCCCACGGGATCGAAGGTCGGGTCCGCCCGCTGGGCCCAGGCCGCTGCGGCCAGGCACAGGCTCCAGAGGAGGATCTTCAGGGTCCGCATGGCGACTCCAGGCGTGCGCGACGCACGCCTCCATGATCCCCCCGAGGGCCCTCCTCCCGCCAGCGGAGGAAACCTAGGAGAGGCCGCCCGCCGCCCGCTGCACGAAGTTCTGGAGCCCCATCCGGTCGATGAGGTCGAGCTGCGTCTCCAGCCAGTCGACGTGCTCCTCTTCGCTTTCGAGGATGTCCTGGCAGAGGTCGCGGGTCACGAAATCGCGGATCCCCTCGGCGTGGACGATGGCTTCGCGCAGGTCCTGCATGGCCTCCATCTCCAGCGCCAGATCGCCCTCCAGCACTTCCTTGGGGTTCTGGCCGATGCGCAGCCGATTCAGCTCCTGCAGGTTGGGCAGGCCCTCCAGGAACAGGATCCGCTCCACCAGCTTGTCGGCATGCTTCATCTCGTCGATGGACTCGCGGTACTCGTGCTCTCCCATCTCCTTCAGGCCCCAGTTGCGGCACATGCGGGCATGGAGGAAGTACTGGCTGATGGCCGTGAGCTCGTTGCGAAGGATCCGGTTGAGGTGCTGGATGGCGGTCGCGTCGCCTTGCATGGGGCCTCCGGGGGGAAAGGGCCCCCACGGTAGCGAACCTGCCGCCCGCTCTACAACCTATTTCAACTGGCCTTAGCGATTCCGGCGCTTCCCCAGGAAGGTCGGCACCGGCCTCCGCAACCCCACGGCGTCGTTGCCGGTCCGGCGGCGGCGGGTTCGGGCATCAGACGCACGGGCTCCCCCGCGCGTACGGCCAGGACGGCCTCCTCCAGCGACGCCACGCAGCGGAAGCAGTCGGGCCGCGCGGCCAGGATCTCGAAGACCGCCTCGGCCGAGTCCGCGCCGCGCTCCCGCACGGCCCAGTGGACCTGGTCCTCCGTGATGGCGCTGCAGATGCACAGGAACATGCCCGACCTCGCGCCTTAGATTACAACAATAGATACGAAGTCTCAATATCAAACACTGCACCCCTCCCTGGACTAGCCTGGATCCATGGCGCCGAACTTCCCCTTCCCCTGGTCCGACCCCCTCCTGGCGCGGCTGCGGGCCCATCTGGCCGCCGAGCCCTTCGCTCGGGACGCGGCCCACGACCTGGGCCACCTGCTCCGGGTGGCGCGGCTGGCGGGAAGGCTGGCCGCGGAGGAGGGCGCGGACGCGGAAACCTGCGTGGCGGCGGCCCTGCTTCACGATTTGGTCTACCGCCCCAAGAACCACCCCGAGTCGTCCCTGACCGCGGGAATGGCCGCGGAGCAGGTGCCGGAGTGGTGCCGGGCCACGCCGGGGCTGGAAGCGAAGGCCGAGGCCGTGGCCGCGGCGGTGGCCACGCACAGCTGGAGCGGCGGCGGCGAGCCCGCCACGCGGGAGGCCGCCGTGGTCCAGGACGCGGACCGACTGGAGGCGCTGGGCGCCATCGGGATCGCCCGGGTCTTCGCCACGGGCGCCAGCTTCGGCGCGGGCCTGTGGCACGCCGAGGATCCCTGGGCGGAAGCGCGCGACCTGGACGACAAGGCCTGGAGCCTCGACCACTTCGAGCGGAAGCTGCTCAAACTCGCAGCCGGCATGAAGACCTCCGCGGGCCGGCGCCTCGCGGAGGAGCGCCAGCGGACCCTCCTCGCCTACCTGGCCGCCCTCCGCAGCGAATTGCAGGTTCATTCCCAGCCGTAGGCGGGCCGGCGGCGGCCGGACGCTATACTCGGACATGCCCTTCATCCTGTCCCTCCGGCGGCCCTTCGTGGCCGACCACTTCCATGACCTGCCCGGCTTCCAGGAGGAGCGCCACGGGCACAACTGGGAGGTGGAAGCCGCGGTGGAGCTGGACTCGGAGGCGCAGGAGCCGGCCTTCGCCGCCAGCCTGGACGCGTGGGTGAAGGCCATGGACTACCGCCTGCTGAACGCCCTGCCCGCCTGCGAAGGGCGGAACCCCACCGCCGAAGTGCTGGCGGAGCGCGCCCTCCGGCACCTCCAGGCGGACGGCCTGCGGCCGGGCTGGGTGAAGGTCCGCGAAAAGGCCAACTACTGGGCGCTCTGCCGCCCCGACGCTCCGTGAACCGCGCCCTTCGGGGAGGCTCCGTCGCCCTCCTGCTGGTGTTGGCGGGGGTGGGGTGCGGCCGGCGGGACGCGGAAGCGCCGCCTCGCGTGGAAGAGGCCCCCACTCCCCTGGCGCCGTGGGCGTGGCATCCCCTGGGGGGCCTGGCGGTGGTGGAGGGCGAACTGGCCGAGCCGGCGGAGCTGATCCTGGAGGGCCCGTCCATCCGGGAGCGCCGCTACGCCGAGCGGGGTCCCGTGCGGTGGGAGTTCTTCCGGCCGCCTGAAGGCGAGACCGCCGTCCTCCGGACCGCGGATGGCCGGGAACTGGCCCGCTTCGCCTTTTCGGTGGCCCCGCCTCCCTCGCCTCAAAGTTCCCCACGCATCGCCCGGCAGGCAGCCCCACCCGCTCCGGCAGCGGAACCTCGCACCCGCACCCTGGCGCGACTGGCGAGCGGCTTCGTCTCCGCCCTTTCCCCCCGGAAACAGCCGGGAGTCGGCCTGGCCCCCGCGGCGGAACCGCCACCTCCCGCCATTCCCCCGCGTCCGCCCCTCCAGCCCGCGCCGGAGCCGGAACCCCGTACCCGCACGCTGACCCAGTTGGCCAGCGGGTTCATCTCGGCCCTTTCCCCCCGGAAAGCCCCGGGCGTCGGGTTGTCCCCCGCCGCAGAACCCCCGCCCCCCGCGGTCCCCAGGCGCGCGCCCCTTGAACCCGCGCCGGAACCGGAACCCCGCACCAGCACTCTGGCGCGGCTGGCGAGCGGGTTCGTGTCGGCCCTTTCGCCCCGGAAAGCGCCGGGACTCGGCCTGGCCCCCACGCCGGAGCCCCCGCCTCCCGCGCTCCCCAAGCGCGCGCCCGTCCAGGCCGCGCCCGAGCCTCCGCCTCCTTCCCACACCCTCCCGCGCCAGGTTCCTCCTTCCTCCGCCGCGATCCCCTGGCCCGGGATGGGCGAGGCCTTCAACCTGACGCGCGGCCCCGGAGGCCACAAGCGCCTGCTGCTGAGCTTCGACGGCGGCTCCACGGCGGAAGTGGCCGACGAGGTCCTGGACATCCTCAAGGCGCGGGGCGTGCGCACCACCCTCTTCCTCACCGGCGCCTTCATCCAGCGCTTTCCCGCGGTGGTGAAGCGGATGGCCGCGGAAGGCCACGAGCTGGGCAACCACACCCTGTCCCATCCCCACTTCGCCCCGGGCATGAAGCGCGATCCCCACTGGACGCGCGAGCGGGTCCAGCGCGAACTGCTGGAGGCGGACGCCGCCCTCCTGCGCCTGCTGGGCCGGCCCATGGATCCCGTGTGGCGCGCGCCCTACGGGGAACACACCGCGGAGATCCGGCGCTGGGCGGAGGAACTGGGCTACCGCCACGTGGGATGGACCGAGGGCGCGGATTCCCTCGACTGGGCCACCCCCCACGAGCGCCGCCTCTACCGCAGCGGCGACGCGATCCTCCAGCGCCTGCACCAACGGCTGAACCGCGACGGCGACGGGCTCATCGTCCTGATGCACCTGGGCAGCGGCCGCACCGCCGCGGACCGCCCCTCCGCGGGACTCGGCGCGTTCATGGACCGTGCGCTGGGCGAGGGCTGGACCTTCGTCACCGCGGGCAGCTACCTCCGCGACCTGGGCAAACCCGCGTGGAATTCCCAGCAGCGGCTGGCCCTCCTCGCGGCGCCCGGAACCGCGCCGCAGGCCCGCTGAGGCCCGCCTGGGCTACACTGGAACAGGCACATCGGGGAGGCGCGTTGGAAGGAATCGGCCGTTGGTCGCTGCGGGCGGCGCTGGGTTTCACGGCCCTGGTGCTGCTGCTTTCGCTGGGCAGCTTCCATCCCCTCGATCCGCATCCCTTCACCCAGGGCGCCCCCGTCGCCGCCATCCAGAACGTGTGCGGGACCCTCGGCGCGGCCCTGGCCGGCATTCTCCAGACGATCCTCGGCGTGGGCGGCTGGATCGTCCCTCCCTATCTGTTGTGGGAGGCGTGGCCCCAGGAGGGCCGCCGCTGGCCGGGCCGCGTGGCCTGGGCCGGGCTCGCCTTCGCCTTCTGGACCGCCCTCGGCGCCTTCGGCACCCGCCTCTGGTCCGGCCTTCCGGACGGAGGCATCGTCCAGCTCCGATGGGGCGGGTGGGTCGGCAGCGCCCTGTGGCCGCCGCAGCACCGGTCCCTGGGCGTGGCCCTGCCCCTGCTGCTGGGGCTGATCACCCTCGTCTGCGCGCTGATCCTGGCACCCTCCCTCACCCGCGCCCTGGGGCGCCTCCTCCACCGCTGGCTGGGCGAGAAAGCCTGGCCGTGGGTCAAGCCCATGCCCGCCCGCGGCATCCGCGGCTTCATCGGGATGGTGAAGCGCCCCTTCCTCCGCGGACGGAATCCCGACCAGCCCGAACTCGACGCCGCCGACGCGGTCGCGCTGCAGGCGCTAGCCACGCGCCAGCAGGCCCTGGAGGCCCAGCGCGAGTCCCTGCTCCGCGCGGAGCTGGAGACCGCCGAAGCCCGCCGGAAGCAGGCGCGGATCCGCACCGAGGATCTCCTGCCCACCATCCACTCCATGCGCCTGGACGCCACGCCTTCCGGCCCGCTTCCCGAGGCCTCCCTCGCGGTGATCGACGCCCAGCCCATCCCCGCCGCGGGGCCCGTGCTCCCGCTGGACACCACCGCCCCCTTCCGCACCAAGCTGCTGGCGGAAGCGCCGGCGCCTCCGCCGCCCAAGGCGCCCTTGGCTCAGCCCCAGGTGGCGAAGGACCGCTTCGGGCGGGAGATCGTCCAGCCGCCGCTGCCGCTGACGGAGCCCACGCCCGCGCGCCCCCTTCCGCCCCTGCCCCCCGACCCGCCGAAGCCCTCCATCGCCGAGCGGGAGAGCCTGCCGCCGCGCCGCCTCTTCGATCCGCCGGGCCAGCACGCCAAGGCGGACCTGGCCCTGCTGGAGTCCATCAAGGAACGGATTGGACAGAAACTGTCCGAATTCAAGATCAAGGGCGCGGTCACCGGAATGCAGCCCGGCCCCGTGGTCACGGTCTTCGAGTTCCAGCCCGACGCGGGCATCCCCCTGTCGCGCATCCTGGGCATGGAAGAGGACCTGGCGCTGGCCCTGCAGGCCGAAGCCGTGCGGATGGACCGCATCCCCGGCCGGAACCTCGTGGGCATCGAGGTTCCCAATCCCAAGCGCGAGATCATCACCTTCCGCGAAGTCATCGACAGCCCGGCGTTCCGCGACGCGGGCGGGCTCCTGCAGATCGCGCTGGGCAAGGACATCGCGGGCCGGCCTGTGGTGGCCGACCTCACCAAGATGCCGCACCTGCTCATCGGCGGCAGCACCGGCAGCGGCAAGAGCGTCGGCGTGAACGCCATGATCTGCTCCTGCCTCGTCCGCGCCCTGCCCGACGAGGTGAAGCTCATCCTGGTGGATCCCAAGATGGTGGAGCTGGGCGTCTACGAGGACATCCCCCACCTGTGGGCGCCGGTGGTCACGGACATGAAGGAGGCGGGCCGCGTCCTGAAGTGGGTGGTGGCGCAGATGGAGGACCGCTATCGCCGCCTGGCGCTCCTCAGCGTCCGCGACCTGAAGGGGTTCAACACCAAGGTGGCCGAAGCCGGCGGATCGCTGGACATCTCCGAGCGCACGCCCAATCCCCGCTGGCTGGACCGGCCGTCCGTCCTGGAGCCCATGCCCCACGTGGTGGTGGTCATCGACGAGCTGGCCGACCTGATGATGGTCGCCCGCAGCGAGGTGGAGGACAGCATCGCGCGCATCGCCCAGAAGGCCCGGGCCGTGGGCATCCACCTGATCCTCGCCACCCAGCGCCCCTCCGTGGACGTGGTCACCGGCGTCATCAAGGCCAACCTCCCCAGCCGCCTCAGCTACCGCGTTCGCACCAAGATCGACAGCCGCACCATCCTGGATTCCGGCGGCGGCGAGCAGCTGCTGGGCGCGGGCGACGCCCTGTTCCTGCCCAACGGCGCCAGCCATCCCAAGCGCATCCACGCGCCCTTCCTCACCGAGGACGAGACCCTGCGCCTTGTCACCTGGCTGCGCGAGCGGGGCCGCCCCGACTACAACCAGGCTCTGATCAGCGCCATGGAGGCCGAGGAAGACGCCCTGATCGACGATCCCGACGCGCCCAGCACCGGCGGCGACGACATCTACCAGCGCGCCGTCGCCGTCGTCACCCGCGAGCGCAAAGCCAGCACCAGCCTCCTCCAGCGCAAACTGAATCTCGGCTACGGCCGCGCCGCGAGGCTCATCGATCGGATGGAATCGGAAGGACTGGTCGGACCGGATCGGGGTGCGGGAAAACCGCGGGAAGTATTTGCTCCGGCGGAATGAAGGTCCACCACGAAGGGGCCTTACTTCACGCAAGTTCCCGATCTATCGAGAGAAGATAAGTAAATGGATTATTTCGAAGCGACTCCTGCTTGTCAGCGTTGTAGATAACTCCGGTTGCTACCAGCGAGATCCCCACCCCAGCGAGCAGCGCTTTAGGCCCTGTCAGACCCGCCATCACAAGCATCGTTGAGGAACTGGCGGATAAGAATGTGACCTGCTGAAGACCACCACTCAGCCACTTAATTTTGCGACCACCGAGCGCAGCCCTTAAATTTGAGATGGCAGGTACAACTTCTCCCGTATAGAGATCCATGATGTGCTGCCCAAGAGCTTCTACTGGGAGGTCCTGCTCAACAGAAGTGGCAAGCTGTTCGATCTTCGTTCGGAATTGGGCAAGCTCATCCCTATGCCTCTCTCGAAACTCTATTAATCGATCAATGGGCGTATCCGGTGCCACTCCAATTCGTTCGATCGCCAAGTTGGCCAGCATCCCCGGTGCAAGATGCCGTGGCATGCTGTGGCGTGGACCAAAGGCTTCGTACTCGCGCCGGTGGCGCCCGTGAGAATGCACACCCCACGGGATAGCTCCATTCAATTGGGCATCTAAACGCGCCCTTACCGCGAGTCTGTCCGCTGCAGCGAGCGAGGTGACCAACCTCGCTCCCACACGCTCTGAAAGCCGGGTTGCAAGTAATGTCATGTAGAAGTTGGCGAGCCTCTCATCCACGCGTAACCAGTCGCCGCCGCGATTAGATGATTCAGTCAAGTCACGCAGCATGTGACGTATTTCGTAAGGCAGCTTCTCCGAGTGAATGTCGGCGAGCCTCCCGAGCTGGTAAGGCAGTTTCTCCACATGAAGGTCATACCGACGCCCGCTGCGTTCGGCGATGAAAAGCTCTGCACTTTCGGCCGTGGCCAAGTATGCCAAAACATCCTCCACGAGTTCCTCAATCTCCCCCATGCCGGACTGCACACGCAGAGGAATAAGGAACTCTGCCTCTTGCAGAGCCCGGCCAGTATCGGTGGAATAGGGCGCATCAACGGATTCAGGGACGATGGTTCGTACCGAGTCCCAGTAGAGAAGGGCGGTCTTGAGCCATGCGTCGTCCTGGATATCAATCCATGGATAGAAAAGTGCTTGGGTCATTAGGCACCTCACGCTCACGGAAGGATTAACCGCATAACCTATTTTTGAGTGATATTAATCTACCTTATTAACCTTAACGTCCAAGGCTTTCGGTCGCTTCGATCTTGAGCTTCGGCACCCGCCACCGGCTGCGCTGGGCAGGGTCGGCCATGCCGGCGGCGTGGCAGGTGCGGCAGGCGTCCAATCCGGCGTCCTGACCGCGCCAGTACACCCGCGCTTGGCCGCCGGTTTCGCTCTGCCGTTCCGCCGGGACGCGGGGCCAGTAGAAGGTCAGGGAGGGGCCCGATTCCTTCATTTCCAGGGCGTAGACGGGACCGGGATCCGGGCCGGGGCGGCCCCAGCGGTCTTCCCAGGTGGACAGGACGATGAAGGCGCCGACGGGCAGGGGCTGTCCGGCGCGGTAGGCCGCGGCGGCTCCGGGGCTCGCCCAGGCGCGGATCCAACGGCCGCCATGGGCGGGGGACTTCACGGGGTCGGATTGGATGGGCTCCAGCGCGGCGAAATCCAGAGCCCGCAGCGGCGCGGCGGCTTCGGGATCGGGGGGAACGGGCGCGGGCGGTGGGGGAAGAACCGCGACCGGCGCCGGTTCGGAGCGCGTCCGGTGGGCCAGGGTGAACCCGCTGTAGCCCGCGGCGAGGAGGGCGGCGCACCAGCCGAGCCCCAAGAAAAGGGCGAGGAGGCCCAGGCTCTGGTGGTCCTTCCGGCGGCGCGTCATGGCCCATACCGCGCCCGCTCCCAGGGGCAGCGAAGCCAGGGCCAGAACGGCGTGGCGGAACAGCAGCCCTTCCATCCCGTGGCCCGCGGCCGGCGCGGGGAAGAGGTGCCCGCGGGGAATGAGCGCCTGATGCCATCCCGCGGCCACGCCGCTGACCAGGGCCGCCAGGAGGCCGACGGCCCCCGCGAGGCCCAGGTAGCGGGCGACGGTCCACCAGGGCCGGATCCCCCGCCCCGCCCGTTGGGAAGCGAGCAGCGCCCAGGGCAACAGCAGGCCCGTGGCCACCGGGAGGTGGGCCAGGAGGGCGTGTTTGAGGGCAGTCCATTCCATGGGATGTCGCGCTCAACAAGGGCAAGGCTTCCCGCAGTTTGCCAGCCCCTGCGGGATTCGGGGAGGGATTTGCTGTCACAATCGCGTCCAT
The DNA here is from genome assembly GCF_030845995.1 of Geothrix sp. 21YS21S-4. NCBI lineage: Bacteria > Pseudomonadati > Acidobacteriota > Holophagae > Holophagales > Holophagaceae > Geothrix > Geothrix sp. 21YS21S-4. The sequence continues at coordinate 2,839,492 of NZ_CP132719.1, forward strand.
GCGACAGACCCTTCTCAGGCACGTCCAGGACTCCATCCAGCTGAAGCAGGCCTTCTTCGAGCAGGAGATGGACCGCATCCTCGCCCAGGCCGACGACATGGCCGAGCGGCTGCGCCGGGGCGCGCGGATCCTCGTCTGCGGCAACGGCGGAAGCGCTGCCGACGCCCAGCACCTGGCCGCCGAGCTAAGCGGACGCTACCTCAAGGAACGCCGCGCCCTGGCAGGGATCGCCCTCACCACCGATACCTCCGCGCTGACAGCCATCGGCAACGACTACGGGTTCGACCAGGTGTTCTCCCGCCAAGTGGAGGCCCTCGGACGACCCGGCGACCTGCTGATCGGGATCAGCACCAGCGGCAACAGCCCCAACGTCCTCCGCGCCGTGGCCTCCGCCAAGGAGCTGGGCGTCCGAACCCTCGGCCTCCTGGGCCGGGACGGCGGCCAGCTGGCCGGGCTCATGGACGACGCGCTGGTGGTGCCTTCTTCCGTCACCGCCCGCATCCAGGAAGTCCACCAGATGATCTACCACTTCTGGTGCGAGGCCCTCGATGCCCATTTCTGAGGGGCGCCGATGACCCTCGGGGCGGCGCTGCTGCTCCTGGCCCTCGCCGGTCCCTCCCCGCGCACCTACTACTGGCGCGATCCCGCGGGCCAGGTGCACATCACCAACACGCCGCCGCCGGCGGATGCCGAGATCCTGCAGGGCGCGCCTTCGCTGGCCATGGAATCGCGCAAGGCGGGCGCGGCCGAGACTCCGGCGCTCCGGAAGCCCGGAGCGGATCTTCTCCCTTCCCCTGAACTCAGCCCCGCCCAGGCGGAGACGTGGGCCGCGCTGGATGCCCATCTGGCGCGGGCCCGGGCGGAAGGCAACCGCCGCGCCCTGGAGGCCGCCGCGGATTCGCTGATCGACGATTCGCTGTGGGGCGGAGGACTGTGGATGCGCCCGGCGCTTCCCCTCCTGTCCGTGGCCCTGCTCGGGCTGATGGGCTGGTGGCTCGCCCTGGGCGCCCAGCCCTCGGTCCGGCTTCCGCTGCTGGGGGGTTTCCTGCTCGCGGGCCTCGCCCTGGGACACCTCCTGCTGACCCTCTTCCTCTACCATCCCCAGGCCGTCCGCCTGCGCCGGAACCTGGAGCTGTTGGAGCGCCACATGGGCGCCGGTCGCCCCCCGAGTCCTGAGCGCCGGGCCCTGCTTCAGCGAGGCTACGGGGCCGTGGACCGCGCGGGGGAACCCACCGAAGTCCCCTGGCGGTTCCCGCAGGAAGTGGCGGTCCTGCGCGACACCGTGAAGCAGGTGATGGTTGAGCCCTGACCTGCCGCCGCCCCTGGCGGAGCGGATGCCCGCGCTTCGGGCGGCGGCGCAGGCCGAGCCCCTGGGCGTGTACCTTCACATCCCCTTCTGCCTGGACCGCTGCACCTACTGCTCCTTCACCACGACCCGGGACCGCGACCTCCAGCCCGCCACGATCGGACAGTTGGTGTCGCATATCCAGCGCTGGGGCGAGGCGCTGGGCCGCCCCGCGGTGGACACCCTCTACCTCGGCGGAGGCACGCCCTCCCTGCTCTCCGAGGAGGAGCTGGAAGAACTGACCATGGCCCTCCGCGGGGCCTTCGACCTCCGCCCCCTCGTGGAGGCCACCCTGGAGGCCAATCCCGGAACCATCGACCTCGGCTGGCTCCGCCATGCCCGGAACCTGGGCTGGGACCGCATCAGCCTCGGCGTCCAGGCCCTGGACGACGGCCTGCTGTCGCGGCTGGGCCGGATCCACGGCGCCGCGCAGGCGCTGGAGGCCCTGGAACTCGCGGAGCAGGCGGGATTCCTGCGCCGCAGCGCGGACTTGATGGTGGGAATTCCTGGACAGTCCCTGTCCAAAGTGGTGGAGGACGCCCGGACCCTCGCCGCCACCGGCATCGACCACCTGAGCGTCTACCTGCTGGACCTGGACAAGGCGTGCCCGCTCCGCGCCGAGATCGACGCCGGGCGGCTGGCGCTCCCCTCGGAGGACGCGGTGGCCGACGCCTTCGAGGCCCTCCAGACCGAGCTGCCCGATCTGGGATTGGCCCCCTACGAGATCAGCAACTACGCCCGCCCGGGAGCCGAGTCCATCCACAACACCCGCTACTGGGAGCGGCGGCCCTACCTGGGACTGGGGCCTGGTGCCGCCTCGCAGTTGGGCTCCTTCCGCTGGACCGAATCGGGCGTCATCGCTGCCTGGACGGCGGGCCGCGGCGCGGTGGACCTCCAGGAACTGGACGCCGCCGAAGCCCTGGCGGAGATCCCCCTCCTCGGCCTCCGCCTCCACCGCGGGGTGGACTGGAACGCCCTCCGCACGGAGGCGGAAGCTCGGAACCTGCGCCCCCTGGCGGACGGCTGGGAGGCCCGGCTGCGCGCGCTGGCGAAGGAGGGGCTGGTCGCGTGGGACGACGGACGGGTGAGCCTGACTTCCCGCGGGATGCTGGTCAGCAACGGGATCCTGGAGATGTTCACGTGAGCCACGCGGGCGAGATCGCGGCCCTGCTCACCTCGGCCTGCTGGTCGCTCAATTCCGTGTGCTTCACCCTCGCGGGCCGCCGCGTGGGCTCCGCCTCCGTCAACCTGCTCCGCCTGTTGATGGCCTGGGCGGTGCTGGTCCTCGTCCACTGGCTCCTTTACGGCAGCGCGTTCCCCTGGGGCGCGGGCGGAGCGCGGCTGGGCTGGCTCGGCGTGTCGGGGCTCATCGGCTTCGCGGCGGGCGACGCCGTGCTCTTCGAGGCATTCGTCCTCATCGGCGCGCGCCTGGCGATGCTGCTGATGACGCTGTCGCCGCTCTTCAGCGCCATCCTGGCCTGGGCATTCCTGGGACAGACCCTGGGCCTCGCCAAGGTCGCGGCCATGGCGCTCACCCTCGGCGGCATCGCATGGGTGGTGTGGGATGGCGGCGAGCGGGAAACCCATCCCCAGCTGTGGCGCGGCATCCTGCTGGGCGTGGGTGGCGCGCTGGGCCAATCCGTGGGGCTGATCTTCAGCCAATTCGGCCTGGCGGGAGGCTTCCCTCCGATCTCGGCCAACCTCATCCGCGTGACCGCGGGCACGGTGGCGTTGCTCCTCAGCTTCGGCGCCACCGGCCGCTTGGAGGGCGCCCTCTCGGGGCTGCGCGACGGCCGGGCCACCGCCTTCATCGGCCTGGGCGCGGTCACGGGGCCGGTGCTGGGCGTGGTGCTGTCCCTGGTGGCCATCGCCCGCACGTCCATGGGCGTGGCGGCGACGCTGATGTCCCTTTCGCCCGTTCTGCTGCTGCCGATCTCCCACCTCGCGTTCAAAGAGAAGGTGGGAACCCATGCGATCCTCGGGACGCTGCTGGCGCTCGCCGGCGCTGCCGCGCTGTTCTTCGTCTAGGAGTTTCCGATGTCCCTGCGCAAGGACCCCCTCAGCTGGCTCTACCCGCCCGTCGAGCCCTACGCCGTCCACCGATTGAAGGTATCGGACCTCCACGAGCTGTACGTGGAGGAGAGCGGGAATCCCGCGGGCAAGCCCGTGGTCTTCCTCCACGGCGGCCCCGGCGGCGGCACCAGCCCCAAGCACCGCCGGTTCTTCGACCCGGAGAAGTACCGCATCGTCCTCTTCGACCAGCGGGGCTGCGGCCAGAGCGCGCCCTACGCCGAGGTGCGCGAGAACACCACCTGGGACCTGGTGGCGGATGTCGAGCGCATTCGGGAGCGCCTGGGCATCGACACATGGATGGTCTTCGGCGGCTCCTGGGGCGCCACCCTCGGCGTGGCCTACGCGGAAGCGCACCCGGAGCGCGTGACGGAGCTGATCCTCCGCGGCGTCTTCCTCCTGCGCCAGCGGGAAGTGGACTGGCTCTACCAGGAGGGCGCCAGCCGCCTGTTCCCGGACGCCTGGGAACCCTACCGCGACGCCATTCCCGAAGCCGAGCGCGGCGATTTCCTGCGGGCCTACGCGCAGCGGCTGATGAGCGAGGATCCCGCTGTGAACCTCCCCGCCGCCAAGACCTGGAGCATCTGGGAAGGGGCCACGAGCAAGCTGCTGCCCGATCCCGATTTCGTCGCCTCCTACGGCCAGGACGACACCACCCTCGCCTTCGCGCGAATCGAGTGCCACTACTTCCTGAACAAGGGCTGGATGGAGGAGGCCCAGCTCCTGCGCGACGCCTCGAAGCTGCACGGAATCCCCGGCGCCATCGTCCAGGGCCGCTACGATGTGGTCTGCCCCGTGGAAAGCGCCTGGGCGCTGTCCCGAGCGTGGCCCGAAGCCGACCTGATCATCGTCCCCGACGCCGGCCACAGCGCCACCGAACCGGGCATTTCGCGCGCGCTGGTGGCGGCTACGGATCGGTTCGCGGGCTGAGCGAATCCAACGCGACGCCCACGTCGCGGATCACCGAGGCCCAGTCCCCCTGCATCGGCTGGCGGAACAACCGCACCGTCGGGTACCAGGGCGAATCGCTCCGCTGGCGCATCCATCGCCAGTCGGGCGTGGCATCCAGCAGGATCCAAGTGGGCTTCCCAAGCGCGCCGGCCAAGTGGGCGGGCATGGTGTCCACCGTCATCAGCAAATCCAGACAGGCGAGGGCCGCTGCGAGGTCCTCCGGATCGAGGCAGCGAGGAGCCCAGTCGCGGATCCGGAAATCGCCGTCCACCGCCGCGGCCGCCATTCCCTGCTGCAGGCTAAAGAAGGTGACCTCCCGCCGATCCAGTAACGGTCCGAACTCCGCAAACGGACAGGAGCGCATCCGGTCCCGCAGGTGACCGGGATTGCCCGCGAACACCAGCCCCACGCGTAATCCCTGAACGGCGGCCAGCTCCGCCTGAAACGGCGCGCGTCGTTCCGCGGAGGGATGCAGGTAGGGAATCCAGGACGGGATGCTCTCCTCTCGAGTCCCCAGCAGGCCCGGCAGCGACAGCAGAGGAATCTGGAACCGGCAGCCGAAGTCCTCCGGCAGGGGCGCCCGAAGGTCGCAGGCCACCACCCGGGCGGCGCCGGGCACCCGCCCGAGCAGCCCCTCCAGCCCCGGCTGCACGACGAAGACGGGCTCCAGCGAGGGTGGCAGTTCGCGCAGGTAGCGGCAGAACTGGAGCGTATCGCCCAGTCCCTGCTCCGCCAACACCAGCAGCGGCCCCGCGCTCTCCCGGCCATCCCACCGGGGCGCCACTGCGGACCGGGGCGGATAGAACTGGGTCTGGAGCCGCGCCTCGAAAACGGCCCAGCCTTCTTCCCAATGCCCCATCCGCAGCAGGTGGGTGGCCAGATTGAACCGCAGGTCGGCCGAGGCTGGCTCCAGAGCGGCCGCCCGGCGGTAGGCCGCCAGGGCCTCCGGGTCCGCTCCCGCCTGTTCCAGCATGGCTCCCAGGGTGTTGTGGGCGGCCGCGCAGGCGGGCTCCCGGGCCAGGAGTTCGCGGATCAGTGCCTCCGCCTCAGCGGGCGCGCCATCCTCCAGGCGCAGGAAGGCCAAGTTGAGGGTGGCGTCCGTGAATCCGGGGTCGGCCGCGAGGGTCCGCCGGAAGCAGGCCTCGGCCTCGTCCGCCTGGCCGAGGCGCATCAGCACCACCCCCAAGTTGTGGCAGGCCCCCGCCTGGCCGGGATCGAGGATCAGAATCCGCTCGAAGGCCGCCCGGGCCTCCGCGAGCTGGCCCAGCTGGAGCCGAGCGGCGCCCAGGTTTTGGACGGCCGGGAGCAGGTCCCGCTGAACGGCGAGAACCCGCTCGAACCAGCCCGCCGCTTCGACCGCGTCCCCTCGATCGAGGGCCAAATTGCCCAGGTTGAACAGCGCCGGCACGCAGGCTCCATCCAAGGCGACGGCCTGCTTCATGGCCGCTTCCGCTCCGCGGAGGTCCCCCTGGTTCAAACAGGCCTGGGCTTCCTGGAGGGTCCGGCGCAGGGCCACGTCGGAAGTCATCTCCCGCCTGCGGTCGGCCACGTCACGCTCCGGAGCGCGTCCGGTGCTTGAAGTGGTCGTACACGAACCATGCGACGCCGGCGATGATCACCGCGCCGATGACGGCGTCCAGTTTGTGGAAGTAGGCGCCGAGGGTGTTCCACTTCTCGCCGAGCTTGTAGCCCACCCAGGCGAGGGCCAGGCACCAGGGCAGGCTGCCCAGGAAGGTGTAGATGTGGAAGCGGGTGCGGTCCATCTTCGCGATCCCGGCGGGGAGGGCGATGAAGGTGCGCACCACCGGCAGAAGGCGGCCGATGAAGATGGCGGCGCTGCCGAAGCGCTCAAAGAAGCGATGGGCCTGGTCGAGGTGGCCCGTGTGCAGCCAGATGTAGCGGCCGTACTTCTCGACGGCGCGGCGGCCGCCCCAGGCACCCACCTCGTAGGCGGGGATGCTCCCCAGGTTGCAGCCCAGGGCGCCGAAGAATCCCGCGATCCAGATCTGGGTGATCGGATTGCCCGCGCCGAGGCCGAAGAACGTGAGCTGGCCCTTGTAGGCGAGGTAGCCCGCGAAGGGCATGATCACTTCGCTGGGCAGCGGGATGCACGCGCTCTCGATGGCCATCAGCAGCATGACGCCGAGGGGGCCCATGGCGGCCATCACGGCCACCATCCAGGCGACGATCGGGGCGAGGATCTTCTGCAGCATCGAGGCGTCCCAAAAGCTCCAGTCTACCGGCGGCTACAATGGCCTCATGTCCGAGGATCTGGTCCGCAACCGCAAAGCCCTGCACGACTACCACGTCCTGGAGACGTGGGAGGCCGGGATCTCGCTCCAGGGCACCGAGGTGAAGGCCCTGCGGGCTGGCCTGGGCCAGCTTCAGGACGCCTACGTCGACGCGGTCGGCGGCGAACTGTGGCTGAAGCAGGCCCACATCTCGCCCTACGAATTCGGGACCTACGCCAACCACGAGCCCCTGCGCGCCCGCAAGCTGCTGCTGCACAAAGCGGAGATCACGAAGATGACCGCCAAAGTGGTGCGCAAGGGCCTCACCATCATCCCCCTGGCCATCTACCTGAACGACAAGGGGAAGATCAAAGTCAAAGTGGCCCTGGCGGAAGGCAAGGCCCACGGCGACAAGCGCGAGGCCCTCAAGCAGCGCGAGCAGAAGCGCGAGATGGACCGCATCCGCAAGGGCGCGCGGGAGTAGCGGCACGCCCAGCCGAAAAAGACTTTCTCACCACCAAGACACCAAGACACCAAGTCAGAATCCAGAGATTCCCCATCGTTTTTCTTGGTGTCTCGGTGGGGGTCTTTTTATCAGCCGCCCCACCCTTGGCGGGCGAAGCGGGCCAAGCGGTCGTCGCTGGTGCGGAGCGCCAGGGCCCGCGCCACGAAGCGGCCCACGGGATCGGCCTCCAGGTTGATGGGATCGCCGGGGCGCATGCCCTTCAGGGCGGTGACCGCCACGGTCTCGGGAATCAGCGCCACCGTGAACCAGTCGACGCCGCACTCGACCACCGTCAGCGAGATCCCGTCGACGGTGACGGAGCCCTTCGCCGCGGTCATGGGGGCCAGCGCCGCGGGCATGGCGAAGCGCCAGATGCCCTCGTCCGCGGTGCCATGGGGGCGCTCCAGGAGTTGGCCCACGCCGTCCACGTGGCCAGCCACCAGGTGACCATCGAGGGGATCGCCCACCCGCAGGGCGGGCTCCAGGTGAAGCAGCGCTCCCGGCGCCAGGCGGCCCAGGGTGGTCTTCGCCAGGGTCTCCTCGCTGAGATCCGCTTCCCACGCGCGGGCGTCCGCGTCGGCGCTGGTGAGGCAGGCGCCGTTCACGGCGATGCTGGCGCCGCGCTCCGCCCGGGCCAGAAGCTCCGCCGACGCCGTGATGCGCAGCCGAGCGCCGCCTCTCCGCGGGACGCGGGATTCGAGGGTGCCGAGGTGCCGGATCAGTCCCGTGAACATCCCGTCAGGATGCGCGGAACCGCCTCCCCCGGGCAAGCCGGGAACCGCAGCAAAGATGGGAACCACGAAAAGCGCGAATCGCCCTGCGGGCGCGCGAAAAAAGGATCTAATGCCAAGTTGAATTCAAAAGATAAGGATCACCACCACGGCGAAGAACCGCATCTCCGATGGAGCTTTTCTTGGGTCTTGATCGCTCATTGGCCTAACGCCAGGGAAGTTCCCTTTCTTTTTTCGCGCCCATTCGCGCCTTTCGCGGTTTCCCTCTTTTCGCGGTTCACTCCGCGCGGCCCAGGCGGCTGTGGCGGGCGCTGTAGAGGAAGTAGGCGAGAAGGCCCAAACCCAGCCAGACCCAGAACCGCTGCCAGGTGTGGCGCGGCAGGCCCAGGGCGAGCCACAGGCAGAACAGGATCCCCAGCGGCGCGGTGATCCACACGGCGGGGGCGCGGAAGCGGCGCTCGGCCCGGGGCCGCTTCACCCGCAGGACCAGGATTCCGGCACACACCAGGATGAAGGCGAACAGGGTCCCGATGTTGGTCAGCTCGATGATCTCGTCGATGTTCATGAAGCCCGCGGGAAACAGGACGATGACGCCGGTCAGGAGGGTGGCGTTTACGGGTGTGCGGAAGCGGGGGCTCACCTTCCCGAACCACGGCGGCAGAAGACCGTCCCGGCTCATCACCATGAAGATCCGCGGCTGGGCCATCTGGTAGACGAGCAGGGCGCTGCCCAGCGCCACCACCGCGCCCACGCTGACCAGGGCGGAGATCCGGTTCATCCCGATGGCGGTGAAGGCGTGGGCGATGGGATCGGCGATGCCGTGGTAGGCGGTGTAGGGCAGGATCCCCGCGACCACCGCGCACACGCCGACGTAGATCACCGTGCAGATCGCCAGGCTCCCGATGATCCCCCGCGGCATGTCCCGGGCGGGATCGCGGCATTCCTCGGCCGTGGTGCTGACGGCGTCGAACCCGATGAAGGCGAAGAAGATGATGGCGGCGCCGGCCTGGATGCCCTTCCACCCGTTGGGCGAGAAGGGGTGGAAGTTCGCCGGCTTGACGTAGAAGGCGCCCACCGCGATCACGACCAGGAGAAGGGCCACCTTCACCGTCACCATGATGTTGTTGGCGCGGACGCTCTCCTTGACGCCCCAGATGCACAGGGCGGTGATGGCGATGGTGATCAGCATGGCCAGGAGGTTCATGCCGAGGGGGACTCCGCCCAGGCGGGGCGCGGTCCTCAGCACCTCCCAATTGGCGAAGGCCGCGGCGCCGTCGAGGGCGCCCGCATGGGCCTGGGCCAGGTAATGGAGTTTGTCGGAAAACGCCAGCGCGCCCGGGTGGGCCGCGGCGAAAGCCTCCGTGGGAAAGAGCATCGTCCGCGGATCCATGCTCAGCCAGCGGGGGATGTGCAGGCCCACGCCCTGGAGCAGGTTGTCCATGTAGCTGCCCCAGCTGATGGCCACGGCCACGTTGGAGACGGCGTACTCCAGCAGCAGGTCCCACCCGATGATCCAGGCCATCAGCTCGCCGAGGGTGGCGTAGGTGTAGGTGTAGGCGCTCCCCGAGGCGGGGATCATGCTCGCGAATTCCGCGTAGCAGAGGGCCGTGAATCCGCACGCCAGGGCCGTCATCAGGAAGCTGATGATCAGGGCGGGACCCGCCGCCGGGCGCGTCACGCCGAAGGTGGAATCGAACCCGCCGGCGAGCCCCGTACCCAGCGCCGACAGGATGCCCGCGCCGATGATCGCGCCCACGCCCAGCAGCGCCAGATCCCAGGCGGTCAGGGTGCGGCGGAGGCCGCCGTGATCCGGTTCCTCCGCGCGGGCCTGGATCTGCTCGATGGGTTTCGTGCGGAAGAGCCGGGAGATCATGGAAACCTTGGGAAGAAGGTTCATGCTATCAGGCGGTTTCCGCCACGGGCCGGCAGCGCCGCCGCTAGGCTGGAGGCCATGAAGCTGTGGAGCGACCGCCGCCTGCGCCTGTCCCTGACGGGGCTGGGCGTCCAGTACCTCCTCGCCCTGCTCGCCGTGGGCGCCTTTTCGGTGAATACGGGCAACAACCTGCTCTACCTGGTGTTCTCCCTCCTGCTCGGCGCCTTCCTGGTCTCCGGGGCCCTCAGCCGGCGCGCCCTCCAGGGCCTGCGGGTGGTGGGCGTGGAGGAAGGCAACCTCTTCGCCCGGGTGCGGGGCGGGCTCCGCCTGCGCCTCGCCGACGCGGGCCGGGGGCGGATCCGCGGGCTGGAGCTGGCCCTCACCCTGGAGGATGGCGAAGTCCAACCCACCTTCCTCGGTGCCGCGGAACGGGGCGGCGACACGGTGGTGGTCTTCCAGACCCGGGCCGCCCATCGCGGCTGGACCCGCGTCCGGCGCCTGGAGCTGCGCACCCGCTTTCCCTTCGGCCTGCTGGAGAAGTCCCGCTTTCTCGATCTGGACCACCGCGTCCTGGTGCTCCCCCATCCGCGCACGCCGCCCGCCGCGCCCACCGCCTGGCGCGGAGAAGGCCACCGCACCCTTTCGCAGGAGGGCGCCAGCAGCGCGGAAGGCGCGCGGCCCCTCCGCGCGGGGGATCCGCCCGGGCGGGTCCACTGGAAGCGCACGGCGCAGCGCCGCGAGCCCTGGGTGAGGACCTTCGAGGAGGAGCGCCCGCTGGGACTCCATTTGCGCCTCGACCTCTCCGCCTGGCCTCCGGGCGCCGCTTTCGAAGGCGAGCTGGAGCGGCTGTCGGGCGCGGTGCTCCAGGCCTGCCTCCAGAAGCGCGACGTCAGCCTGGAACTCCACGGCGCCGCGGGCGCCCGCGAGGTGCGCGGCCATACCGCCTGCTGGCGCGCGCTGGCCCAGGCCCGGGCGCAGCCCGCCGAGAACTCCCGGAGCGCTGCGGAAGCTCCGCTAGACTGAACCCACCTCAGGAGGCACTGGTGTTCGACGATCCCCGTTCCGCGGCCTGGACCCCGCTCCTGGAGGCCGCCTGGAAGGCCCGGGGGAACGCCCACGCGCCCTATTCCCATTTCCAGGTGGGCGCCGCCCTGCTCACGGCTACCGGTGAGGTGGTGGGCGGGTGCAACGTCGAGAACGCCGCCTATCCCGTCACCCTGTGCGCCGAGCGGGGCGCCCTCAGCGCGGCGGTGGCCGCGGGGCTCCGGCCGGGCGGGCTGGTGGCCGCGGTGGTGGTGACGGAAGCGCCCCGGCTCACGCCGCCCTGCGGGGCCTGCCGCCAGGCCCTCGCCGAGTTTGCGGAAAGGCTGCCCATCCTGCTCGCCAACCGGGAGACGCGGGAGCTGCACCGGATCGAGGACCTGCTGCCCCACAGCTTCACGGGAAGCCATTTCCGGTAGGCCTGTTCACGGGGAATTCCCCCGCCTACACTTTCCGAACCCCGCAGGCATCCCGAGGCAGCGAATGGCCATCGACCGCGTCAAAGTGAAGAAGGAGGCCGACAGGCTCCTCACGGCCGGCCGGGTCGAGCGGGCCATCGACGAGTTCCAGAAGCTGGTCGAGGACAATCCGAAGGACTACAACACCCTCAACCAGATCGGCGACCTGTGCATCCAGATCGGGCGCGTGAAGGAAGGGGTGGAGATCCACAAGCGGCTGGGCGGGGCCTACGAGCGCGACGGCTTCCACGCCCGCGCCGCCGCCATCTTCCAGAAGGTGGTGCGCAACGCCCCGGAGGACATCGACGCCGCCCAGCGCCTGGCGGACCTCTACCGCCAGATGAACAAGATCACGGACGCGGTGAAAGTCCACATGCAGGTGGCCGAGTACTTCCAGAAGAAGGGCCTGATCAAGCGCGCCCTGGAGGCCTTCAACAAGGTCGTGGACCTGGATCCCAAGAACCTGAAGATGAAGGTCCGGCTGGCGGACCTCTACAACAAGGAGGGGATGAAGGACCGGGCCGCAGGCATCTACCTGGAGGTGGCCGAATCCCTCGCCATGGAGCAGATGCACGGGGAGGCCAGCCAGATCCTGGAGCGGGCCAAGGCGATGGTCTCCACGCCCCAGGTCTTCCTGACCCAGAGCCGCCTGGGCGTCATCCAGGGCGACTACACCACCGCCGCCCAGCACCTGCGCGAGGGCCTCGCCAGCAATCCCCGCAACATGGAGCTGCTGGAGGCCCTGGCGGAGATCGAGCTGCGGAGCGGCCACCCCGACCGCGCCCTGGAGGCCCTGGCGGAAGTGGCCCAGCTTCCCGACAAGTCCCTGCCCCTCTGCGAGAAGGCGCTCCGCAACCTGGCCGCCTCCGGGCGCGGAGAAGAAGGGCTCCGCCTGTTCGCCCCCATCGCCCGGGAATTGGCCCGCCGGGGCTCCGGCGACACCGTCGGCCGTACCCTCCGCACCGCCCTCCAGGGCCAGTTGGGAACCGAGGCCTGGCTCCTCCTGGCGGAAGTCGCCCACCAGAGCGGAAACCGCGCGGACCAGATCCACGCCCTCCAGAGCGCCTACGGGCTGGTTTCCGAGGGCAAGGACGAGAACCTCACCGCCCAGTTGGCGAGCCAGATCCAGGCCCTGGGCGCCTCTCCGGGCGCCGCGCTGGCCGTGCCTTTCGGCGGGAACGCGGGATTCCAGGCGCCCGCCGCGCACGAGGTCACCCGTCACGGGGGCGAGACGGACCTGGATCCCGTCCGCCGCCTGCGGATCGACCAGCTCGCGCGGGAAGCCGAATCCCTTTTGCGGGGCGGCAGCCCCGAGCGCGCCGTGGAGACCTACCGGAAGGCGCTGGAGCTGGACCCGTCGGATCTCACCCTCATCGAAGCCGTGGTGGCGGTCCACCGGAGCACGGGGCACCTCACCAAGGTCCAGATGCAGTACGTCCAGAGCGCCCAGGCCGTGGTGCAGCTCGGGAAGAAGCGGGAAGCCTCGCACCTGCTGGATCTCGCCGAGCAGCTGTTTCCCGGTTCCACCCGCATCCACCGGCTGACCCTGGGGCTGCCGGAACCCAACGCCTCGCGCCCGCCCGAGCCGCCCCAGCAGCAGCCCGTCCAAGCCGCGGCTCCCGCGCCCCTTCCGGCCCCCCCCGCGGTTCCACCGAGCGACCTGGACATCCTCATCGCGCTCGACCTTCCGGATTTCGAGCCTCCGCCGGTCCGGCTTTCGCCGCCCCTCTCCGCCCCGCTCCCGCCGCCCGCCCCGCTTCCGGCCTTCGACCTCATCCCCCTGGAGGAGCACCTTCCCCTCCTCCCGCCGGATCCCTTCGCGGTGGCCGCGGAACTGGCCGCTGCGGAACCCGCTCCCCCGCGCGAGCTTCCGCCGCCCGTCCCGCCGCCCGCGCCCCTCGACGATGCCGACCTGAGCTGGATGGAGGACACCCTCACGGATCTGACGCCGCTGCCGGGTCCGCCGCCCTTCCTTCAGGAGGCCGCCGCGCCGCCGGAACCGGACCTGCCGGTGCCCGTTCCCACCCAGGCGCTTCCGGATCCGTCCATCTTCTCCGCGCCCACGGCGCCCCTTCCGCCCATGCCCACGGAGATCCTGGCGCCGGACATCCTGGAGGCCCTGCCCTCCCTGTCCGCCGACGAGCCCGCGCCCTTGTCCGAGGAACTGGCGAGCTTCCTCGGCGACATCGACTTCCAGCTCGATTACGGCAGCCCCGAGGAAGCCAAGATCGAGATCGAGAACGCCCTGCTGCAGTTCCCGGCCCATCCCGAGCTGAAGGCGCGGCTGGAGCGAGCGGAGGCTGCCCTGGAGCGCCTGGGCCTGGCCGCCAAGGCCGCCGGCGCCCTGGACGAGAGCGACTTCGCGAACTCCTTCTTCGACCTCACGGACGTCCTGGGCACCGCCCTCCTCGATTCCGGCGAGGGCGAGGAGATGCACGACGCCACGCGGGTGGTGGAGAAGGTCCAGAGCGTGGACGAGCTGTTCAGCGCCTTCCGCGAGGGCGTGGAGAAGCAGGTCAAGGGCGACGACTACGACACCCACTACAACCTGGGCATCGCCTACAAGGAGATGATGCTCATCGAGCCCGCCATCGAGGAGTTCAAGATCGCCATGGGCGATCCCGAGCGCACCCTGGAATGCTGCTCGATGCTCAGCATCTGCGAGCAGGCCCGCGGCGACCTGGACGCCGCCGTCGCGTGGCTGGCGCAGGGCATCGAAGCGCCCGGCTTCCCGCCCGAGGACAGCATCGGCCTCCGCTACGACCTGGCCGAGATCTACCTCCAGCAGGGCCACGCCGCCCTCGCCGCTGCCGAGTTCAAGACCGTCCACGGGATGGACCCCGACTACCGGGACGTGGCCGCGCGACTGGCCTGAACGGTTCCGCGTCGGCGAAGCCCCGTATCCCTGGCTTCCCGGCCCCTGGGAAAAGCCATTCCCAAAGCAGAGGAGCACCGAGGGACGGAGAAAAGCAGAGAAAAAATTCCGCTTCTCTCCGCCCTTCCGCGCTCCTCCGCTTTCATTCCTTGACCACGCGGATCCCCAACGCTCCGGGCCAAGAATCGCATCCATGAAGAGAGCTTTTCTTGATGTCTTGGTGGCGATCCTTCTTTCTTGAACGTCAGATCCACGCGTCCTGGGCCGCCGTCAGTTCTCCGCCCGCTTCGCCCGTGTTGACCACGCCGCGGGGCTCGACCAGGAGCACCTGGCATTCCGAAGCGGCGCGGGTGATGTGCTCGCGGCCCTTCGGCACCACGAACATCTCCCCGGCCCGCAGGGTTACGGCGCCGTCCCGGAAGGCGATCTCCATCTCCCCGTGGAGCACGAGGAAAACCTCGTCCGTATCCTCGTGCACGTGCCACACGAACTCGCCCTGGAACTTCGCCAGCTTGAACTGGGTGTCGTTCATCTCGGCGACCACCCGCGGCGCCCAGTGATCCTGGAAGCGGGTCAATTTCTCGGCCAGGTTGATGGGCTGGTACATCGCGCCTCCGATCAGCCCAGCGTTCGGCTCCCACTGGCGCCCCAGGGCTGGAGCGCCTGGAGGGCCGGCTGGACGGGCTTGCCAGGGCGCTGGAGGTGGGTGAGTTCCAGGGCGCCGTCGGGGGTGATGAGCCAGGCCCCCTCCTTGCCCCACACGAGCTGTCCCGGGTCGCGGTAGCAGGCGCGGAGCGCGCCGACGCCGCACACCTTGAGGGCCTGGTCGTCCATCCGCAGCTCGGAGCCGGGCCAGGGCCACAGGGCCCGCACCTGGCGATGGAGGTCCGCCGCGGGGCGCCGCCAATCCAGGCGGCCCATCTCCTTGTAGAGCTTCGACGCGTAGGTGGCCTGCTCGTGATGCTGTTCTTCGGGCTTGGCGCATCCGCACAGGAGCAGGGGCAGCTGGTCCATCAACAGCTCGGCCGCGTCCTGGGCCAGGGCCGCCAACAGGCCTTCCGCCGTGTCGGCCTGGCCGATGTCGCGGTGGGCGCGGGCCAGGACGGGGCCTTCGTCCAGCCCTTCGGTCAGGCGCATGAGGCTCACGCCCGTTTCCTCGTCGCCCGCGAGAAGCGCGTGGTTCACGGGCGCCGCGCCCCGCCACCGGGGCAGGAGCGAGAAGTGCAGGTTCCACACGCCCAGCGGGCAGGATTCCAGCATCCACCGCGGCAGAAGATGGCCGTAGGCCACCACCACCGCCAGGTCGATCCGGAGGGATTCCCACAGCTCGCGGGTTTCGGGCGCCTTCCAGCTCTGGGGCTGGTGGACGGCGAGGCCCCGGGCCAGGGCCGCGGTCTTCACCGGCGGCGCTTCCAGATGCCGACCCCGGCCGGCGGGACGATCCGGATTGCAGAACACGGCCTCGACGCCTTCCTCGGCCAGGGCCTCCAGGGCCGGGACGGCCGCGCGGGGGGTGCCGAGGAACGCGATGCGGGTCATGTCACCGGCCCTGTTTCTGGTACTTGCGCTGGATGACCTGGCGCTTCACCGGGCCGAAGTACTCCACGAACAGCCGGCCGCGCAGGTGGTCGATCTCGTGGCAGAAGGCCCGGGCCAGGAGATCCTCGCCCACCAGCTCGTGCCAGCTTCCGTCCTGGGCGCGGTTGCGGAGCGTCACCTTCTGGGGCCGCTCCAGCACTTCCCGGATGCCGGGGATGGACAGGCAGCCCTCGGGGCCGACCTGGAGGCCC
This sequence comes from Geothrix sp. 21YS21S-4, assembly GCF_030845995.1. Classification (NCBI taxonomy): domain Bacteria; kingdom Pseudomonadati; phylum Acidobacteriota; class Holophagae; order Holophagales; family Holophagaceae; genus Geothrix; species Geothrix sp. 21YS21S-4. The sequence continues at coordinate 2,855,362 of NZ_CP132719.1, forward strand.
TCCTCCTGGGTGATCTCCGGATTGATCAGGACGATCCGCTGGTCGGGGTCCTCCCCGCAGGAGCAGTCGATCACCGCCAGGTTCAGGTTCACCCCGATCTGGGGCGCGGCGAGGCCCACGCCCTCCTCGGCGAGGGCGGTCTCGAACATGTCGGCCACGAGCTGCTCCAGCTCCGGCGTCCAGTCCTGGACGTCCAGGCTGTTCTTCTTGAGGCGGGGGTCCCCCCAGGTGAGCACGGGCAAAACGGCCATTCAACCACTCCAGCATTCCAGTGTAATCCATAGCCGTTCCCGAGGTAATCTGGGGGGTCCGCCCACCGGAGCCCCGCATGCTGCGTTCCTTCCGCCAGGTCTTCAAATCCAACCGCACGCCCATGGCGGCCGTGATGATCGTCGTCCTCCTCGGACTGGTGGCCTACCTGGCCCCCTCCGGGCGGGTGGACACGCCGGACACTGTGGTGGCGCGGGTCTACGGGCGGGAAATCCTCCTCCGGGACCTCTCCGAGCACATGCAGGAGCTCTACCAGCGCTTCGGCAAGCAGGGGGACCTCGAGGCCCTCAAGCCCTTCGTCCAGTCCCAGGCCCTGCGCGACCTGATGAACCAGAAGCTGATGGAGGAACTGGCGGACCGCCATCACGTGGTGGTCACGGACGAGGAAGTGGGCGCCCGTCTCCGCGCCTTTCTCAAGCAGTACCCCGTTCTGCTGGACGCCCAGGGCAACCTGAAGTCCACCGCCGAGCTGAAGCAGATCTTCCAGGAGACGGGCTTCAACCCCGCCCTCCAGGAGCGGAACCTCCGCAACGAGCTGATGCGCACGAAGTTGATCCAGCAGGCCGCCTTCCAGATCCCCGTGGACGGAGCCTGGCTGGACGTGGAGCACCGGCTGCGCAACGAGAAGGTGGGCTTCCAGCAGGCCACCCTCGCCGTGGACGCCGCCGCCGTGGCCGATCCCGGGGACGCGTCCCTGGAAGGCTTCTACAAGACCGGCGGCGAGCGCTTCCTCCAGCCGCCCCGCCGCGTGATCCAGTTCGTGGCCGTGGACCGCGCCGCCCTGGGCAAGGACGTCCAGACGGACGAGGCCTCCCTCAAGGCCGCCTACGAAGCCCGGAAGGCGGACTACACCGAGTTCAAGGCCCGGCACATCCTGTTCAAGGCCGAGGGCGACGCCCCGGCCCAGGAGGCCGCCGCCAAGGCCCAGCTCCTGCGCGAGCGCCTCGTGAAGGGCCAGGACTTCGCCAAGGCTGCGGAGGAACTGAGCGAGGATCCCAGCGCCAAGGGCAACGGCGGCGACCTGGGCTGGTTCAACGCCTCCAAGATGGTCAAGCCCTTCTCGGACGCCGCCGCGACCCTGAAACCCGGCGAGATCAGCCAGCCCGTGCGCACCGTGTACGGCATCCACCTCATCAAGCTGGAGGGCCGCCGCGAGAAGACGTTCGCGGACGTGAAGGACCAGCTGGCCCAGGAGATCTCCGAAGGCCGCTTCACCGCCCGCGCCCAGGAGCGCCTCGAGCAGATCCGCAAGCGGGCCAACGGCGGCGACCTCGCCTCCGCGGCCAAGAGCCTGGGCAGCCAGGCCCAGCTCAGCCAGCCCTTCGCCAACGAGCCCGGCGCCCAGTCCGAGGGCCTGCCCGAGCTGGCGCAGTTCGCTTCCGAGGCGTTCCGGCTGAAGGTGGGCGAGGTGTCCAAGCCCCAGCGCGCCGGCGACCGCTACATCCTGTTCCGCGTCCAGGAGGAGCTGCCCGAGGCCGTTCCCCCCTTCAAGGAAGTCCGCGCCAAGGTGCTCGCCGCCTACCGCGCCGAGGAGGCCCGCAAGCAGACCCTCGCCAAGGCCGAGCAGGCCCTGAAGTCCGGCGGCCTCGCGGCCGTGGGTCCGGTCACCGACCAGGCCGCGGCGCCCCTCAGCGGGCTGCGGGATCTGGCCGCCCACCCGGGCATCCGCAAGGCCCTGCTGGAGACCGCCGTCAACCAGACCACGCCCCTCCTGTGGACCCAGGACGGCAAGCTGTGGGTGGCGCGGATCACCTCTCGCGAGCCCGCCCCCGCCCTCACCTTCGAGACCCGCCGCAGCCTGATCCAGGAGATCCAGACCGGTGAGGCGCAAAAGCTGCTGTCTGCGGAACTCCAGTCCCTGGACCAGCAGGGCCGCCGCCGGCCCGGCTTCAGCAGCCTGTGGGGCCACCTGGGCGGAATCTACATCAGCGCCAGCGCCGTACAAGCGCCGCTGGAGTAGCTTCCACCCGCCGCCAGATCGAGAAAGCGGTCGCCCAGCAGATTCAGGGCCCGGGGGTCGTGACTGGCCACCAGCAGGGCCGTGCCTTCGGCCTTGAGCTCCAGAAGCAGGGCCAGCAGGTGGCCCCCAAGGGTGGGGTCGAGGGCTGAGAAGGGCTCGTCCAGCACCAGCAGCGCGGGTTCCAACATGAGCGCCCGCGCCAGGCAGAGCCGCTGGGCCAGCCCGCCGGACCAGGCTTCGGGGTGCTGGCCCAGCGAGGCCTCCGGAAACTTCACCCGGGCGGCCATCCGGGCCGCGGCTTCCCGCCGGAACGTAGCATCTCCGCGCCGATGGATCTCCAGGGGTTCCTGGAGGATCTCCCAGCCGGTGCGATGGGGCGGCAGGCTACCCGCCGGATCCTGGAACACGGCCTGGATCCGCGGTCGCCGGGCCCGGCGCTCCCGTTCGGGAAGCGGCGACCAGGGCGCACCCTCCAGCCACAGTTGCCCTTCCGCGGGCTCCAGCAGACCCAACGCCAGGTACAGCAGGGTGGTCTTGCCCGATCCGCTGGGGCCCCTCACGCCGAGGGCCTCGCCCGGGGCGATCGAGAAGGCCACGTCCTTCAGGATCCAGTCCTCCTCGCGCCGGAAGCCCAGGCCTTCGGCGCGGAGAAGGGGCGCTGCCGTCAGCGGATGACCTCGACGCCCACGTAGGGCCGCAGCGCCTGCGGCACGACGATGCTCCCGTCCGGCTGCTGGCCGTTCTCCAGGAGGGCCACCCAGGTGCGGCCCACGGCGAGGCCGCTGCCGTTCAGGGTGTGAGCGAAAGCGGGCTTGCCCTCCTTCGCCTTGGCGCGGATGTTGGCGCGCCGGGCCTGGAAATCCCCGAACCAGCTGCAGGAGCTGATCTCCCGGTAGGTGTTCTGGGAGGGCAGCCAGACCTCCAGGTCGTAGGTCTTCTGGCTGCTGAAGCCCATGTCGCCCGTGCACAGCAGGACGCGGCGGTAGGGCAGGCCCAGGGCCTCCAGGATGGCTTCCGCGTCGGACGTCAGCCGCTCCAGCTCGGCTTCGGCCTGGTCCGCGGCGGCGAAGGTGACCAGCTCCACCTTGTGGAACTGGTGCTGGCGGATGATGCCCTTGGTGTCCCTGCCGTAGCTGCCCGCCTCACTGCGGAAGCAGGGCGTGAAGGCGCAGTGGCGCAGGGGCAGGGATTCCGCGGGCAGGATCTCGTCGCGGTAGAGGTTGGTGACGGGCACTTCCGCCGTGGGGATGAGGTAGAGCGGCGCGCCGTCCCCGCGCGACGTCTTGAACAGGTCCTGCTCGAACTTGGGGAGCTGGCCGGTACCGTACATGCTGTCGGCGTTCACCAGGTAGGGCGGGATCACCTCCGTGTAGCCCGCAGCAGTCTGCCGGTCGAGCATGAAGGCGATGAGGGCCCGCTCCAGCTTCGCGCCCAGGCCCTTCAGCACCGCGAACCGCGCGCCGCTGAGCTTGGCCGCGCGATCCAGATCGAGGATGCCGAGCGCCGTGCCCAGCTCCACGTGATCCTTCGGCTCGACGATCTCCGGCACCTGGCCCCAGCGCTTGATCTCGACGTTGGCGTGCTCGTCCCGGCCCGAGGGAACGCTGGCGTGGGGCGGATTGGGGAGCCCCGCCAGGAACTCCCGGAAGGCCCCTTCGATCTCCCGCTCCGCCGTTTCCAGCTCCTTCAGCTTGTCGCCCACTTCCCGCTGCTGCGCGATGAGATGATCCGCGTTCTCCTTGGCCCGCTTGAGGCGCCCCACTTCCTCGCTCACCCGGTTGCGCTCGGCCTTCAGCGCCTCGGCCTCCTGGAGCGCCGTGCGGCGGCGCTGATCCAGCTCCTGATACCGCGCCCGGTCCAGGGCGTAGCCCCGCTCGGACAGGCGGGCCGCCACGGCGTCGAGGTCGTTGCGCAGGAGGTTGGCGTCGAGCATGGTGTGGGTTTCCTGGAATTCAACAGTTTACTTGGCTTCCAGCGTCTTTGAGGCTGGGAGAGATCATTTGCCTGCCGAAGGCCAATCCGCAGAAGCCCCGCCTCTGTCCGGTTCAAACCGGCCCCGTACAAAGCGCAATGGAGCGCCGGAACCGCGCCAGATCCCGATTCCGGAAGTGGCCTCCGCGACGCCCACCCCATCCTCCGTGGTATCTCCGGGGGGAAAAACCGGAACCCCCGCCTCGGCCCGAATTCCGAATACCCCGCTTTTCTTGGTGTCTTAGCGTCTTGGTGGTGATCTTTTTTCTTCGCCCATTCAGGCCTGCGGCCACGCCTCCCCCGGCATGGGCTCGCCGGCCCACTGGGTCCGGAAGGCTTCGCGGACTTCCTCGACACCTCCACCGGCGCCCAGGACGAGGGCCAGTTTGGCGAGGGCGGCCCACCGCGTGTGGAGGCCTCCGGAGATGGCGCTCGCGGCCTCGATCTTCCGCCCCATCTCGTAGGCGGACAGGTCCACGCCGCCGTAGGGGCACTGGGAGGTGACCACCACGGGCAGTTTCCGATCCTCGCAGTGGCGGAGGAAGGCCCCGAGGTCGGCGCGGCCCATGGGCAGGTTTCCCGCGCCGAACGCCTGGATCAGGACGGCCCGCGCGGTGCTCGGAGGCACGCTCCAGGCCATCCCCGGATGGGGCGTGACGGTGTGGATGTCGAGGTCCAGGCCGCCGTCCAGCCCCGCCGGCACCCGGTGCTCGAAGCGGCCGGCGTCGGGATGGAGGCGGATCTCCGCGCCGATCTCCGCCAGGGGCGGCAGGTTGGGGCTCTGGAAGGCCTCGAACTGGTGGACGCTCAGCTTGTCCGCCGCCACGCCGCGCACCCAGTGGGTGCCGAAGCAGATCCCCACTTCCGGCACCGCCCGGCAGGCCAGGTCCACGGCGTTCACCAGGTTGCTGCGGGCGTCGCTGCGGACGAAGGCCAGGGGCCGCTGGCTGCCCGTGAGCACCACGGGCTTGCCCAGGTCCGCCAGGAGGAAGCCCAGGCAGGAGGCGGTGAAGGCCATGGTGTCGGTGCCGTGGATGATCACGAACCCGTCGAAGTCGCGCGCCGTGGCGCGGATCCGCGCGGCCAGCGCCAGGATGTCGCCGGGCTCGACGCAGGCCGAGTCCTGGTTGAAGGGCACTTCCACGGACAGGCTCGCCATCTGCCCCAGCTCCGGCACCTGCTCCAGCAGGTGGTCCAGGAAGCGCCCCGGTGCCAGGGACGCGGGCTCCCCGCTGGGCATCATCCCCAGGGTGCCGCCGGTGTGGAGGAGCAGGATCGCGCGCATGCCTCCACCCTATCCAAGCCCGCGAATTCCCTCCACCCGGGGCCGGAGGTTCGCCAACGGGCCGGGGCGGATGATTTACTGGAGCAGGCCCCATGCGTCGCATTCCCCGCTACCTCCAGATGATCGCTGCCCGGTATCTCCGCCGGCTTCTGGGAAATCGCCTGACCGGACATCAGCTCCAGACGGCGGTGGAGGCGGCCCTGGCCACCCTTCCCATCCAGGAGAAGCTCCTGGTGCGGGAGGGCTCGCTCCGGTCGGAATCCCTGAACCGCCAGCTCGCGTGGGCCATGGCCTTCGTGGCCGGCGCGGTGAACGCGGGCGGGTTCCTGGCGGTCAGCCACTACACCTCCCACATGACGGGCGTGGTCTCCTCCATGGCCGACGAACTGGCCGGCGGAGACCTGATCACGGCCCTGGCGGCCCTCGCCATGATGGTCAGCTTCCTCGCAGGGGCCTTCGTCTGCACCCTGCTGATCAGCTTCGGCCAGCGCCACCGGATGCGCAGCCGCTACGCCCTCACCATGGCCCTGGAGGCGGTGCTGCTGCTGGTCTTCGGCTTCATGGGCAACCGGCTGCAGCAGGAGATCCGCCTGACCCTGCCCACGACGGTGATGCTGCTGTGCTTCATCATGGGCCTTCACAACGCGGTGACCTCCATCATCTCCGGCGCGGCGGTGCGGACCACCCACCTGACGGGGACGGTGACGGACATCGGGATCGAGCTGGGCCGCCTGGCCTACGTGAACGTCCACCATCGCCACGGGCGGGAGCGCATCGTCGCCAACCGCGCCAAGCTGAAGCTCCTCCTGCTGATCCTGGTCTCGTTCCTGGGCGGGGGCGTGATGGGCGCCCTGGGCTTCCGCCACATCGGGTTCAAGGTCACGGTCCCCCTCGCGGGCTTCCTGTGCTTCCTCGCGGCGCGCCCGCTCCTTCTGGAAATCCGGCTGCTCCTCCACCGCCTCGGGCGGGCGTGGGTGCCCGAGGACTGATACCCATAGGCGATCAAAACCAAGGTTTTCTTTTCACCACCAAGACACCAAGAAAAGCGATGGGGAGGCTCTGGGTTCCGGCTTGGTGAACTTGGTGGTGATCCTTAACGTTTTGAATGCAAAGGGGAATCAGACGGCGCTCACCGCCGTCTTGAGTTCGTCGAAGCCGTGGTCGCTGACGCAGCTCACCACCACGGCGCACTGGCCGGGCTGGCTGGGCGGCAGCTGGATGTCGCCCGCGAACCGGCCGTCGGCGTCCGTGCGGCCGGAAGCCAGGGCCATGGCCTTCTTGAGGCTGGAGACCAGTTTCACCGTCACCTCGGCCCCCGCCACGGGGCTCTGGCTCTGGCAGAGGCGCGCGGCCACCTGCACCCGGAAGGGCGCCCCGAAGGCCGGCTTCAGGGGCTGATCCAGCACCAGCTCCAGGGTGTCGACCTCCCCTTCCTGCTGGAGGAACTCCAGGATGGCCTGGTCCAGCGGCCGGTCATTGAAGGCCTGCTGCTCCATGGGATCCGGCGGCGTCTGGTCGTATTTCCCGTTCTTGATGTCGCGGATGACGGCGCGGTGCTGCTCGTCCATGCGGCCCTGGATGGCCGTCTCGGACAGGGGCGGCGCGGCCAGCAGGTCGTCGTAGGAGGAGCGGTAGCTGTCCAGGATCTCGCCGCCCACGTAGATCAGGGTCTCGATCTTGGGGTTGGACAGCCCCTTGTCCTCGGTCTGGACGTGGTAGATGCGGTTGCCGTGGCGGACATCCGTGTTGTAGCCCGTGATCATGGGAGGAACCTGGAGGGCGGCGTCATGGGCCTACCTCTGCAATCTTCCCGCCAGGTCCGGCATGACCTCCCACGCGATCTCGCGCACCACCTGATCGCCCATGCGCGCCACCACCGCCTTCACCAGGGCGTCCACCAGCACGGGATCGGCCACCAGCGCCTGGACCAGGGCTCGGGCCTGCTCCGCGGAGACGGCCTCCTGACCGGGTGCGGCAGGGGACTGCCCGGCTGCGGCAGGCGCGGGATCAGAGTGGGGCACGGATTCGGGGGGGGCTGGGGCAGGTTCCTCGACGGCGGGCGGCGCGGGCGCCCCCTGGGCCAGAAGGGCCGCCGCGGCCATCTCGGCAGAGGAGGAGGGGATCTCGTCGGCTTCCGACTCCACTTCGGGAAGGGGCGGCAGCTCCAGCTCGGAGGAAAGGGCGTCCAGCGCGTCCAGGTCCGGAAGGAAGGCCGCGTCCTCTTCGGGCGTGGCCGGCGGCGGTTCTCCGGGCGCCGGAGTGGGAACGTCCTCGTCGGGGACGAGATCCTGAAGGCTCTCCAGGTCCAGTTCCTCCAGCTCCAGGGGAATTTCGGCGGTCGGGACGTCGGGGGCCGGAACTTCGGCGGCGGTTTCCTCGGGCCACAGGTCGTCCGCCGTCAGCAGGAGGAGATCCTCTTCCGGTGCGGCGGGTTTCGAGTCGGGCGCTTCCGAGGCCGGCAGCAGGTCATGGACCGCGGTGGGCGGCAGCGTGCTGAACGGCGACGCTTCGGCCGGGGCGGAAGGCGGCGCAGGCACGGGCGTGACGAGGAGGGCCTTGACGCGGTCGCCCAGCTCCCGGAGTTCGATGGGCTTCTTGAGGAAGCCCTGGATGGGGGCCTTGGCCAGCTTGGCAGGATCCACGGGATCGAGGACGCCGGCCATCACGGCGATGGGCAGCCGGGCGGTGGATTCCATGCCGCGCAGCCGGTCCAGCAGGGTCCAGCCGTCCATTCCCGGCATGGCGGTGTCCACCAGGATCACGTCGAAGCGGTCGCCCTTCTCCAGCCGGCTGAGGGCCTCCGCGCCCGAATCGACGCACACCAGTTCCACGTCCGTGGGGGCGAGGAGGGACTCGGCGATGCGATGGATGCTCGGGTTGTCGTCCACGAGGAGGAGGCGCGGCATCGGGAACCTCGGGAAACCGGGAGGAGGAAGGAGATGGCTGGGCACAACGCTACCAGAAATGCTCACTTCCAACGCAATGGATCACCGCAGGAGCTGCTTCAGGGCCCGCACCCGCTCGACCTCCACCAGCCGCACCAGGAGCACGCGGTCGCCCACCCAGATCCACGCCGCGCCCCGGGGTTCCCGCAGGGCCACTTCCGGCCCCCGCGGGAGCCAGCCCTTCACCGAAGCCCGGAGGCTGACCGCCGCGCGCCACTCCGGGCGGTAGGTCTCGAACAGGGCCTGCCGCTGGCGCTCCGGCGGGAGGGCGCTCTCGTTCCACCGCTGGTCCCAGGCGTCGAACGCCCCCGCGTCCCGCCAGGCCCAGGCCGGATCCCACGCGGGCCACGGGAGCGCCTCCTCGGCCACCGGGGCCCATTCCACCTGCGCCGCGGGCGTGGTGCGGCGGGCCATGCCTTCGTCGGCAAGCGGGGCGACGAGGGCCATCCGCTGGGGGGGATGGGCCGTCAGGAAACCCGGACCCGCGGCCCGGCGGCGCCAGCGGCCGTCCTCCAGCCACCAGGCCGTCCAGCCCTGGCTGCCGCCATGCCACAGGCGGTCGGCGCGGGGGAACCAGAGCCGATCCCCCGCGTGCCAAGGAATCACCAGGCGGGCGCCGCGCAGGTCCCGGCCATCGTCTGAGAGCGCCTCCGGTTTCGCAGCGACCCCGCGGGGAGCGGCAGGTAATCCCGCTTCGTCCCAGGCCGCGAGGGTGGGCTCGGCGCCGTCGCCCTCCAAGGGGAAGACCGTGAGCAGCAGCAGCGCGTCGCCCCGGCCGTCCCCGGGCTCCGCGAAGCCCACGAGCACCGCCCGGCCGTCCCAGCTGAACCGGCTCCAGGGGCCCGACTGCGTGGACCAGATCACCCGGCCCTCGGGAATCTCGATCAGCCGGGTCTCGAACCGCCCCGGGGCCATCCGCAGGGTGACCAGCAGGCGGTTGCCCTTTCCGGGATCCAGCCGGGCCGAGGACAGCGGCGCATCGAACCGGTAGCGGCGCCACTCCAGCCCCCGCCACAGCGCTACTTCGCTCCGTCCGCCGGGGCCGTTCAGCGCCAGCCCCTGGTCCGCCAGATAGGCAGAGGCCGGTTCCCAGGGCGTGCCGAACCCGCCCTCGAAGGGCCACGAATCCGACTGGTCCGGATCGAGGGCGCCCTGGAAGCGCGGCGACCAGCCGTCCTCCAGCCGCCATTCCGCCAGGGATTCGTAGCCGCCCAGATTCATGACCGCGGGCGCCTCCGAGGCCGTCACTCCGCCGGCGCTCACCGGGCGCGGAGCCTGGACCACCGCGAAGAGCAGCAGCATGGCGGCGATGAAGAGCGTGGCGATGATGTACCGTTGGGGAAGCACGGGAGGCCCGGGGCAGCAGGTCCATGATGCCCCAACCCCGGCGGGAGGCCGGTCGGAGATGAAGCGCAAACCCGAGGTGGAAACCGAGTTGAAGCTGCGCATCCCCGCCACGGGCCCGTTCCGGCCCCTCTTGGAGGCCCTGGGATTCCGGGAGACCACGCCGGCCCAGCCCGAGCTCAGCATCCTGTGGGACCGCGCGGGCGAGCTGCGCGCTGCGGGGTCGGCCCTGCGGACCCGCAACTACGCGGGAAGGACCCGGCTCACGTGGAAGGGCCCGAAGGTGGCCGATCCCGTCCTCAAGATCCGCCCGGAACAGGAGACGGGCATCGAGGACGGTGCGGCGCTGGAGGCCATCCTGCGCGCCCTGGGTTACGCGCCGGTCATGCGCCTGGAGAAGGTCCGCGCCGTGTGGGAGCGGGAGGACGTGGAGGCCTGCCTCGACGAGACCCCCTTCGGGTGCTACCTGGAGCTGGAAGGCGACCCCCAGCCCATCCGCGCCGCCATGGAGAGCCTCGGCCTCGCCTATGACCGCGCCGAGCCCCGCAGCTATCCGGAGCTGTACCGCGCGCACGGCCTGGGGTAAGCCGGGAAGAGGAAAACCCGAAACCGCAGCTGGGAGCCCAAAAAAGCTCTTCTCTGCGTCCTCCGTGTTCCAGTCCTCTAGACCTTCAGGACGTGCTCCAGATCCTCGATCAGGTCCTGGACGTCCTCCACGCCCACGCTGAGGCGGAGCAGGCTGTCGCTGATCCCCAGGCGGCGGCGGTCGGCTTCGGGCACGCTGCCGTGGGTCATGCTGGCGGGGTGGCAGACGAGGCTCTCCACGCCCCCGAGGCTCTCGGCGAGCGAGAAGACCTTGAAAGCCGAGGCCATGCGGCGGGTCCGCTCGGCATCGCCCGTGTCGAAGGTCACGATCCCCGAGAAGCCCTTCATCTGCTGGTGGGCCAGGGCGTGCTGGGGATGGGATTCCAGGCCGGGGTAGTGGACGGCCTTCAGGTCCTTCCGTCCCTCCAGCCACCGCGCGATCCGAAGGGCGCTGGCGTTGTGGCGCTCCATGCGGAGGTGCAGGGTCTTGGTGCCCCGCAGGATCAGCCAGGATTCCATGGGCGACAGGATCCCGCCCGCGGCCTTCTGGTGGAACCGCAAGCCCTCGGCGATGTCCTCGCGGCTGGTGATGGCGATGCCGCCGATGGAGTCGCTGTGGCCATTCAGGTACTTGGTGGTGGAGTGGAAGACCAGGTCCGCCCCCAGGTCCAGGGGCCGCTGGTTGTAGGGCGTGGCGAAGGTGTTGTCCACGGCCAGCACCGCCGTGCAGCCCGCCTCCGCCATGGCGGCGCGGACGCCCGGGATGTCGGTGATCCCCAGCATGGGATTGGTGGGCGTCTCCAGCATCACGAGCTTGGTCTGGGGGCGCAGGGCGGCCCGGAAGGCGGTCAGATCGCCGGTGTCCACCTGGGTGTAGGTCAGCCCGAACCGCGTCATCACCTTGTCGAGCAGGCGGAAGGTCCCGCCGTACACGTTGTCGCCCAGGACGACGTGGTCGCCCGCCGACAGCTGCTCGAAGATGGCCTGGACCGCCGCCATGCCCGACCCGAACGCCATCCCGTGGGCGCCCCCCTCCAGGGCCGCCAGGTTGGCTTCCAGGGCGTCGCGGGTGGGGTTGCGGACGCGGGCGTAGTCGAAGCCCTTGTTGATGCCCAGCCCCTCCTGCACGTAGGTGCTGGTGAAGAACACGGGCGTCATGATGGCGCCGCTGGTGGGATCGGGCGCCTGGCCGGCGTGGATGCAGCGGGTGTCGAAACGGGCCTCGGGATTCATGGGACCATCCTTCCTGATCCACCAGTGTGAGGGGGAGCCGCCATGAGGAGAAGCGCCGCGCTCGCCCTTCCCGCGCTCGTCGCCCTTGCGGCCTGCCGCCCCGCCGGCCCCGAGGCTCAGGTGCGCGCGGCCTTCGAGACCTGCCGGAAGGCCGTGGAGGCGGGGGACGCCGCCGGAGCCACGGAGCTGCTCGATCCCGCGTTCCGGGGCCCCGAGGACATGGATCGGGGCGCTGCCCGCCTGTTCCTGATGGGGGTGTTCCGGCGCGAGAAGGTGGGCGTCACCGTCCTGCGGAACGACGTCGCCGTGCGCGGCGGCGAGGCCCGCCAGGAAGTGGAGCTGGTGCTCACCGGCGGAAGCGGCGGGCTCCTGCCCCGGGACGCCTCCCGCCGGATCTTCCAGCTTCGCTGGCGGAAGTCCGGCGGGGACTGGCGGCTGGTCTCGCTGGAAGGCGATGCCTCCACCTGAGCCGCGTCATTCCGCCGAGCGCAGAAAGGCCAGGAACTCCTGGTGCTGGTCCAGCGGCAGGCGGCAGGCGCGCTCCTCCTCTTCCGCCAACTGGGCGCAACGCGGGATGGCCCGCAGCGCTGAGGAAGAGATGCCGCGGTCGCGGGCGTGGCGGAAGGTCTGCATCATCGCGTCCAGGCGCCCCAGGCGGTAGAGGGTCACCAGCAGCAGCGCGTGGGCGCGGACGTTGCGAGGATCGAGGTCGATGGCCTGCAGGAGCTGAAGCCGGGTGGTCTCCAGAACGTCGCGCCGGACTTCCGCCTTGGGATCGCCCTTCGCCGGCACCGGAGAAGACGAAGGGGAGACCGGAGGCACGGCGGCGGCCGGCCGGAGCGCTGCCAAGGGCAGGCCCTTGGGAGGCGTGGGCAGCGCCGTCCGGGCGGCCGAGGGCGCCGGATGGAGCGGCAGGGCCGTGGTGGGCCGCTCCTGGTTCCACCGCCAGAGGGGATCCTTGGCGCGGCGGAGGGCGGAAGCCAGCTCCTCGGCGGTCTGGAACCGCTGGGCGGGATCCTTGGCCAGGGCGCGGTTCAGGATTCCCTGCACTTCCCGGCTGATCCCGCGATAAGCGGTGGGAGGAAGCGGCGGCGGCGTCGCGTGGAGCAGGCGGTAGATCACCGATCCCGGACTCGGCCCGTCGAAGGGGGGCAGGCCCGCGAGGGCCTCGTACAGGATCACGCCCACCGCGAACAGGTCGCTGCGCGAGTCCGGCCGGCCGCTCTGCAAGTACTCCGGCGCCATGTAGTTCACGGTTCCGAAGACCGTGCCCTCGTCGGTGGTGTCGGAGTTGAGGATCTTGGCCACGCCGAAATCCAGGATCTTGGCCTGGAGGAGCGTCCCGTCCCACACCACCCGCAGGTTCGACGGCTTGAGGTCCCGGTGGAGCACCTTCTGGCGGTGGGCGACGGCCAGTCCGTCGCAGACCTGGGCCAGGACCTCCAGGGTGTCCCGGGGCGACAGCGTCCCGGCGCGGATGAGGGTGCCCAGGTCCTCGCCCTTCACCAGCTCCATGGCCAGGTAGAGCACGCCCTGGTCCTCCCCCATCTCATGGATCGTCACGATGTTGGGATGGTTCAGCGCGCCCGCCGCGCGGGCCTCGGTGGCGAAGCGCTCCCGGGCGGCGGCGCCCACGCTGGCGGAAGGGTGGATGACCTTGATGGCCACTTCCCGGTTCAGGATCGGATCCCGCCCCACGTAGACCTCGCCCATGCTTCCCTGAGCCAACAACTGGACGATTTCGAACTTGCCAAGGTGCGTCAGCACAGGGTTTCCGGGAGAGGGAACCCCGATGATCGACGCCCGGGGCGGCGCCGTCCAGGGGTTTCTGGGCTCAGTCCCCGAGGGCGCGCAGCCACGCTTCGTCCCGCACGGGAAGGCCCAGGGCCTCCGCCTTGGCCAGTTTCGACCCGGCCTTCTCCCCGGCCACGAGCAGGGTCGTCTTGGCCGAGACGCTGCCGGTGACCTTGGCGCCGAGGCGCTTCAGCCGAGCTTCCGCGTCCTCCCGCGACAGGCTGGGAAGCGTGCCCGTCACCACCGCCACTTCGCCCGACAGGGGCAGCCCGCCGCGATCCCGGGGCTCCGGCGGCGTGGGCCGGATGTCCAGGGCCGCGAGCCGCGCGGGAAGTTCGGGATGGAGGGCCGCGAACGCCCGGACGGCCGCCGCCACCTTCGGTCCCACTTCCTCCACGGCCTGGAGCCGGAGCTCCTCCGCGGCCCATAGCGCCTCCAGGGAGGGCTGGGCCTCGGCCAGCAGTTCCGCGGTGCGGGCGCCCACCATGGGGATGCCCAGGGCGTGGATCCACCGCGCGAGGGGCTTGGTGCGGGCCGCGTCCAGCGCGTCCAGGACGTTCTGAGCGGATTTCTCCGCCATGCGCTCCAGGCCCGCCAGGAAGGCGAAGCCCTCGCGGTTCTGGAGGAGCGTGAAGACCTCCCACGGCTGGTCGAAGCGGGCCGAGGCCACCAGCTGCTCCACCAGGGCGTCGCCCATGCCTTCGACATCGAGGGCGGAACGACCGCCGAAGTGGAGGAACCGGGCCACCAGCTTGGCGGGGCATTCGGGGTTCAGGCAGCGGATGGCCACTTCGGCTTCATCCGTCTTGCCCACGTCCCCGCCGCACACCGGGCAGGCCGTGGGAATCGGCGGAAGCGGCAGGTCCCGGAGCTCTTCGCCGGGAACGAGGGCGACCACCTTGGGAATGACTTCGCCGCCCTTCTCGATGAACACGCGATGGCCCACCTTCAGGCCCAGGCGCGCCATCTCGTCGGCATTGTGGAGGGTCGCGCGGCGCACGGTGGAACCCGCCACTTCCACCGCATCCAGTTCAGCGACGGGCGTGAGCTTTCCCGTGCGGCCCACCTGCCAGATCACGCCCCGGACCGTGGTGGTCGCCTGGACGGCCGGATACTTGAAGGCGACCGCCCAGCGCGGGACGCGGTCCGTCGCCCCCAACCGCCGCTGCACGGCCACGTCGGGGACTTTCAGCACCACGCCGTCGGTGTCGAAGGGCAGCTTGAGGCGGGCTTCCGCCTGGACGCCGATGAACGCGAGCATCGCCTCCAGATCGCCCTCCGCGTGGGCCGGCATCCGCGCGAAGCCCCAGCCCGCGAGCCGCCCCATGGCCTCCGCATGCCCCTCTTCCTCCTGGGGGGCCAGCGCCTGCCAGGGCAGGAAGGACAGGCCCCGGGCCGCCACCTCCCGGCTGTCCAGGAGCTTCATGGTGCCGCTGGCCGCGTTCCGGGGATTGGCGAACCGCACCTCGCCTCGCTCGTCCCGCTGGCGGTTCAGCGCCTCCCACCGCCGCCGGGAGAGGAACACCTCGCCCCGCACCGTGAGGTTCTCGGGAGCCCCCGAAGGCAGCCGCAGCGGGATGTCGGCGATGGTGCGGGCGTTTTCCGTCACCACTTCGCCCGTCTCGCCGTCGCCCCGGGTGAGGGCCTCCACCAGCTCGCCGTGCTCGTAGCGCAGGGACAGGGACAGGCCGTCCACCTTCAGCTCCGCGGCATAGCGGGGCGCCACCTCGGGCGCGATCCGGCGCCAGCGGGCCTCCCACTCGCGCAGTTCGGCCTCGGAGTAGGCGTTGTCGAGGCTGAGCATGGGCACCGCGTGGCGCCGTTTCTCGAAGGCATCCACGGGCGGGGCGCCCACCCGGCGGGTGGGGCTGTTGGGATCGGCCCACTCCGGATGCGCCTCCTCCAGGGCCTTCAGCTCCCGCTCCAGGGCGTCGTACTCGGCATCCGAGATGACCGGCGCGTCCAGCACGTAGTAGCGCCGCCGATGCTCCCGCACCGCGTCCGCCAGTTCCTTCAGGCGCCCCCGCAGATCCGTCACTTCACCCTCGCTCGATGCAGGATGCCCATGATGAGGCCGAGGGCCAGGAAGAAGCTCAGCGTGCTGCTCCCGCCCGCGCTGAAGAAGGGCAGCACCATTCCCTTGTTCGGCAGCGCCCCGGCCACCATCCCCACGTTCACCATCAGGTGCAGGGCGAACACGCCCGCGGCCCCGGCGCAGAAATAGGCCTCGGCGTGGGTGTGGGCGCCGCGGGCGGCCTCCAGGATCCGCACCAGCAGCAGCCCGAACAGCCCCAGGGCGATGAGGACGCCCACGAAGCCGCGCTCCTCCGCCCACACGCTGAAGGCGAAATCCGTGGTCTTCACCGGCAGGAAGTTGAGCTGGGTCTGGGAACCGCTGGTGAAGCCCTTCCCGATGAGGCCGCCGGATCCGATGGCGATCCGGCTCTGGTTCACCTGGTAGCCCTTCCCCTGGAGGTCCGACGACGGGTCCAGGAAGATCATCACCCGCTGCTTCTGGTAGGGCTTCAGGGCGAACTTCCAGGCCCCGAACCCGCCCACCGTGATCAGCAGCAGCAGCGCCATCACCCACCGAGCCCGGAGGCCCTTCATCAGGGGGATGATCACCAGGATCGGGAGGAAGCTGAGGGCCATGCCCAGATCCGGCTGGCGCTGGACCAGGAGCATGGGAAAGGCCACCAGCCCCACGGCGCCGAACAGCTCCAGCCGCCCGACGGTATCCGGCGGCCGCGAGCCCAGGCGCTGGGCCACGTAGAGCAGCGTCACCCACTTCATCAGCTCCGAGGGCTGGAAGGTCTGGCCCGCGATGACGAACCAGCGGGTGGCGCCGCCGATCTTCTTGCCCACCACCAGCACCGCCGCCAGGGCCACGAGGCCCAGCAGGTAGGCGGGGAAGCTGTAGCGGAAGATGCGGCGCGGGTCCGTGTTGGCGAGCAGCAGCATCAGCAGCAGGCCGAGAACGTTCCAGACGCTCTGTTTGAGCCAGATCCCGGCCTGGGGCGTGTTCCGCCCCGCGGAAAAGAGGGTGAGCGTCCCCAGCAGCATGAGGGCGAGGATCACCCACAGCAGGCGGGGATCCAGGGCGCGGAGACGCTCCCTCATTCCGCCGGCTCCTGGGCCGCGGGCGCGAAGGGATCCACCAGCCGGCCGCGGGGCGGCGGCAGGGGGTTCGACAGGCGGTCCGAGAACCAGTACTTCACGACCTTGGCCGCGATGGGAGCCGCGGCCGTGGACCCGAAGCCCGCGTTCTCCACCACCACGGCGAAGGCGATCTGGGGATTGTCCCGGGGCGCGTAGCCCGCGAACAGGGCGTGATCCTTCAGGTGCTTGGCCTGGCGGGCGTAGTGGCTCTTGTCCACGAAGGTCGCCACCTGGGCCGTGCCGGTCTTGCCCGCGAACGGGATCTCCCGGGCGATCTCGCGGATGAAGGGATTGGCGGCGGCGGTTCCGCTCTGCACCACCTCGGCCAGTCCCTCGTTCAGGGTCTCCCAATAGCGGGCGTCCAGCGGCGTGTCCTTGAAGGGCGGCGGAGGAACCGGCTCCAGGCCGTCGGCGCGGTCCCCGCGGAAGCCGTAGAACAGGTGCGGCGTGATCAACTTCCCCCGGGTGGCGAGGAGGGCGTAGAACCGCGCCAGGCCGATGGGCGTGACGCCGACGGCCCCCTGCCCGATGCCCACGCTGATGGTCTCGCCCGCATACCACTTGGGATCCTTGGGGACCGCCTTGCGCTTCCAGGCCCGGCTGGGGATGCGGGTCCGCTTCTCCCGCGGAAGGTCGATGCCCGTGCGCTCCGTGAGCCCGTACTTCTCGGCCGTGGCGTAGATGTCGTCCACGTCCATCCGCGACGCCAGCTCGTAGAAGTAGACGTCGCAGCTCTGGGCGATGGCCTGCACCATGTTCAGGCCGCCGTGGCCCGTGGGCTTGTCGCAGCGGAAGTCCCGGCCGTAGTAGTTCTTCTTCCCCGCGCAGTAGATCACCGTCTGGGGCGTGGCGATCCCCTTCTCCATGGCCGCCAGCGCCACCAGCAGCTTGAAGGTGGAGCCCGGCGCGTAGATCCCCTGGATGGCCCGGTTGATCATGGGGCGCGTGGGGTTGTTCAGGTAGCGGTCCACCATGTCCTGGCTGAGGCGATTGAGGAACAGGTTCGGATCGTAGGAGGGGCTGGAGTACATGGCCAGGACGCCGCCATCCCGCAGGTCCAGGACCACCGCCGCGCCGGCCTCTTCCCCGTAGGCGTCCTGGACGACCTTCTGGAGGCCCGCGTCCAGGGTGAGGAACAGGCTGCGTCCCGCGGAGGCGTCCTCCTGCCCGAAGTTCGCGACTTCGGTGCCGAGCTGGTCCACGAGGATCCGCCGCTGGCCGTCCACGCCCTTGAGCCGGTCGTTCCCGCTGGCCTCGAAGCCCTCCTTGCCGATGGTCTCACCCAGGCGGAAGAGGCCGGGCTTGGCCTTCATCAGCTCCTCGTCCACCTCCCCCACGTACCCGAGGACGTGCCCGGCCAGCTCGTCGCCGAGGTACACGCGGCGGGGCGCCACATCCACGCTGAGGAAAGGGAAGCGGGCCCGCACGCGCTCGGCCAGGGCGATGCCGGCATCGTCCAGGTTCTCCTTCAGCACCAGCGGCCGGCCCTTGCCCGCCGTGCGGTAGATCTGGATCTTTCGCGCCAGGGCCGCCGCGTCCAGCTCCAGGGCCTGGGCGAGGGCCTCCACCACCTCGGGACGGCCGGGCAGGTCCTCCCGCTGGATCACCAGGTGGAGGGCGCGCCGGTTGTCCACGAGCCGGTGGCCGTTGCGGTCCAGCACCAATCCGCGCGGCGCGGCGATGGGGCGCACCTTGACAGCCTGCTGGAGCGCCAGCTGCCTGAATTCCCCGTGCCGCACCAGCTGGAGCCACGCGTAGATGGAGACGAGGAGCGCCACCAGGCTCCACGCCAGGGCCTTGAACACGCCCAATCGGCGGTCCAGGGCGGGGCGCCGCCGGGCGTCCATCAGCGCCCCCGCGGCGCGGGCTGCAGGTGCGTCAGGCGCCAGGCGGCCCATCCCCACAGGGGAAGCGTGAGCCCGGTCCACAGCCAATCCCAGCCCCAGGGATGGGCGCCGGACGCGAGCCGCACCGCCCCGTGGACGAGGAGGGTATGCAAAACGAGCAGCGAAGCCAGGCGCGCCAGCCAGCCCTTCAGCGTTTCCAGGGGCCACCGCCCCGCCATCCACGCGGCGAAGAGCGCCACGGTCAGGTCGGCCCAGGCCGTCCCCCCCAGGCGGGGCGTGAGGCGGAGGCTGGCTTCGAGGACCCACCCCCCGGCGGCGGCCCACAGGACCGTGAATAGAGGCGAGCCCGGGCGCGGCGCCAGGGCGAGGACCAGCAGGACGTGGAGGACCGGCTGGAGCCGGGGGAACGGCGCGGCCAGCACCAGAAGGCCGAGGACGGCGGCGCACAACAGCGCCTGGCGGAACGCGGAGGGGGCGGCGGACCTCATGGCGCCCCCTTCTTCCGCGGCGGCTTCTGGTCGGGCGCCACGAAGGGGGGCTGGACTTCCAGCGGAGGCTGCGACGGCAGGATCAGTACTGCCGACAGGCGGTCCAGGGGCGCCGACAGGTTCACGATCACGCGGAGTTCGAGGTCGCCCGGCGCCACCTCGGCCACGTAGCCCACCAGCAGACCGCGAGGGAAGACCCGGTCCAGGCCCGAGGTGAGGACGGCCTCGCCCACCTGCACCACTTCCTGGTTGCTCACGTAGCGGATCAGCGCCCGTCCCGAACCCAGCCCCTGCAGGACTCCCGTCGCGCGGCTCCGCATGAGCATGACGCCCACGGAGGCGTTGGGCGCGTCCGCGGGCAGGACCTTGGACTGCGCGGCGCCCACGGACCACAGCCGGCCCACGATGCCTTCGGGCGCCAAGACGCCCTGGTCCTGCACCAGTTCCAAGTCGCGGCCCCCGTCCAGAATCAGCCCGCCGAAGGCTGCGGGGCGCGTGCTGAACACCACCCGGGCGGCCTTGAGGTCCAGGGGGATCTGCCGCTTGAGACCCAGGAGGCGCACGGCTTCATCGGCTTCCGCCAGGCGCGGACCCTCCTGGGCCGCGAGGGTCCGCGCCTGGGCCAGGTCCGCCGACAGGCGGGCATTCTCGGCGCGGGTCTCCGCGAAGCTGCGCGCGACCTCCCGGCGAGCCGCCCGCCAGGTGGTCCACCGGACGGCGAGGCCCTGGGAGGGGCGGGAGACGGCGTCCGCCACGGTCCAGGCGCGGCCCGACCGCAGCCCGGCCACCACCCACGCGCCGTGGCCCAGCCAGAGAAGGAGCACGGCGTGGCGCTGCCACCCCGTGGGATTCCATCCCCATTTGGACGTGCGGAAGCTCATGGCCCTCCCGGCGGGGGCTAGTCGAGGATCTGGATGCGGCGCAGGAGGGGGATGTTCTCCAGCAGCAGGGCGGTGCCGCGGACCACGGCCGTCTGGGGATCCTCCGCCCGGAAGACCGGGAGGTGGGTCTCCTTCCGCAGGCGCTCGTCCAGCCCCTGGATCAGCGAGCCGCCGCCGGTGAGGCAGATGCCGCGGTCGATGAGGTCGGCCGCCAGCTGGGGCGGGGTCTCGTTGAGGGCCTTGCGGACCAGGTCGATGATCGCGTTGATGGGCTCGGCCAGCGCCTCGCGGATCTCGGCGTCGTTCAGGGTGAGGGTCTTGGGCAGGCCCTCGAACTGGTCCCGGCCACTCACTTCCATGGTGCGGGTCAACTCGGACGGCGAGGCGGAACCCAGGTTCCACTTCACCTCCTCCGCGGAGGCCTCGGAGATCAGCACGTTGTACTTCTCGCGGATGTACTTGATCACCGCCTCGTCCATCTCGTCGCCGGCGATGAGGATGGAATCGGAAAAGACCTTCCCGTTGTAGCTGATGACGGCCACGTCCGTGGTGCCGCCGCCGATGTCGACGATCATGCACCCGCGCTTCTCGTTGATGGCGAGGCCGGCGCCGATGGCCGCCACCATGGTCTGGTCCACGATGAAGACCTCGCCGGCCTTGGCGTCGTAGCAGACCTGCTTCACTGCCCGGCGGGCCACCTGGTGGGCCCGGGGGGGGACGCTCACCACGATGCGCGTGCGGGCGATCCCGCGGTTGGGCCGCGCCTTGGCGATGAACTGCGCGAGCATCTTCTCCGCCGCGTCCACCTCGAAGATCATCCCGTCCTTCATGGGGCGGATGGTCCGCACCCCCTGCGGCGCCCGGCCGAGCAGCTGCTTGGCCTCGTCGCCCACGGCCTCCACTTCGTGCGTGACCGTGTTCACCGCGACGATGGAGGGCTCATAGATGACGATCCGGCCGGCCTGTTTCGTGTGCACCAGCGTGGAAGCGGTGCCCAGGTCGATGGCGAGGTCCGAATTGAAGAGGTTGGACCAGAACTGGCTGGAAAAAAGACTGGCCACAGGCGGCTCCCGGAGAACCTCCTAGAGTGCCATGAACCGCCCCCGCCAGCCACCGCAAGGGCCGGGAGAATCCGAAGCGGCTCTAGGCTCCCGCCGCCAGCAGCTCCTCCACCAGCAGGTCCCCATCCAGGCGCTGCGGAAGCTCCTTGTGGTAGCCGCGGACCCACTGCTTCCCCCCCACCAATATGAACGGAATGGCCCGCTTGCCCGTCTCGGCTTCCAGCTTTTCCGCGGCGCCGGGATCGGCTTCGATGTCCACCTTGCGATGGGCGACGCCGTGCTCGGCCAGCCAGGCCTCCAGCCGCCGGCAATCGGGGCACCACGTGGCTCCGTAGACCGCGAGATCCAATCCGGCCAGCGCTTCGATTCGGCTCATGGGTTCCTCCCGGACCTGTCATTCTGGAGCCTTTGATGCGCTTCGGAGGGAATCCATGTCCAAAATGCTCTTTCGCGCCGGCCTGACTGCGGGAGCGGCTTTCGCCTTGGTCGCCGCGGGCGGCCTCGTGGGATGCAGCAAGGGGAAGCCCGACGCCAGCCGCGTGATCGCCAACATCGGCGGAGACAAGCTGACCGAGGCCGAGTTCCAGGACGTGGTGAAGAGCCTCTCGCCCGACGCCAAGGAAGCCCAGACCTTCCTGACGGATCCCGCCGCCCGCGAGGAGCGCGCCCAGCTCGCCGGCCGGATCGCCATGTCCAAGGCCATCACCTCCTACGCCCACCAGACCGGCCTGGACCAGGATCCCGTGGTGAAGCGCCAGATGGAGCAGCAGCTGGCCAACGTCTACTTCCAGGCCCTCATGCAGCGGCGGCTGGCCAAGGCCGAGCCCACGGAGGAGCAGCTCCTCGCCTTCTACAAGGAGCGCGTGGCCATGCTCCAGGCCCAGGGCCGCAGCCAGGGCGTGCCCCCCTTCGAGACCGTCAAGGGCCAGCTCCCCGAACTGTGGAAGCAGCAGCGGGCCCAGACCCTCAGCCAGGAAATCCAGAAGGAGGTCAAGGCGAAGGTGCCCGTGACCCTGGCGGACGACTACCGGCCCGCGGCGGAATAGCCTCGCCTCCATCGCAACGAGGGCCCCGAATCGGGGCCCTCGTTGCGTTTGGGTCAGCCCTTCCCCAACCGGGCCGATTGATCCAGGACCTCCTTCAGGGCCTTTTTCGCGGCCGCGGGCTGGCGCTTCTGCTGCGCTTCCCGGAATCGCGCCAGGGAGGCTTCGAGCCCCGGCCCCGCCGCCGGATACAGGGCCACCACCGGCTTGAAGGGGGCATCCACGCCGGGGATCAGGTTCCACTGGCCATCGTCCACGGCGCACCACGCCATCATCGCCATCCGTTCCGCCTGGCGCACATCTTGATCCGCCGATTTCGCCTGCCGGCCCGCCAGGGTGTTCGCCAGCCCCAGCGCTCCCACGGCCTGCTCGCGGGGCTTCATGGTCCCCATCGCCTTCACCTGCCGGTCGAACGCCGTCACCTCCGCCGCGGACAGGGTCTTGCCTAGGCCCGGCTTCGCGCGCTCCCACGCGGCCTTTCCCTGCGCGATCAATCCGCGCATGGCGCCACGGCGCCCTTCCACCAGCGCCCGGGCCACCGCTTCGAACGAGCCCTGAGCCTCCGCCAGCGCGGGCGGCCCCGCAGGCGCCTGAACGACCTGGGCGGGAGGAACGAGCAGCAACACCATGGGGGCCTCCGAAGCTCCACCTTAACAAAGGCGGAATGAGCGCCTGGCTGAAGCTCCTCAGGAGTTCCGCCCTGTCCGTGCCTGGAGAGGGCTGTGATTCCGATCCCGTCTCACCAAAACAAAGGCCCCGAAAGGGGGCCTTTGTTTTGGTGCCTGGAGACGGAATCGAACCGCCGACACATGGATTTTCAGTCCATTGCTCTACCAACTGAGCTACCCAGGCGGGAAGACTCAGAATAGCAGGCACAGCCGCATTTTCAAGTGCGGAGAGCGAGAGGATTGGTGCATCCTCTATGGTTCGAGTTCCGTTCGGAAGCAGAGGTTCGCCATGGCCCGTGCCCCCAAAAACCGTGAGATCCAAGTCCAGAAGCCCGCCCAGAGCCTGGCGCACTTCCAGACCAAGCTGGGGAGAGGGGAAGAGGAGACCGGGAACCTGCTGAAGCCGGTCCTCATCGGGGCGGGTTCCCTCGTTGCGCTGGGACTGCTCTACGGCGGATGGAGCGCCTACCGCACCCAGGCCGCGGAGAAGCACGAGGCCGCGGTGGCCGCCCTCCAGATGGAGGTGGAAGGCGACGGGATCACGCCCGTGCCCGCCGCCGAAGTGGAGAAGCGGATGCGCGAGCGCGTGAGCCGCCTGGAGGCGCTCGCCGCCTCGGCGCCCTCCTCCGGCAAGGCCGCCACCGAGGGCCTGCTGGCCAGCTGGCGCCTGGCGCTGGAGGGCAAGGCCGCGGCACCTGCCACGGCCACCGATCCCTGGAGCCGCATCCGGCTGGCTCAGCGCGCCGTGGCTCTGGGCCAGGCCGCCGCGGCCCGCGCGCAGCTCGATTCCCTTCGCGCCTCCGCCCAGCCCGGCGAAGCCTGGGCCGAGGCGTTCTGGTCCTGCCAGATGGAGGCCAACCGCCTCGCCGGCGACCGCGCCCAGGCCCTGAAGGACCTCGCGGAGTACAAGGCCCGCTTCAAGGGCCGCGGCGACGCTGATTCCATGGAGCGCCTGGTCCAGAGCATCTGAGCCGCGCCGTCTGAAAGGGGGACATCCCATGCGGATGTACGACCTCATCTATACGAAGAAGCTCGGCGGCGCACTGACGCCCGGACAGATCGCCTTCTGGGTGAAGGGAGCCGCCGACGGCACCATCGCCGATGAGCAGAGCGCGGCCCTCCTCATGGCCATCTGCTGGCGCGGGATGACCACCGAGGAGACCCTGGCCCTCACCCTCGCCATGCGCGATTCCGGAACGCGGATGGACCTGTCCTCCGTCCCCGGAATCAAGGTGGACAAGCACAGCACCGGCGGCGTGGGCGACAAGACCACCCTGATTCTCGGGCCCATCGTCGCCGCCTGCGGCGTCCCCTGCCCCATGTTCAGCGGCCGGGGCCTGGGCCACACGGGCGGGACCATCGACAAGTTCGCCTCCATCCCGGGCCTGAAGGTGGAACTCACCGACGCGGAGTTCCTGCGCAGCCTGCGGGAGACGCGCTTCGCCAACTCCGCGCCCACCGGCGACATCGCCCCCGCCGACAAGAAGCTCTACGCCCTGCGCGACGTGACGGCCACGGTCGAGAGCATCCCCCTGATCACCGCCAGCATCATGTCGAAGAAGCTGGCCGGCGGCGCGGACGCCCTGGTCCTGGACGTGAAGTGCGGCCCCGGCGCCTTCATGAAGACCCTGGAGGAGGCCCGCACGCTGGCCGAAAGCATGGTGGCCGTCGGGAAGGCGCACGGAATGCGGATCCGCGCCCTGATCACGCGCATGGACGCGCCCCTCGGCTGGGCCATCGGGAACGCCCTGGAGGTCATGGAGTCCGTGGAGATCCTCCGCGGCGAGCACGCCGACTCCGAGCTCGCCCAGATGAGCTTCCGCCTGGCCGCGGAGATGCTGCTCCTGGGCGGCGCCGCGACCACGCTCGAAGAGGCCGAAACCAAGGTCCAGACCACCCTCCGCGACGGCTCCGCCCTGGAGACGCTCCGCCGCTTCGTGGCCCTCAACGGCGGTGACGCCAAAGCCCTCGACGATTTCAGCCGCCTCCCGCAGCCGGGCCAGGCGATCGAAGTCCGCGCCGACCGCGCCGGCTACATTCAGGCCATCGACGGCCGCGCCCTCGGCCTCCTCGCCATGGAACTGGGCGCCGGCCGGAAGGACCGCAACGACGTGCTGGACCTCGGCGTGGGGATCCGCGTGCATGCGGCCGTGGGGCAGGAGGTGAAGGAAGACGATCTTCTTTTCACCCTCTTCACCAAGGCGGGCGCCCAGCCTGACCACGCCGCCTACCAGGCGACCATCCAGTGGAATGAAGGGACGATCAGCCCTTCTTCTTGGTTGTTGGCAACCATCGCCTAATCAGGATGTTGCAGATGCAAGACGCGCGAGATGCGGCATTCTGAAGGATGGTTCCCGAAATTTCGTCGGAATGAAGAATTTTCTTCCTCGTTCTGGTACTGTTACGCGTCTGTCCCTCTTCCGATCTTTCCCAGCCTCACGCCCAAACTGGATTCCCCCCTTCCCTTAGGCCAATCCATCTGCTGTTGTGCCTGAGGTTTCGCTGTTCTTACCTCGGGTCCCCCCCATCCGGGTTCCCGATTTTCTGGAGGATGCTATGCATCTCTTGAACAATCGCCTGGGCCGTCTCACGGCTCTCATCGCCCTGGGCGGGGCGGCTCTGTACTCGCAGGGCACCCAGACTGCCAACGTCACCGGCACGGTCGTCGATTCGGCCGGCGCCCCCCTCGCGGGCGTCACCGTCCGCTTGACCTCTCCTTCCCTCCAGGGCGTCCGCACCTACGTCACGGATGCCACCGGCAAGTTCATCGCCCGCCTGCTGCCTCCCGGCTTCTACACCATCCAGTACACCAAGGATGGCCTTGAGACCCGCAAGATCACCGAGCAGCTCGGCATCGACCAGACCTTCAGCCCCAAGGTCACCCTCTCCAAGGTGGGCGGCGCTGTGGTTGAAGTGATCGCGGCCGCTCCCGCCGTCGACAAGACCGACATCAAGACCGCCACCAACTACCGCGCTGACAGCGTCGACATGCTGCCGAACGCTCGTACCCAGGAAGGCGTGGCCCTCCTTACCCCGGGCGTGACCTCGGGTGTCGGCGGTCGCGTCCAGATTCGCGGCGCCCAGACCTCCGGCAACCTCTACCTGCTGGACGGCCAGAACATCGCGGACAACGCCTACAACAACCGGGGCGTTACCCTCATCGATGACTCCATCGAAGAGACCCAGGTCGTCACCGGTGCCATGTCCGCCGAGTACGGCGATGTCGATGGCGGCGTCATCAACTCCATTACCCGCTCCGGCAGCAACGAGTTCTCCGGCTCCCTCCGCTGGGAACTGAGCGATGCCGCCTGGAACGCCATGGCCCCCATGCAGGCGCGGGCCGCCGTCAACAACATCATGAACGAGACAAAGACCCTTTTCTTCAGCGGTCCCATTCTCAAGGATAAGCTCTGGTTCGCGGCGTCCTATTTCACGACCAAGAACACGGTGGCCAACAATATCGCTGCGGCCGCCATCGTCCCCGTCACCGCTCTTTCCGGTGCCACGCCGAATTCCCCCGACGGCGCCAATGCGGGTTATTCCCAGGCCAACGCCGAGATCCGCCGCCAGGCGAAGCTGACCTGGTCCATCAATCAGGACCACACCCTGGTCGCATCCTACATGCGGAATGCCAACAACCAGACGAATCGTAATTATTCGTCCGGCGAACTGCTGTCTCTGGTGCCCCAGATCAGCACGTCCGACTTCCTCAACATCGCCCTGCGGTCCGCTTGGGCCAGCAATCTCACCACGGAACTCCGCTACGGCAAGAAGCACCAGAACCTCTCCGCCGGTGGTGCCGCCAATGGCCAGAGCCCTTTTTACAACGATGACACGGGCTATTACTACAACAACGGCATCTTCAGCAGCAACGACGGTGGCGACGAGCGCGACAACCAGACCCTGAACCTCAAGGCCAGCCTGTTCTGGAATGGCGCCGGCAGCCACCAGACCGACTTCGGCATCGACTACTACGAGGGCAAGCGCCAGGCCAAGAACGCTCAGACCCCCACCGGCTACATCATCGAAGCGAGCGACCTGAACCTCAACGCTCGCACCGCCGTTGGAGGCGCTATCTGGACCTACCAGAACGGGGAAGGGTCCGCCAAGAACGATTCCTATGGCGTCTACGTCAACGACAAATGGAGCCTGGACCAGCACTGGAACTTCCAGTTCGGCGTGCGCTTCGACAAGTACGAAGCCAAGAGCGAGAGTGGCAGCAAGACGGCCGGCGCCAATGGCATCAGCCCCCGCCTCGGCGTGAAGTACGACCTCTTCGGCGACAGCAAGCATATCTTCGGCGTGAGCTTCGCCCGCTACAACGCCAAGGTGCTGGAAGGTATCACCAATTCGGTCACCAGTCAGGGCAACCCCACTGAGATCGATTACCTTTACTCCGGTCCTGCCGGTGCCCAGAGCTTTGCCGTCTTGCAGAACCTGAGCAACTACAACATTTCCCCCAGCGGTATCGCTTATTACAACGACCCCAAGCTGAATGTCCGCCTTTCCGACAAGCTGAAGGCCCCCACCACGGATGAGATCCAGGCCAGCTACGCCGTGTCCTTCAACTTGGGCGCCATGGGCGACGGCTACCTGAAGGTGACTGCGGTCGACAAGAAGTGGAAGAACCTCATCGACTACAGTGTCGGCAACAACGGTACGGTCAGCGATCCCACCGGGACGCCCATCTACGTGAAGGTTTGGGACAACAACTCGGAAGCCAAGCGGACCTACAAGGGCCTGGAACTGGAATCCCAGTACAACGTCAATCAGTGGAGCCTCCTCGGCAACATCACCTGGAGCCAGCTGAAGGGCAACTACGAGGGTGAAGGCACCAGCACCCCCGCCCGCGGAGAAGGCCTCCACAACTTCGACGTCCAGAGCGGCGTGGCTTTGTATGACCACAACTGGACCACGCCCTACGGCTACCTCACGGGCCACGTGCCCATCCGTTCGCGCATCACTGGCAGCCGCACCTTTAACAACGAATTGGGCAAGACCTCTGTAGGTCTGATCTATCGCTTCGATTCCGGCGCTCATTACAACAATACCCGTGTAATCTCTGCCGTTGATAATCCCAATACGGCCGCTAACGAAGCCCGTCTGGGTGGCTCGACCATGTCCAGCCAGTTTGGGACCAGTGGCACGCAGTACATGAATCAGACTCGCGGCGACGGTGTGTTCATGGCCTCGTCCTACCTGGATCTGGCTATCACCCATGACTTCCCTCTCTTCAAGGTGGGAAGCCGGGATGTGACCGCCTTCGGTAAGCTGAACATCAGCAACGTGCTGAACCACCAGCAACAGGTTTCCTTCAGCACCACGTATGCAGCTGCCACCGGCACTTATGGCCAGCCCAACGGCGGGGTGAACTCTCCCTGGGTGCCTACTTCCACCTTCGGAAAGCCCACGGGTACCACCAACTACGGTACCGCCCGAACCATCACTGCTTCCGCTGGCTTCCGCTTCTAGTTCTGGCAAATTCCAACAATAAACCGGGGCCCGCAAGGGTCCCGGTTTTTATATTTCACGAAAAGTCGCTAAATCAAATAAGGACATCAGCCACACCAAAAGGTGAACTAATTACCCTCTATCCATGAAAGAGAGCAAAGTTAAACCTAATGATTGACTCAAACGGAAGTGAGATTTTCATCGAAAACTGAATTTTTTATATCATTCATTTTTATTAATCCCATTCAGGGATCCCCCATAAGCCAAATATTCTTTAATAATCTGCTTGAGAAGGAGGAAAATCCCCCCTACTGATCTAATCGATTCTCCCAAACACTTTTTCTCCTGAAATAGCAATCCCAAGGGAAGGCCTTATTTAGGAGATTGGCTTCATCCACTCGTTCGTTACTATAATCTGTCAAGCAAAACCGCAAAAAGACGATCATTAAGTCATCTATACGCATCGCATAGTGATGTTACTTGTGAGTGTCTGGGAAAAAAAGTTTGTGTGATCAGGGGAACTTGCCCTATCCTTTCGGCATCCCCCTGATCTTTGGCCCACCTCAGGTATTGAGGCCGGACATTCCATATGTCCGGCCTCAATTCATAGGGAAGGGTCAGATGTCTTTTGCCCGTGGCGGTCCCCCCAACCGCTCCACTCTCTTAAGGAGTTTCTATGAATCGTGTCTTCACCCGGCTCGGCTTTACGGCCGCAGCGCTAGTCGCTGGGAGCGGCATGGTCGCGCACGCCCAGACGGCCACGACAGGCGCGGTGTCCGGCGTGGTCTCCGACAAGGGGGGTGCACCCCTCGCCGGAGCGACCGTGCGGCTCAGTTCCTCCCAGACCTCGCGGACCTACATCACGGGAACGGACGGCAGCTTCCGGATGGGACTGCTCAATCCCGGCGCGTGGACCGTCGAAGTCACCAAAAACGGATTTCAAAAGATTAGCCAGGCCGTCACGGTGCTGGTGAACCAGACCCAGCCTCTGACCTTCAAGATGGCGGGTGAGGCGGCAACGGTGGTCGAGGTACTGGGGACTGCCACTACCGTGGACACCACCACCACTCAGACCGGCCTCACCACCACCATGGATACCCTGTCGGCGATTCCCAAGGGACGCGATATGAGTTCCATCGCCTTCCTCGCGCCGGGCGTGGTTTCCGGTGGCTTCAATGGCCGCAACGATCCGTCCATCGGCGGCGGTTCCGGTGCTGAAAACGCTTACATCGTGGACGGCTTGTCTACCACCAACAGCAGCCGCGGCTTCCAGGGAACTCAGCTCGTCACGGACTTTATCGACCAAGTCGAAGTCCAGACCGGCGGGTTCAAGCCCGAATTCAGCGCATTGGGCGGCGTATTCAATGCCGTAACCAAGTCGGGCACGAACGAGATCAAGGGATCCACTTGGCTGACTTGGGACGCCATCGGCATCCAGGCGGTGGCCAAGAAGAGCAAGTACTCTCAGCCCACCACTCAGGCCGTGAACAGCCGCTACGACATCGGCGCTGAAATCGGTGGTCCAATCCTGAAGGACAAGCTGTTCTTCTTTGCCGGTGTGGACGCCAACATCACGGAAGCTCCGGGCAGTGTCCCCAACAACAACGGGCTGGTGGACAGCAAGCGGAAGATCAACGCCCTGCAGGCGCTCGCCAAGTTGAACTGGTACATCACCCAGGATCACCAGATCACCTTCTCGGCCAACATCAATGACACGAAGGATGATTACCCTACCCGCTATCCCGTGACCGGCAACGGCAACCTCGGGTATAACGACAAGAGCACGGTCCAAAACTTCGTCATCAACTATGACTGGACGATTTCTCCCTCTTTGTTCTTCAGTGCCAAATTCGGCACCACAGAGTTCAAAGATGAAAACACCCCGTCCGACATGACGAACATCGCGGTAACCGACAATGTCTATTACACCGCGGGACCCGGGGCGGCCAGCCGTCCCGACTTGGCCGGACTCGCATACCGCTCCGGAGGAGCGGGATATTCGGCCACTGCTGCGCTGGATAAGGTCACGTCGGACCAGCTCAGGGCAGATCTCAGCTGGTTCCTGGGCTCACACAACATGAAGTTTGGCATGTCCCAGCTGGAGTCCAAATACACCGAACTGGCCGCCACCTCAGGGGGCGAGCGCGTGACCATCCGCGCCACCACCTCCGGCGCCTTTAACGGCGTGGATCGCCAGTTTCTGAGCACGAATGCCACCGTGAAAGCCATCTTCACGGCCTTCTACGCCCAGGACACATGGGACGTGGGCAACGGCCTCAAGCTGATGTATGGCGCCCGCTACGAGATCCAGGATCAGCGTGACTTGAACGACAAGAGCTTCATGAAGTTCAGCAACTTCAACGATCAGCTCCAGCCGCGCCTCGGCTTCACCTGGGACGTGAACCAGGATGGAAAGACGAAGGTTTCCGGCAGCTATGCTCGCTACTTCGAATCCATCCCGCAGCGCCTCGCGATCCGCGTCTACGCAAATGAGATCTACCTCCGGTATCGCTATGGAACCAGTGGATCGACCTATAACGCGGCTACGGGAGCCTATGCCATCACCAGTGCAACCCCGAGCAGCATTACGGACTTCGCCACGCCCTTCAGCTTCGATCCCATCGCCGAAGGCGTGAAGCTTCCCCAGCGCAACGAGTACATCCTGGGCCTGGATCACACCTTTGCGAGCGGATGGACTGCCGGTATCCATGCCAAGTACCGCGAATTGAAGAACCCGATCGAGGACATGGTCTTCACTGACAGTGCTGGAAATCCCTACGATGAAGGTCCGTCCATCTCCTTCACCGGCACGGGAACTCCCACCGGGGGCGCAGGCGCCGCGGTGATCGGTAATCCCGGGGCCTTCCAGCAGTGGCGTCCCAACGCCAAGAGCATGACGCTCTACCTGTTGGGGCAGGGAACGACGACCAATAACTACGGCATCAACATGCTGCAGTACTACAATCCTGCCACCGGCCTCTTTACCGTCCAGGACACCGGTTTCACCAAGGCGGGCAACAAGTTCTCCAGCATCGACTTCACCCTCGACAAGAAGACGGATCGCGATGTCTTCAGTTTCAGCTACACCTGGAGCCGGCTCGAAGGCAACTACGAGGGCGTGGTGTCCAGCTCCAATGGCCAGGCGGACGGCAACATCACCGCTTCCTTCGACTACTACCCCTACGTAGGCTATGGCCTGCTTCCCAATGACCGCACGCACGTGGTCAAGCTCTTCGCCAGCCACCGCTTCGATTTCCTCGGCGGGGATCTGAACGTGGGCGCCAACTGGACCTATCAGAGCGGCACCCCCATCAGCCTCTTCGATGACGGTTCCACGAGCGAAGGCCATGCCCCGGGAAGCGGCAGCTCTCTGGACATCGGCGGCTACGGCAATGCGGTTCCCGCCAACGGCCAGTTGGGACAATACGGCCGCACGCCCGCCCTCAACAATGTCGATTTCCATCTCGACTGGGCCTACAAGCTCGGCAAGCGCTACAAGCTGATCCCCAGCGTGGACGTGTTCAACGTCTTCAACACGCGGTATGCCACCGCGGTCTACCAGCAGGCCACCGACGCGAGCGGCACCCGGGCCGTCAACTACGGTCAGGCCAGCGACTGGCAGGTGGGCCGTCGCTACCGGTTCGGCGTGAAGTTCCAGTTCTAATCGGGACGCATGTCGCAGAGGAGAGCGGGCCCGCAAGGGCCCGCTTTCCCGTTCGGTCGGCCCTCTTCAATCCTTGGGGACCCACAGCACATCCCCCACCCCCCCCACCGCGTTTTCCGCCCGCGCGAGCGCGAAGAGCCAGTCGCTGAGGCGGTTGAGGTAGGCGACGACGGCGGGGTTCAGGGATTCTTCTTCCGCGAGGGCGACGGCTTCGCGTTCGGCGCGGCGGCAGACGGTGCGGGCGACGTGGGCGTGGGCGGCGGCCGGGGTGCCGCCGGGGAGGACGAAGGCCGTCATGGGAGGCGCCAGGGCCGTCAGGCGGTCGATGTCGGCCTCCATGGCGGCCAGGTCCCAGGTGGGCCGCGTCATGCGGGCTCCCAGCAGCTCCTGGCGGTCGGCCGGGGTCGCCAGGATGGCGCCCAGGACGAAGAGGTCGTGCTGGATTTGTTGGAGCAGCTCCGGGTCCACGCAAACAGGCGTGGCGTGGAGGCGAAGAACGCCGATGACGCTGTTCAGCTCGTCCAGTGAGCCGTAGGCCCGCAGCCGTCCGTGCGACTTGCTGACCCGCTGGCCGCCGAACAGGCCCGACGAACCGTCGTCTCCCGTGCGCGTGTAGAGCTTCATGGCCGCTTCCTCCCGAGAGATCCCGATGGGCGGGCGTGTGGAGCAGAGCACCGGATGTTGCCGCCGGTGGGGTTGTTCAGCCCGATGACTGGGGATGGGTCCCCCAGGCCTGCCGTGATTGTAGAAGTGCGATCAGACCTTGAGGGCGAGCTACTCCGCAGCCGCGCGGCATCATTACGCCGCGATGACGACCAAGCAGGCCTACGCTCCCCCGTGGGCCCGGCTCCACGCGGCGGTGTCGGCCCGCCAGGCGCCGAGGGCGGCGAAGCCCGCGGCATC
Organism: Geothrix sp. 21YS21S-4; assembly: GCF_030845995.1. Taxonomy (NCBI): domain Bacteria; kingdom Pseudomonadati; phylum Acidobacteriota; class Holophagae; order Holophagales; family Holophagaceae; genus Geothrix; species Geothrix sp. 21YS21S-4. Next base: position 2,887,914 of record NZ_CP132719.1, read on the forward strand.
CACCACGCCCTGGGCCTCCGCTTCTTCGGCGAGGACATCGAAGGAGCTGAGGGTCTCGAAGCCGATTCCGGCTTCCGCGAAGGCGCGCTCCGCCTGGGGTAGGCCGTAGCTGAACAGGGCCAGCACCGCGGGCACGTCGGCCCCCTCCGCCTTGAGGGCCTCCGCGCACTTCAGGCTCGACATGCCCGTGGAGATCAGGTCCTCGATGAGGAGCGCGCGGTGGCCCTTCGCCAGCGGCCCTTCCACCTGCCGGCCCATCCCGTGGTTCTTGGGCGTGGGGCGGACGTAGGCCATGGGCAACTTCAGGCGGTCGGCCACCATGGCGGCCCAGGGCACGCCGGCCGTGGCCGCGCCCGTGATGAGGGTGGGACGGAACTCCACCGAGCGGGCCGCCAGGGCCGCCACGATCCGGTCGCGGATCTCCTGAAGGCCCAGCAGCTGCCGGTTGTCGCAGTAGATCGGCGACTTCAGGCCGCTGGCCCAGGTGAAGGGATCCTGCGGCTGGAGCTTCACGGCTCCCGCCTTCAGGAGGCAGGCGGCGAGATCCCGGGGGGGGAAGTCCATCACAGCTCCAATTCGGCGATGGGCTGCTTGGACAGATAGCGCTCGGCGCCGTCGGGGAAGAGGGTCACCACGCGGGAACCCGCGGGGAGGGTCTTCGCGAATTCGCGCGCGGCCCAGGCATTGGCGCCGCTGGAGGCCCCCACCAGGCAGCCCTCGGTGGCGATCAGTTCCCGCGCCGTGGCCAGGCTGTCCGCGTCGGCCACGTCGATGATCCGGTCCGCGAGCTCCAGATCGAGGCTGGCGGGAATGAACCCGTTGCCCACGCCTTCCACCGCCCATTCGCCCAGAGGCGCGCCGCAGTAGACGGAGCCCACGGGCTGAACCACCACCGCCTGGATCGCGGGGTTCTTCTCCTTCAGGAAGCGCGCGATCCCCGTGAAGGTGCCGCCGCTGCCGGCCCCGAGGACCACCGCATCCACCTTCCCATCCATCTGCGCCCAGATTTCGGGGCCGGTGGTGGCGTAGTGGCTGTCGGGATTGCTGGGGTTGTCGAACTGCTGGGGCACGAAAGCGTCGGGGATGCTGGCGGCCAGCTCCTGGCACTTGGCGATGGCGCCCTTCATTCCCTGCTCCTTGGGGATCAGCACCAACTCGGCGCCCAGGGCCTTCATCAGCATCATCTTTTCGCGGCTGTACTTCGTCGGGACGCACAGGATGCAGCGGTAGCCGAGGGCCTTCGCCGCGATGGCGAGGCCCACGCCGGTGTTGCCCGCGGTGGGCTCGATGATCGTGCTGACCCCGGGTCGGATCTGGCCCAGGGCCTCGGCGGCGCGGATCATCCCCACCCCGATGCGGTCCTTCACGCTGCCGCCGGGGTTCAGGTACTCGAGCTTGGAGAACAGCTGGAGCCCAGGCGCGAAGCGGGTCATGCGCAGGAGGGGCGTGTTCCCCACCAGGTCCAGGACGGAATCGACGACGGAAGGAAGCGCTCTCGCCACGGGATCAGCCTTTCACCACGATGCTCACCAGCTTGCCGCCGGGAGGCAGGACCACTTTCACGATCTCCTTGCCCGCCAGGTGCGGCTGGGCTTCCGCGCAGGCCAGGGCGGCTTCGCGGCGGCGATCCTCACCGGCGGCGGCGGGCACCGTGATCCGGCCCCGGACCTTGCCGTTCACCTGGACCACCACCAGGACCTCGTCGGCTTCCAGAAAGGCGGGATCGGCCTCGGGCCAGGCGGCCTGCATGCACAGGCCCTGCTTCCCGAGCTGCGCCCACAGCTGCTCGGCGAGGTGCGGCGCCACCGGCGACATCATCCGCACGAAGGCGTCGAGCGCGTGCTGCATCACGGCGGCGCGGTGCGGGGCGTCCGCAGGGAGGTCGGCGAGGGCGTTGGACAGTTCCATGAGCCCCGAGACCACGGTATTGAACTGGTAGCGGCGCTCCAGGTCGTCCGTGAGACGCGCCACGGTCTGGTTGAGCTTGATGAGAAGCGCCTTCTCCTCGGCGCTGAGCTGGTCCTTGGCGGGAAGGGCGTCGGCTGCGACGCCGTGCTCCTCCACCATGCGGGTGATCCGCTTGAGGAAGCGGCTGGCGCCCTCGATGCCCTCGAACCCGGTCCAGTCGATCTCCTTCTCGATGGGCGCGGCGAAGATCATGAATAGGCGCAGCGCGTCGGCGCCGTACTTCGAGATCACCTCGTCGGGATCCACGATGTTTCCCTTGGACTTGCTCATCTTCGAGCCGTCCTTCAGCACCATCCCCTGGCAGATCAGCTTCTGGAAGGGCTCGGGGCCGGAGGCCAGGCCCAGGTCGCGCAGCACCTTGTAGAAGAAGCGGGCGTAGATCAGGTGCATGGTGGCGTGCTCGATGCCGCCCACGTAGAGGTCCACGGGCATCCAGGCGTCGCTCTCCGCCTTGGCGAAGGGCAGCACCGCATTCTTGGGATCCAGGTAGCGCAGCCAGTACCAGCTGCTGTCCACGAAGGTGTCCATGGTGTCGGTTTCGCGCCGGGCCTTCGCGCCGCAGTTCGGACAGTCCGTGTCCAGGAAGGAACGGGACGTGGTCAGCGGAGAGGGTCCCACGCCCGTGAATGCCACGTCCTCCGGGAGGCGCACGGGCAGGTTCTCGGCCTTTTCGGGCACCACCCCGCAGGCCGGGCAGTGGACCGTCGGGATGGGCGTGCCCCAGTAGCGCTGGCGGCTGAGGCCCCAGTCCTTGAGCTTGTAGGTGGTGGTCTTGGCGGCGCGGCCACCCAGTTTCGCCACCATGGCGTCCACGGCGGCTTGGCTCTTCATCCCGGTGAATTCGCCGCTGTTGACGAGGGTTCCCAGGTCCCACTCGCTGTCAGCCTCGATGACCTGGGGGATCGGCAGGCCGTACTTCTGGGCGAATTCGTGGTCGCGCTCATCGTGGGCGGGCACGCCCATGACGGCCCCCGTGCCGTAGTCCATCAGCACGTAGTTGGCGGCGAACACCGGGACCTTCTCGCCCGTGAAGGGATGCACGACGGACAGGGCCGTGCGGTGGCCCAGCTTCACGTCGCTGGTCATGCGCTCTTCGCGGCTGACGGCGGCCACCTGATCGCAGAAGGCCTTCAGGCCCGCATCCATCTCCGCGGCCTTCTCGATGACGGGATGCTCGGTGCTGAGGGCCATGAAGGTCACGCCGAACAGCGTGTCCAGGCGCGTGGTGAAGACTTCGACTTCGCCGCCGCCGTCGAGGTCGAACGCGAGGCGCGCGCCCTCGGAGCGACCGATCCAGTTCCGCTGCATGGTCTTCACGTTGTCGGGCCAATCCAGGCCGTCGAGGGAGGCCAGCAGCTCGTCCGCGTACTTCGTCGTCTTGAAGAAGTACTGCTCCAGGGGCTTCTGCACCACGGGGAAGCCCGTGCGCTCGTCCTTGCCGTCCACCACCTGCTCGTTGGCGAGCACGGTGCCCAGCTCCTCGCACCAGTTCACGGTGCGCATGGCGCGGAACACGTCGCCCCGCTCCCACATCTTGAGGAACAGCCACTGGTTCCAGCGGTAGTAGTCGTCCTGGAAGCTCGCGATCTCGCGCTCCCAGTCGTAGCTGATGCCCATCTTCTGGATCTGGCCCTTCATTTCCTCGATGTTCTTGCGGGTCCAGATGGCGGGGTGGATGCCGTGCTTGATGGCGGCGTTCTCCGCGGGCAGCCCGAAGCTGTCCCAGCCGAGGGGATGCATCACCTCGTAGCCCCGCATCCGGCGGAACCGCGCCGTCACGTCGCCCAGGGTGTAGTTCCGGACGTGGCCCATGTGGATCCGGCCGCTGGGGTAAGGCAGCATCACCAGCATGTAGAAGGTCTTCGATTCCGGCAGCAGCTCCGCAGCCCGCTTGGCGCGGAAGGCGCCGGACTCGAGCCAGCGGCGCTGGATCTCGGGTTCCTGGGTCAGGGGCTGGAAGGGCATGGGGCGGCTCCGGGCGAACCCTTGATTCTACAGGAAGCTCGGGCGTTCCCGGCCCCCCTGCCCGGGCCAGAGGAGCCTCGCGGGAACTTCCCCCAACTCCTAACGCCGTCTTAACGCGCGGGGTGGCCATCTTATCGGGCCGGCTCGATCCGCCGGCGCCCGGAGCCCCGATGAAAGCCGCGTCCTTCCCGCTGATTCTCGCCTGCCTGCCGATGCTGGCCCAGGCGCCCTCCCCCGCCGCGCCCCCGGTTCTTCCGCTTCCCGGCCCCTCCAAAGCCGCCGAACCCTTCGCCTTCGCCGATTTCACGTGGCTCAACGGCAACCCCCGCACGAAGGAGGCCGTCCTCGATTCCAAGTGGTTCACCGGCGAGTTCCGGGCCGACGTGAACGCGGTCTACGACTTCAACCATCCCCAGGACCACACCCTGGTGGGCTCCAGCGAATTGGGGCGCACCGACGAGGTCCACGTCCAGCAGTTGGGGATCGGGGGAGATTTCCACTGGGACAACGTCCGGGGCCGCCTCATGACCCAATTCGGGCTGTATTCCACGATGACGCCGCGCAACGACGCCAGCTCCGCCAAGGGCCAGTGGCGGACGGACGACGCCTACCGCTACGTGTCCGAGGCCTACGGCGGCTATCACTGGGACGCGCTGAACGGCATCAACCTCGACGCGGGCATCTTCATGTCCTACATCGGGCTGTTCAGCTACTACAACTTCGACAACTGGGCCTACCAGCCGTCCTACGTCTCGTCGAACACGCCGTGGTTCTTCAACGGGCTCCGCCTGCAGGTCTTCCCCACCGACAAGCTCAAGCTGGAGCTCTGGCTCACCAACGGGTGGCAGTCCTACAACATGTTCAACCGCACCCCCGGCGTGGGCACGTCGCTCACCTGGCGCCCCACCGGCGACCTCAGCTTCATCTCCAACAACTACCTGCTGGGCGCCGACACGCTGGGGAACGCGAAGCGCACGCGGCGCCACACGGACAACAGCCTCCAGTGGAAGTACTGGGATCGGCCCGGCAGTTTCGTCTCGAAGATGGCCGCCAGCTTCACCTTCGACCTGGGTGACGAGCAGGGTGGCGGGGTCAGCCGCAGCGGGACGGCTTCCGAGCCGAAGCAGTACTTCGCGGGCTGGATGGCCTACCAGCGGTTCTGGTTCGCCCAGGACCGCCACGCCCTCACCCTGGGCGGGGGCGCCATCACCAATCCCAGCCGCTACCTCGTCCTGGTGCCGCCCATCAACGGGGCCACCGCGGCGTCGGGCACGCCCTATTTCACCGCCAATCCGGGAGAGCCCTTCCGCGCCTGGGACTGGTCCGCGACCTACGACTACATGCCCAGCCAGTTCATCACCATGAGGGCCGAGTTCAACCGCCGCGGCGCCAGCGTGCCCTACTTCGCGGGGCCCGGCGGCGTGACCCCTCCCGGGGGAAACCAGGGGGCGCCGGGTTCCGTCGTGGCCGGCTGGGCTCCCGACCTCCGCAAGACCGAGAGCCGCCTGACGCTGGCTCTCCTGGTGAAGCTCTGAGCCCCCGCCGCAGGCCCGCCATGCACCTTCTCCTGCCCTGGTTCCTGCCCGCCGCCGCCCTGGTGGGGTGGCTCGGCACCGCCAGCGCCCGCACCCTCGCGCCCGGTGGCCGGCAGGGGCGGGACCGGGTCGCCCTGCTCGCCGTGGCCTGGAGCCCTCTGCTGATCTGGCTGCTCGCCCAATTCGTCGATCCCGGGAGAAACCCATGAGCCCCGTCCTCGTCATCGCCGCCCTGCTGGCCCTGGGCCTGCTCGCCTACCTGGCGTTCGCCCTGCTCAAGCCGGAGGCGTTCCAGTGACCCACGCCTGGATCCAGAACCTCTTCTGCCTCGCCCTGCTCCTGGGGGCGGCGGTGCCCCTGGGGGCGTTCATGGCGCGGGTGCTGGAGGGGGAGCGCACCTTCCTCCATCCCCTCCTCCGGCCCGTCGAGCGCGGCCTCTACCGCGCGATGGGGATCCGCGAGGAGGAGGACATGGGCTGGAAGGCCTATGGGTGGTCCATCACCCTCCTCAAGCTCGTGGGGCTCGCGGCGGTCTTCCTGCTGATGCGGGCGCAGGCGGCGCTGCCCTTCAATCCCGAGCACCGGGCGGGCGTCGACGCGGCCCTCTCGTTCAACACCGCCGTCAGCTTCATCACCAACACCAACTGGCAGGCCTACGGCGGCGAGGCCACCCTGGGCTACTTCGTCCAGATGGTGGGACTGGCGGTGCAGAACTTCCTATCGGCCGCCACGGGGATCGCCGTCCTGGCGGCCCTGATCCGGGGGTTCGCGCGCCGCAGCGCGAAGGGGCTGGGCAACGCGTGGGTGGACGTGGTGCGCAGCACCCTCTACATCCTCCTGCCGCTGTCCTTCGTCTTCGCCCTCTTCCTGGTGTCCCAGGGCGTGATCCAGAACCTCTCGGCCTACGTCCGCACCGCGGGGGGACAGGTGCTCGCCATGGGGCCCGTGGCTTCCCAGGTGGCCATCAAGATGCTGGGCACCAACGGCGGCGGGTTCTTCGGCGCCAACGCGGCCCATCCCTTCGAGAACAGCTCGCCCCTGTCGAACTTCATCCAGACTGTGAGCCTCCTCCTCATCCCCGCCGCCCTGTGCCTCTCCTTCGGGCGGATGGTGAAGGACCGGCGGCAGGGCTGGGCGCTGCTGGCGGCCATGACCGTCCTCTTCACCGGCTCCCTGGCCGTCTGCACCTGGGCGGAGGTGAAGGGCAACCCGGCCCTGGCCGTGGCCGGCGCCGACCAGACCTCCACGGCCCGGAGCGCGGGCGGAAACATGGAGGGCAAGGAGCTGCGGTTCGGCCCGGGGCCGTCCGCCCTGTGGGCCACCGCCACCACCGCGGCCTCCAACGGGTCCGTGAACGCCATGCACGACTCCTTCACGCCCCTGGGCGGCCTGGTGCCGCTGTGGCTGATGCAGCTGGGCGAAGTGGTCTTCGGCGGCGTGGGCTCCGGGCTCTACGGCATGATCCTGTTCGCCCTGGTGGGCGTGTTCGTGGGCGGGCTCATGGTGGGCCGGACGCCGGAATACCTGGGCAAGAAGGTGGAGGCCTTCGAGATGAAGATGGCCGCCATCGCCATCCTCCTGCCCTGCGCGACGGTCCTCATCGGCACCGCCGCCTCCGTCCTGTCGCCCGCGGCCGTCGCCTCGGTCAGCAATCCGGGCCCCCACGGCTTCACCCAGATCCTCTACGCCTGGAGCAGCTGCGCCAACAACAACGGCAGCGCCTTCGCCGGGCTGGCGGCCAACACCCCCTTCTACAACTACGGCCTGGCCGCCGCCATGCTCCTGGGCCGCTTCGGCGTGATCTGGCCCGTCCTGGCCCTCGCCGGCTCCCTGGCGGGAAAGAAGCACACGCCCGCCGGCGCGGGGACCCTCCCCACCCACACCCCGCTCTTCGCGGGCCTGCTGGTGGGCGTGGTGCTGCTGGTGGGCGCCCTGACCTTCATTCCCGCCCTGGCCCTGGGGCCCGTCGCCGAACACCTGACTTCGCGGAGCGTCCGATGATCTCCCGTTCCCCCGCCCGCTCCCTCTTCGACGCGGGGATCGCCCGCCGCGCCGCCGTGGACGCCCTCCGGAAGCTGAACCCGCTCCACCAGCTGCGGAACCCCGTGATGTTCACCGTGTGGGTGTGCAGCGCCTTCACCACCGGCCTGGGGCTCCGCGCCCTGGGGGGCGGAGGGGATGCCCGCCCGGCTTTCATATTCGCCATCGCCCTGTGGCTGTGGTTCACGCTGCTGTTCGCCAATTTCGCCGAAGCCATGGCCGAGGGCCGGGGAAAGGCCCAGGCCGACGCCCTGCGGCGGTCCCGGAAGGACGTGAAGGCCCGCCGCCTGTTTGGGAAGGATGCCGCCGCGGGAACGGAAGCGGTGGATGCCCCCGACCTCCGCAAGGGCGACCTGGTCCTGGTGGAGGCGGGCGAGACCATCCCGGCCGACGGGGAAGTGGTGGAAGGCGCCGCCTCCGTCAACGAGAGCGCCATCACCGGCGAGAGCGCCCCGGTCATCCGGGAGAGCGGCGGCGACCGGTCGGCGGTCACGGGCGGCACGCTGGTGCTGTCGGACCGGCTGCTGATCCGGATCTCCTCCGATCCCGGCGAGGGCTTCCTCGACCGCATGATCGCCATGGTGGAGGGCGCCAAGCGCCGGAAGACCCCCAACGAGATCGCGCTGGACATCCTGCTGGCGGGCCTCACCCTCATCTTCCTCCTGGCGACGGCGACCCTCCTGCCCTATTCCATCTTCTCGGTGAAGGCCGCGGGCCAGGGGCAGGCGGTGGGCCTGACGGTCCTGGTGGCCCTGCTGGTGTGCCTCATCCCCACCACCATCGGCGGGCTGCTCAGCGCCATCGGGATCGCCGGGATGGACCGCATGATCCAGGCCAACGTCATCGCCACGTCGGGCCGCGCCGTGGAGGCCGCCGGCGACGTGGACGTCCTGCTGCTGGACAAGACCGGCACCATCACCCTGGGCAACCGGGAGGCGGTGGCCTTCTTCCCCGCGGAGGACGTGGATCCGCAGCGCCTCGCGGACGCCGCCCAGCTGTCGTCCCTGGCCGACGAGACGCCGGAAGGCCGCAGCATCGTCGTTCTCGCCAAGGAACTGCACGGCCTCCGGGAGCGGGATCTCCACGCCCTGGGCGCCCGATTCGTGCCCTTCACCGCCCAGACCCGCATGAGCGGCGTGGATCTGGGCGAGCGGCAGATCCGCAAGGGCGCGGCGGACTCCGTCGAGGCCCATGTCCAGGGCCTGGGCGGCGCCTTCCCCGAGGAGCTGCGCCGCACCGTGGACCGGATCGCGCGGGAGGGCGGCACGCCCCTCGTGGTGGCCGAAGGCGCCCGCGCCCTGGGCGTGGTGCAACTCAAGGACATCGTGAAGGGCGGCATCAAGGAGCGCTTCGCCGAGCTGCGGGGGATGGGCATCCGCACCGTGATGATCACCGGGGACAATCCCCTAACCGCCGCCGCCATCGCCGCCGAGGCGGGCGTGGACGACTTCCTGGCCCAGGCCACGCCCGAGGCCAAGCTCCGGCTGCTGCGGGAATACCAGGCGGGCGGGCGGCTGGTGGCCATGACCGGCGACGGCACGAACGACGCCCCCGCCCTGGCCCAGGCGGACGTGGCGGTGGCCATGAACAGCGGCACCCAGGCGGCGAAGGAGGCGGGGAACATGGTGGACCTGGACTCGAACCCCACCAAGCTCATCGAGATCGTGGAGATCGGGAAGCAGATGCTGATGACCCGCGGGTCGCTCACCACCTTCAGCATCGCCAACGACGTGGCCAAGTACTTCGCCATCCTCCCCGCCGCGTTCGCCGGAATCTATCCCGCCCTGGGCGCCCTGAACGTGATGGGGCTCCACAGCCCCGAAAGCGCCGTCCTATCGGCGGTGATCTTCAACGCGCTGATCATCGTCGTCCTCATCCCCCTCGCCCTGCGCGGGGTGAAGTACCGCGCCATCGGCGCCGCCCAGCTCCTGCGGCGCAACCTGCTGCTGTACGGCGCGGGCGGGCTGGTCGTCCCCTTCGCCGGGATCAAGCTCATCGACCGGCTGCTCGTCGCCTTCCACCTCGTGGCGTGAAAAGAGGGAACAACATGGAACCGCAGATACACGCCGATGAAAGACATCCTCCGCATCGTCGTTCCGTCATCTGCGCCATCGGCGTCATCTGCGGTTTCTTCTTTCGCCCCTGTTTCTCTTGAGTGACCCCATGAACCTCCAGCTCCGCGCCGCCCTCGTCTCCTTCCTCGCCCTGACCGCGGTCACGGGCATCGCCTATCCCTTCGCCGTCACCAGCGTGGCGCGGCTCATCTTCCCGCGCCAGGCGGAGGGCTCCCTCCTCCGCCGCGAAGGAAAGGTCATCGGCTCCGAGTGGATCGGGCAGTCCTTCACGTCGCCCCGCAACTTCTGGGGCCGCCCCTCCGCCACCGTGGACGCGGACGGGAAGCCCCTCCCCTACAACGGGGGCAACAGCGGCGGCTCGAACCTGGCGCCCAGCAACCCGGCCCTGGCCGAGGCCGTCCGCGCCCGCATCGCCGCCCTCCGCGCCGCGGATCCCGGCGCCGCGGGACCGGTGCCCGTGGACCTGGTGACGGCCTCGGGCAGCGGGCTCGACCCCCACATCAGTCCCGCCGCCGCGGAGTTCCAGGTCGCCCGCGTGGCCCGCGCCCGGGGGCTGGCCGAGGCCCCCGTGCGGGAGCTGGTGGCCGCCCACACCGAAGGCCCCCAACTGGGATTCCTGGGCGAAGCCCGGGTGAACGTCCTCCAGCTGAATCTCGCCCTGGACGCGCTTCCCCGGGCGGACGGCGGCGGTTCCCGCTAGCGTACCGGCATGGCCCCTTCCCGCCCCGATCCCGACGCCCTCCTCCGCGCGGTCCAGGAGGCCGAGACGCGGGCGTCGCGCGCCAAGCTGAAGGTCTTCTTCGGCGCCGCGCCCGGCGTGGGGAAGACCTTCGCCATGCTCTCCGAGGCCCGCGAACTGCGACGCGAGGGCATCGATGTCGTCGCGGGCGTGGTGGAGACCCACGGCCGGAGCGAGACCGCCGCCCTGCTGGAGGGCCTGGAGCGCCTGCCGCCAGCGGAGCGCGCGTACGCCGGCCGCTTCCTGCCGGAGTTCGACCTCGACGCGGCGCTGGCCCGCCGCCCGGCGCTGATCCTGGTGGACGAGCTGGCCCACTCGAACGTGATGGGCTCGCGCCACGCCAAGCGCTGGCAGGACGTACTGGAGCTGCTGGACGCGGGAATCGACGTCCACACCACCCTCAACGTCCAGCACCTGGAGAGCCTGAAGGACGTGGTCGCGCAGATCACGGGCGTGGTGGTGCGGGAGACCGTGCCGGACACCGTCCTGGAGCGCGCGGACGAAGTCGAGCTGGTGGACCTTCCTCCGGAGGATCTCCTGGCGCGGCTGAAGGAGGGGAAGGTCTACCTGCCCGAGCAGGCCCGCCACGCCCGCGACCACTTCTTCCGGAAGGGCAACCTCCTCGCCCTGCGGGAGCTGGCGCTGCGCCACACGGCGGCCAGCGTGGACGCGCAGATGCGGCGCTACATGGCGTCCGAAGGTATCCGCCGGACCTGGGCGGCGGGGGAGCACCTGCTGGTGTGCGTGGGCACCGGCTCCCTGTCGGAGCGCCTGATCCGCGGCACGCGGCGGCTGGCGGCGGCCCTCGGCGCGCCCTGGACCGCCCTCCACGTGGAATCCCACCGGCGGCTGCGGGTCACGGATGCGGACCGCGCGCGCCTGGAGGCCCACCTCCGGCTGGCGGAGAAGCTGGGCGGCGAGACGGCGGTCATCGAAGGCGGCGGCCCGCTGGAGGAGGACATCCTGGCCTTCGCCCGCGACGGGAACATCACTAGGCTCGTGGTGGGGAAGCCCTCCCGCCCCCGCTGGCTGGAGGTGATCCTGGGGTCGCCGGTGGACAACCTCATCCGCCGCAGCGGGGACATCGACGTGTGCGTGATCACCGGCGATCCCGACCGCGGGACGGCACCGGCCCTGCTGCCTCGCCCGCTCACCAGCCCCGCCCGCAACTACCTGCTCAGCGCGCTGGCCGTGGCCGCCGCCAGCGCCGCGGCGGCGCTCGTGTTCCGCCGCACGGAGCAGGCGGACATCATCATGGTCTACCTCCTCGGCATCCTGGTCGTCGCCACCCGCTTCGGCCGCGGCCCGTCGCTCCTGGCCTCCCTCCTCAGCGTCGCGGCCTTCGACTTCCTGTTCGTCCCGCCCTACTACACGTTCGCGGTCACGGACTTCCGCCACGTCGGGACCTTCGGGATCATGCTGCTGGTGGGCGTGGTGATCGGGAGCCTCACGGAGCGGATCCGCGCCCAGGCCCGCCTGGCCCGGGGCCGCGAGCAGCGCACCCGCGCCCTCTACCGCCTGGGTCAGGAGCTGGCCCGCGGGGGAGATCCGGCCGCCCTCGCGGAGGCGGCCGTCCGGAACGCCGCCGCCCAGTTCCACAGCCGCGCGGCGGTCCTCCGGCCGGATTCCCATCGCCGGCTGGCGCCCCTCCCCGCGGACTTCCCCCTGGAGGAGCAGGAACTGGCCGTCGCCCAGTGGGCCTTCGACCACGGCCAGCCCGCGGGGCTCGGCACCCCCACCCTCCCGGGCGCCCGCGCCGCCTACCTGCCCCTCCTCGGCGCCGGAGGGCCCATCGGGGTCCTGGGCCTCCTGCCCGAGGGAAATCCCGCCTGGCTCGAACCGGATCAGCGGCAGCTCCTGGACGCCTTCGCCACCCAGACGGCGCTGGCCCTTGAACGCGCCGCCCTTGCGGAGGAAGGGGCCCGGGACCGGCGCCGGGCGGACGAGGAGCGGCTCCGGAACGCCCTGCTGAGCTCCGTCTCCCACGACCTCCGGACGCCGCTGGGCGTCATCACCGGCGCGGTGAGCGCGGCCCTGGAGACGCCGGACCTGGGCGATGCCGACCGGCGCGAGCTCCTCCAGTCCGCGCAGGTGGAAGCCCAGCGCCTCCATCGGCTGGTGAGCAACCTCCTGGACATCACCCGCCTGGAGTCCGGCGCGCTGGACCTCCGCACGGAATGGATGCCCGTGGAGGAGATCGTGGGCGCGGTCCTCAACCGCCGCGAGCTCGCCGGGGAAGCGGCCCGGATCCGCGTGTCCCTGCCGCCGGACCTGCCGCTGGTGGCCCTGGACGGCGCCCTGATGGAGCAGCTCCTGTTGAACCTCCTGGACAACGCCCTGAAGTACGCTCCCCCCGCCTCGCCCGTGGACATCAAGGCCTGGGCGGCGGGGAAATCCCTCACCCTGTCCGTCGCGGACCGGGGACCCGGCCTCGCGCCCGGAGAAGAGGCGCGGATCTTCGAGAAGCTGGCGCGGGGCGAGGCAGCCGCGGGCCGGCCCGGCGCGGGACTGGGCCTCGCCATCTGCCGCGGCATCGCCCTCGCCCACGGCGGGCGGATCCAGGCGGTCAACCACCCCCAGGGCGGCGCCCAGTTCCTGGTCACTCTCCCGGTGGGCACGCCGCCCCCGGTGCCCGAGGAGGCGCCATGAGCCCCGCCGGCCCCCTGGTCCTGCTGGTGGAGGACGAGCTTCAGATGCGGCGGTTCCTGCGCGTCGCCCTGGAGGGCAGCGGCTACCGCTACCTGGAAGCGGGGAACGGGGAAGAGGGCCTGGCCCTCGCCGCCCGCGAGAAGCCCGACGCGCTGCTGCTGGACCTCGGGCTGCCGGGCATGGACGGCCTGGAGGTGGTGACCCGGCTGCGGGAGTGGAGCGCCACGCCCATCATCGTGATCTCCGCGCGGGGGCAGGAGGCCGACAAGATCGCCGCCCTCGACGGCGGCGCCGACGACTACCTCACCAAGCCCTTCGGCACCGGGGAACTGCTGGCGCGCCTCCGGGCGGCGCTGCGCCACGCGAGCCCCGCGGCCTCGGATCCGGTGTTCACCCTCGGCCGCTGGCGGGTGGACCTCGCCCGTCGCCAGGTGCTGGTCGAGGGGCGCGAAGTCCACCTCACGCCCCTGGAGTACCGCCTGTTCACCACCCTCATCCGCCACGCGGGCAAGGTCATCACCCACCGCCAGCTGCTCAAGGAGGTCTGGGGCGGCGTGGCCGGCGCCCAGCCGCTCTACCTCCGCGTCTACATGACCCAGCTCCGCCACAAACTGGAAGAGGATCCCTCCCGCCCCCGCCACCTCCAGACCGAACCCGGCGTGGGCTACCGGCTGCGGATGGAGGATTAGCGGCTGGGGTGAATGATCCGAAGGGATCAAGATCATCGCCAAGCCGCCAAGGGCACCAAGAAAAAATCCCGGCTTTTCTTGGCGTTCTTGGTTTCTTGGCGGTGATCTTTTCTGCAGAGTTCGGAATCCGACGTTCTGCTCCGGGCGCCGTTGGATGCGATCCCAGCGATGGCCGTCAGCGCCGCGCCTTCCCCGTGACGCGCTCGACGTCGATGCGGAGGACGGCCGTGCGGAACAGGTCCTTGCCGATCCCGCGGTCCACCTGCTCCAGGTGCTGCGGCGCAAAGCGCTCGCCGAAGGCGCGGAGCGCGGCGCGGCGGGCGTCCTCGTCCTCCAGCCGCACCGCCCGGCCGAAGGCCACGGCGCTCTCGTAGCGGGTGGACAGCTCCAGAGGGACGGTTTCCGCCTCCGTGACCACGCAGTAGGACACCTGGTCGTTGAAGGCCAGGTTGTCCAGCTTGTGGCCGGCGGTGGCGCAGTGGATGATCAGGGCGCCGTCCACCAGGGCGTGGTTGACGGGCACGGCGTAGGGCCAGCCCTCGGCGTCCACCGTGGCGAGAACGCCCCACTCCGCCTTCGCCATCACCGCGTGGGCTTCCGCTTCCGTCAGCGCCCGGTCGCGGCGGCGCATGGGGTGGGAGGGCGGCGTTCCGGCGGAGGATTCCATGCAGCCAGTGTATGGCGAAGGCCGGGGCGCGGAACGGCTCCCGCGCCCCGGCCTTCCTTAGCCGAGACCGCCGTCCGCGCCCGCCTTCGGCCCTCCCACCCACGCGTAGAAGCTGGGCAGGGCCAGCAGGGTGAACAGGGTGCTGGTGACGAGGCCGCCCACCATGACCAGGGCCAGGGGCCGCTCCAGCTCGCTGCCGCCGAAGCCCAGCAGCATGGGGAGGAGGCCCAGGATGGCGCTGCCGGCGGTCATGAGCTTGGGCCGGACGCGGCCCAGGCTGGCCTCCTTCAGGGCATCCAGGAAGGGGAGCCCCGCGGCCGTGAGCTGCCGGGCCTGGGTGATCAGCACGAGGCTGTTCTGCACCGCCACCCCGAACAGCCCGATCATCCCGACGATGGAGCTGATGTTCCAGCTCTCGCCCGCCAGCCACAGGGCCAGCAATCCGCCCGCGAAGGCGTCCGGCAGGGTGAGGACGACGACCATCACCTCGCGCCAGCGGCCCAGCGCCAGGTAGAGCAGGCCCACCACCAGGGCGAGGGCCGCGCCGACGGCGATCGTCAGGCGCTTCTGGGTGTCCCGGGCCTCCTCCAGCTTGCCGCCGAGCTTCACGACGGTGCCCTTGGGGAGATCCAGGCTCCGCAACGCGCGCTCCACCCGCTTCCCCGTTCCCCCGAGGTCCCCGGCGGTGCGGACGTTGAGGGCGAGGCGCCGCTGGGCGGCTTCCCGGCGGATGAGGCTGGGCGTGCCTGCCTCCTCGAACCGGGCCACTTGGCCCAGCTCCACCACCCGGCCGCCATCCAGCACCAGCGGCAGGCGCTGGAGGCTCTCGGGGCTGGTGCGGCCGTCGTCGGGAAAGCGCACCACCCGCCCGATGTGCTGGGGGCCGTCGAACCGGGGCGCCGCGTCCAGGCCCTGGAGGGCCGCCCTCAGCGTGGTGGCGATGAGCGTCCGCGGCACGCCCAGGCGGCGGAGGGCCTCCTCGTCGGGAACCACGGTCCACTTGGGGAGGACGCCCGCCCCTTCGGGCGTGATGGAGGCCACCCCCGGCACCTTCGACAGCGCCTCCTGGAGCGCCGGCAGCCGCGCCTGGAGGAGGGCGAGATCCGGGTGGAACAGCTTCACCTGGATGTCCGCGGGCGTGCCGCCGATGCCTTCGGAAATGCGCATCTGCATGGGCGTGGTCAGCTCCACTGGATAGGGCATCGCCTCCGCGATCTCGCCCGCCTCCCGCTGCACTTCGGCGGTGGGCCGCGATCCGTCCAGGATCACCATCACGTCGGAGATGGTGTGGGGCATGGGGTCCTCGGTCAGTTCGGACCGCCCGGTGCGGCGGTAGACCGACGCCACGCCGCGCAGCCGCGCCAGCCGCCCTTCCAGCTGGAAATTGGCCTCGTCCACCGCCGCCAGGCTCGTCTCCGCAGGCAAGATGCTGTTCAGCATCAGCGCGCCTTCGTCGAGGGGAGGCAGGAAGTTGGTCCCCAAGCGTAGCGCCAGCCACAGGCTGGGCACGGTCAGGCCGAGGGCCAGGATCCGCACCACGGCGCCGTGACGGAGCGCCCAGCGCAGCGCTGGCTCGTAGGCCCGCTTCAGGGCCCGCACCAGCCGGGGCTCCTCCAGGGCGGCCCCCGGCGGCAGGAACCGCTCCACCAGCGCCGGCACCAGCGTGAAGCTCAACACCAGGCTGAGGGTCATGGCGGCGGCGATGGCGACGGCCAAGGGCGCATACAGCCGCCCGGCGAGGCCCCCCAGCGCGAGCAGCGGAATGAACACCGCCAGGATCACCAGGACCGCCGTGAGGATAGGCACGCCCACCTCCGCGGCGGCGCGGGTGAGGACGACCCGCCGGCTCGCGACGCCGCCGTCCTCCCGGTGGAGGCGGTGCGCCAGGTTCTCCACCATGATCACGGCGGCATCCACCAGCAGGCCCACGGCGATGGCGAGACCGCCGAGGGTCATGGCATTCAGGCCCAGCCCCGCGGCCCGCAGCGGGATCGCCGCGCCGAAGGTCGCCAGGGGCAGCACCGCGATCACGATCAGCGCCCCCCGCAGGTTGCCCAGCAGGGCCACCAGCACCAGCGCCACGAAGATCCCGCCAAGGAGCAGGGCCCAGGTCACGCCATCCAGGGCGTGCGTCACCAGCTTTCCCTGGTCGTACATCAGGGTCAGCTCCATGCCCGCGGGCAGGCTCCCGCGCAGCTCGTCCAGGGCGGCCCGCGTGCCTTGCGCCACCGCCAGGGTCTCGGCAGTGGGCTGCTTGACCACGCGCAGGCTCACGTCCTCGTGCAGCAACTCCTCGGGGCGGGAAGCGTCCGCGCCGCCGGGCCCGTGTCCCAAGTGGCGCGCCAGGCCCCGGCGGAAGGCGGCGCCCTCGCGCACCTCCGCCAGCTCGCCGAGGGAGACCATCCCCCGGGGCGTGGCCAGGGGCAGCCGCTTCACGGCCTCCGGCGTGGCGGCGAGGCCGCCGACGGTGATGAACCAGCCCTTGTCCTGGATCTCCATCACGCCCGCGGCGGTGTCCTGGTGGCTGCCGTCCAGCGCTTCCATTACCTCGCGGAGGCTGACGCCCTGGAGCCGCATCCGCTCGGGCTGGACGATCACCTGGAGCTGGCGCTCCTCGCCGCCGAGGCGCTCCACCCGGGCCACGCCCGGCACCGCCTGGAGGCGCGGGATGAGCACCTTCTCGGCGTGGTCGCGGAGGGTGATGGGATCGACGGCGGGGCCCTCCAGGACGATTTCCTGGATCTCCTGCAGGCGGCCCGCGGCGCTGGACATCAGCGGAGCGCGGGTCCCTTCGGGGAAGGCCGCCGTGACCCCGGCAAGCCGCTCGGCCACGAGCTGCCGGGCCCGCCATGGATCGGTGCCACCCCCGAAGGCCAGCACCACCTGGACCACTTCGGCCTGGACGCTGCTCACCACGCGCTTCACGCTGGGAAGGCCGCCCAGGGCCTGCTCCACGGGCTGGGCCACGGTCAGTTCCAGCTCCGGGGCGGCCCGGCCAGGGCTCTGGATCAGGAGGGTGAGGCTCGGCAGCGTGAGATCCGGGAACAGGTCGCGTTTGAGGCTGCCGAAACTGGCGACCCCAGCGGCCAGCCACAGGAGCGCCAGGGCGAAGACCCAGGCCTTGCGCGGCAACAGCCAGTCGAACCACCGCTGGAGGAAACCCGGACGGGGAACGCGGGGCTCAGTGGTCATGGCCTTCTCCCCCGCTCTTTCGCTTGATCTGGAGGGCCTTGAGCAGGTACGCCCCTTCGCCCGCCACGGTCTCACCGGGCCGCACGCCCTCGATCACCATCACGCCGGTCCCCACTTCCGCGCCGCGGCGCACGGGGCGGAACTCGGCCTCCTCCCCTTCCTTCACGAAGACCCCCCACACGCCTTCCACCTGCTGGAGGGCGGCCTGGGGCAGGACCACCGCCGTCGCCAGCGGGACGCGCACTTCCAGCGGCGTGCCGGGCATGGGCAGGGCGCCGCCCTGGAGGCGCAGGCGGTACGCCAGGCGGTGGGTGTCCGGCGTCAGGACGCTGGGCGTGCCCTCCAGCCGGGCCTTCCACCGCTGCCCGTCGGCGCGGCGGACGTCCGTCACGGAGCCCGGCCGCCAGTCCAGCGGCGCGGGGGGCGTGAGTTCCAATCGGACGAGGGCGGCGGACGCGGCCTGGAAGCCGCCCAGGTCCTGCCCCGCCTCGATGCCCTGGCCGAGCTGCACCCGGTAGGCGGTCACGGCCCCGGCCTTGGGCGCCCGGACCGTCAGCACCGCCCCGGCGGTCTCGGCAGCGGCGCCCCGGGCCTCCAGCGCCAGACGGGCGGCCTCCTCGTCGGCGCGGGCGGTGGCGGCGTCGCTGTGGGCCGCCTCCAGCTCACGCCGGGAGCCCGCCTGCGCCTGGAACAGCCGCACTTCCCGGGCGGCCTCGGCCTCGGCGCGGTCCCGCCGCGCCCGCGCGGACAGCCAGTCCGCCTTCAGCCGGGCCAATTCTGGACTCCTAATCGAGACCAGCGCTGCACCAGCGCCCACGCGCTGCCCGGGGGCGACCAGGATCGCCGACACGATGCCCTTCACGGGGCTGCTGAGGATCGCCTGGGCCGACTCGTCGCCGATGGCCTCGGCGGGATACCAGCCGCCCTCGGCGCGGGGCTCGGGCACCGTCAGGAACCGCAGCCCGCGGACATCCTTGAGGGGAATGTGGAGGCCTTCGCCGGCCTCGGCGGCGTGATCGCCGTGGGCGTGCGCCTCTTCGGGATGGCCGTCCGCGTGGGGATCGGCGCCCTTGCGGCCGCAGGCGGCGAGGCCCACCAGGGCCAGGGCCAGGGCCAGAAGGGCGGGTCGGAGGAAAGTCATGGGGTCACCCCTTCGGTGAGGGCCTGGAGTTCGGCGGAAAGGAGATGGGCCGTCCGGAGGCGGCGGTACGCCGCGGCCTGGACGTCCAGCAGTTGGCGGCGGATGGGGAGGGCTTCGGAGGGGCGCTCGCGGCCCTCCCGGAGGCGCAGCTCCACGGCCTGGAGCGCGGGATCGAAGGCGGCGAACGCCCGGGGCGGAGCGGCCGGAAGCCGCGCCATCGCGGCCTGGAACCGGGCGTCCAGCTCCTCCAGGGCCAGTTCCCCTTCGCGGCGGCCGGCCTGGAGCGCCGCCTCGGTCTCGCGGCGCAGCGCGGCTGCCTCGCCGGGGCGGGCGAAGCGGTAGGCCAGCCCGACCCGGCCCACGCGCTCCTCGCCCTCCCGGGCATAGCTTCCCCGGAGGCTCCACCGGCTGGCGGCCAGGGCCTCCTGGTGGCGCAGCGCCTGCTGCTCCAGGTCCGCCTGGGCCAGCAGGGCCCGGCGCAGGGTCCCCGCCTCGTAGCGGGCGCGCAGCCCGTCGGGAAATCCACCCGGAGGATCGCCGGGCTCTGTCAGAGGCGCGGGCGCGGCGGGCACCTCGGCCAGGTGGCGGAGGGCGGCCCAGGCGGCCGCGCGCTGCTGCCGGGCCTCGTCCAGGTCGCCCTGGGCGCGGAGCAGTTCGCCCTCCACCAGGGCCGCCTGGAAGGCCGGATCGGCGCCGGCCTCCAACCGGGCGCGGGCGGCCTGGAGCCAGGTCTCCACCGTGGCGAGGTCGCGCTCCCGCAGGTGCAGGAGCCGCTCCGCCAGCCAAGCGTCGAGGTAGGCCCGGCGCAGCTGGAACCGGGCCTCGATCCCGCCCGCGGATCGCAGCAGCGGATCCGCCTCCCCCAGCGCCGCTTCCAGGCGGCGCCGGACGCCGGGCGACAGGAACAGTGGAAGGTCCACCTCCACGGCCCGGTCCGTGAAGGTGGGGGCGCTCGGCTGGGCGCGGGGTCCCGCGGACAGAGCGAGGGCGGGGCCCTCCCGCAGGAAGCCGCCGGTTCCCGCCAGGGCGCGGTGGCGCTCGGCCAGCAGGGCCTCCGCGCGGTACTGGGCCGGACCGCTCCGGGCCCGGGAGAGGATGTCGTCGAACGAAAGGGGCGGCGCCTGCGCGGCCAGCACGCAGGGCAGCGCCCCCAGAAGAAGGGGTCGCATGGAAACCTCGAAGGAATTCGCGGAAAAGCACGCAGGGCTTCGCCCCCCGTGCGCGGACGGACGCTCAGCGCCCTAGGCCCGCGGCGGTTCCTTCTCGGGTTCGACGGTCAGGCTGACGAGGGACTGGGCCCGCGGCACCGCGAACCGCGGGTGGAGCCGCCGCGGCGCCGGAGGCGGAACCGGCGCCTCGGGCACCGGCGCCGTCGCGCAGTCATCCCCGCACAGCAGATGGCAGGCCGGCGCGCACCCCGCGGGCGACGTGTCAGGACACACCTCCCGCCCCGCCGCCCCCAGATAGAGCCCCATCAAGCAGAGCAGCAGCGCCGCCACCCACCGCCGCACCCTCGCCCCGCCCCGCCGAGGGACACCGCCGGAGGGCTGTCGGGACGACATGGCCATCGGGCCATGCTACACGACGGGAAAGAAAAACCTGGAAAGGGACGGCCCCCACTAAACCTTCTACGAACCCCCTCGTTGACATCTACGAAACATGTCGTATCTTTTCGGCATTCCTTCTCTGGAGCCCGATCCCATGCAGCCTTCCCCCAAGCCGACCGACGCTGAACTGGCCATCCTGCGGGTGCTGTGGGCCCGGGGGCCGAGCACGGTGCGGCAGGTGTTCGAGGTGCTGTCGGCGGAGCGGGAGCTGGGCTACACGACGGTCCTGAAGATGCTCCAGATCATGGATGAAAAGGGGCTGGTGCAGCGCGACGCGGCGGACCGGGTCCACATCTTTTCCGCCACGGAGACCCAGGTCCAGACCCAGCGGCATCTGCTCGACGACCTGCTGGACAAGGCGTTCGGGGGTTCGTCCCTCAGCCTGGTGATGCAGGCCCTCGCCACCCGCAAGGCCAGCCACGAGGAGCTGGCCGAGATCCGCAAAATGCTCGATCAGGCCGAAGGAGGTCCGCGATGACGTCCCTGCTGCCGTGGCTCCAGACTCCCTCGGCTCAGGCCCTGGGCTGGACCCTCCTTCATTTCCTGTGGCAGGGCGCCGCCCTGGGGCTGATGGCTTGGCTGGGAATGGCCCTGCTCCGGGGCGCCAGCGCGAAGGCCCGCTACGGCACCGCCTGCGCCTTCCTGGTGCTGATGGTCGCGGCGCCGGTGGCCACGTTCCTCTTCCTCCAGCGGCAGGTCCCGGCCGTTCCCGCGGCGCTGGAAGGAACTCTGGCAGCCGCGGCATCCGCGCCGCGGATCGACGCGCCGCTGAGCCTCCGGATCAAGGCCGCACTGGATCCCGCCCTCCCCTGGCTGCTGGGCGGCTGGGCGGCGGGCGTCCTGCTGCTGTCGGGGCGCTTCCTGGGCGGCTGGGCGCGGATCCAGCGGCTGCGGCGACGCAGCGCGTCCCCGGCGCCCGCGGAATGGCACTTGGTGCTGTCCCGCCTCTGCCGGGAGTTGAAGGTCTCGCGCACGGTGCGCCTGCTCCAGTCCGCGGCGGTGGAAGTGCCCACGGTCCTGGGCTGGCTGCGGCCCGTGATCCTGCTGCCGGCCTGCGCCCTCGCGGGACTGGCCCCGGCCCAGCTGGAGGCCATCCTCGCCCACGAATTGGCCCACATCCGCCGGGGCGACTTCGCCGTGAACCTGCTCCAGTCGCTGGTGGAAGTGCTGCTGTTCTACCACCCCGCCGTGTGGTGGCTGTCCGCCCGCATCCGCGCCGAGCGCGAGCTCTGCTGCGACGACGTGGCGGCAGCCCTCTGCGGCGATCCCCTGCTC
Organism: Geothrix sp. 21YS21S-4; assembly: GCF_030845995.1. NCBI lineage: Bacteria > Pseudomonadati > Acidobacteriota > Holophagae > Holophagales > Holophagaceae > Geothrix > Geothrix sp. 21YS21S-4. Next base: position 2,909,456 of record NZ_CP132719.1, read on the forward strand.
CTGGCCCGTGCGCTCACCGACCTCGAGGCCCTGCGCGAGCCCGCGTCCCTTCCTTCCCATCGCCTGGCCCTGGCCGCCAACGGAGGCTCCCTCATGCACCGCGTCCGACACCTGCTCCAGCCTTCGCTCCCCGCCTCGGGCGGCGCGCGGGCCGCCGCCCTCGCGCTCCTCGCCGCCTCGCTTCTCGGGGCCGCGGGCGCCGTTCTCCAGGAGAAGGCCTCCGATTCCAAGTCTCAGCACAGCACGCGGCTGAAGGTCCTCGACGGCGACCGCCAGATGGACGTCCAGGTGAAGGGCGACGTCCGCCTGGACGCCACGGCCCGCGAGCCGGTGGCCGTGCCCGGCGACGGCAGCTTCCGCGTGGAGGAGAAGACCGGCGGGAAGACCCGCGCCTACAGCGCCTCCAAGGACAAGCGGACCTACACCGTGGACGGCCAGGAGAAGGAACTGGACGCCGAGGGCGAGGCCTGGCTGCGCGGCGCCGTGAAGGACACGGCCCAGGCCCAGACGGGCCGCGAAACCGCCCGCAAGCTGCGGATCCGCACCGCGGGGCTCGACGACCATACCCGCGACCTGGCCCGCCAGACCCGGGAGCTGGAGGCCCAGCTGCGCTCCATCCAGGCCAACCCGGATCTGAGCTCCGAAGCGCGCGCCCGCACTCAGGCGGACGTAGAGAAAGCGCGAATAGAGATCGAGAAGAACCGCGCCGAGCTGGAGAAGGCCCGCGCGGAGGTGGAAAAGCACCGCGCCGAGATCGATCGGGCCCGCGCCGAGGCTCGGAAGATCCGCGTGCAGGTGACGAACGAGGGCGACAGCGCCGAAACCGTGATCGTCCGCGACCGGGTCCACCCCAGGACCGGAACGGACAAGCGCCTCCAGGTCCTGCGGAAGCACGCCGCGGACAAGGACGGGGACGAGGACATCGATTTGGATCTCGACCTGGACCTCGATGTCGACCTGGACGAACTGGCGAACCTCCAGATCCCGCCCATCGCGCCCGTCCACCTCTCCAAGCTCCACGTCCAGCCGGACCCCCACGCGGAGATCCAGGCCCTGCAGTCCGCCATGAAGTCCCTCCAGAAGCGGCTCGACCAGCTCCAGGCGCGGGCGGCGGCCCAGCCCCGGCCCTTGAAGCCCCTCAAGCCGGCCACCCTCAAGAGCGTGCCGCCCCCCCCTGTCCCTCCGCCCGCCCCAGGCTCCCGGCCCGTTCCTCCCACCCCCCCGGCGCCGCCCGCGCCGCCGGTTCCCGAGGATTGAAGAGAACGGCGCGATCTTCGCCGGCGATCATCCCAGACACCAAGGGCACCAAGAATGGCGTAGGAGAACGACCTGCCCTTCTTGGTGCCTTTCCGTCTTGGTGGTGATCTTTTCCCTTTCTCAACCCTCGGTCCGGCGCACGCAGAATGATCAAGGCCGCTGATCTTCAGGCTTCCTTTTTTTGAACGCGAATCCGCCTCAGAGCGCCGCCAGGAAGGTCTCCACGCGCTCCCAGTCGCGGGTCACGGGAAAGGGCGGGAGGGCGGCGCGGACCTGGGCGGCGTAGCGCTTGCCCAGGCGGTCCTCGCTGGGGAGCATCAGGCGCGGGTCGAGGACGGCCACCACGCCGCGGTCGCCGCGGGTGCGGATCAGGCGGCCGATGCCCTGCTTCAGCTTCAGGGTCATCTGGGGCACCTGGATCCCGATGAATCCGAGCCCCTCCCGCTGGGCGTCCGCCTCGCGGATCCGCGCCTGGAGGACGGGATCATCCGGCGGCGCGAAGGGGAGCGCCGAGACCACCACCAGGGTGAGGGCGTCGCCGGGCAGGTCCACGCCCTGCCAGAAGCTGGCGAGGCCCAGCAGCGCCGCCGACGGCGTGGCCCGGAACCGCTCCAGGAGCTGGGTGCGCGAGAGGCCCTCGCCCTGCACGAAGAACGTGAACTGGGGCAGGGCCTCCTCCAGGCGCGGGCGGAAGGCGGCCAGCATCTTGCGGCTGGTGAACAGCAGCAGCGCCCGGCCGCGGCTGGCGCGCAGCATCCGCTCCATGGCGGCGAGGGAGGCCTCCACCCAGGCGGGATCGCCCACGCCTCCGCCGCCCGCGCGGCGCTCCGGCAGGCCCGGCGGGATGAACAGCAGCCCCTGGGCCTCGAAGTCGAAGGGGCTGTCCACGTGCTCGGCGACCTCCACCTCGGGCTTCGTCAGTCCCAGGCGCAGGCCCAGGCCGTTGAAGCCGCGGCCGTCCCGCAGCGTCGCGCTGGTGAGCACCACGCTCTCGAAGCCGCGCCGCACGTGCTGGTGGAAGAAGGGCCGCACGTCCACGGGGTTCGACTTGAAATGGACGAGGTGGGCGCCCTCGCGGCTGAGGGTGGAGACCCAGCCCTCGGGCTGGGCGAAGATCTGCTCCATGCGCGAGAAGGCCGTCCCCACGCGCTCCGCCAGGCGCATCCACAGCGGGTTCTCGGGATCGGCGCTCGCCAGCCGGCGAGTCTCCAGCCACAGCGGGTGGCCCGCCTCCACCCAGGCGCCCACGGCATCGGCCAGGGCCTTCATCTCGGGGCCCGGCGACAGCAGGGGGAGGACGCCACCCTCCAGCGGCACCCACGCGATGAGTTCCCCCCAGGCCCGCTCCCAGGGCTCCAGCAGGGCGAGCAATCCGGCACCGGAGCCCTTCGCCGCCTCGCGCAGGTCCGTGAACAGCAGGCTCATGGCGCGGCTGGACCAGGTCTCGGCGCAGCTCTCGGTGAGCTGCTCCTCCAGGTCGTGGGCCTCGTCCAGGATCAGCACCGGCGCGTCGGGGAGCACCTGGCCGAAGGCGGATTCCCGCAGCACGCGGTCCGCCAGGAGGAGGGCGTGGTTCACGATGATCAGGTCGGCCTCGGCCACTTCCGCCCGCAGCTTCGTGAGGAAGCAGTCCTCGAACCGCGGGCACTGGCGGCCGGTGCAACGCTCGGCGCGGGCGTTGATCTTGTCCCACAGGGGCGATTCGCCCTCGCCGAACCGGCCCAGGCCCTCCCGGTCGCCGTCCTGGGTCTCGCGGGTCCACCGCTGGAGCGCCAGCCACAGCTGCTGGTCCGCCCGGGTGAACTCCAGGTGGGGATCCGCCGCCACGGACTCCCAGGCGGTGCGGCACAGGTAGTTGGCGCGGCCCTTGGCCAGCACGGCCCGGACGGGCCGCCCGAGGATCCCGGCGGCGCGGGGGACGTCCTCTTCGAGCAACTGCCGTTGGAGCTGCTTGGTGCGCGTGGCCACCAGGACCGGATGGCGGCCGGCGGCCAACGCGGGCACCAGGTAGCCCAGGCTCTTGCCGGTGCCGGTGCCAGCTTCCACAGCCTGGATCACCGCGTTGGGCCGGGACTCGGGCTCGCCGCCCTGGTCGCGCCAGCCCTGGAAGCGGGCGGCGCCCTCCACCACGGCGTTGTGGACCAGTTCCGCCATCCGGCGCTGGCCGGGCCGGTCCTCCGCGCCGGGAAAGCACGCGAAGATCCGGCCCTCCGGCGGGGCGAAGAAGCGGTCCATGGGATGCGCCATTCCTCCAGTGTGGCGGAAAAAGAGCGAATGGCCTATTTGTGGTACTCCTTCCCGCGGAGGATCGTGAACGCGCGGTACAGCTGCTCCAGGAGCATCACGCGGCTGAGTTCGTGGGGGAAGGTGAGCGGCGACAGGCTGAGCTGCTCCCGGATCTCGCCCTTCAATCCCGGATCGAATCCGTGGCTGCTCCCCAGGGCGAAGGCCAGGCTGTCGCCGCGGTCCATCCGCTCGCCCAGCCACCGGGCGAGGGCCTCGCTGTCCCGGAGTTTTCCTTCCGGCGTCAGCAGCACGGGGCACTTCACGGCCTTCAGTTTCGGACGGAGGCGCTCGGCCTCCTCCTTCAACTGGCGGACCGGATCGCCCTTCCCTTCCGCCAGCTCCGTCACGTCCATCCGGGCATAGGGCCGGAGCATGTCCAGGTAGTGGCGTTCCAGGTCCCGACAGGGTTCCAGACGCAGGCGGCCGAAGGCAATGAGCCCGATGGGATACATGAGGACATTGTGAGCAATTCCCCTTGGCAGCGCAGCGGGATGGTTCCACCATCCTCTTCATCCCGATCATCCTGTCCGGAGGTAATTCCTATGCGACGTTCACTCATGCTGCCCCTCGCGAGTCTGATCCTCGTGCCCGCGTTCGTCGGGTGCGGCGGCAACGAGATTCCCACCACCGCCCCGGCCGCCGCCAAGGAGCCGGCCGACATCCTGTACCACCTGCAGTACATGGTCGTGCGCAAGGACTACAAGCACATCGCCACCATCGCCCCCATCACGCCCGACGTGGTCTACCCCTCCGCCATGCACTTCCACAAGCAGGCCAAGGAAATGGGCCTCACCCTGACGCCCGAGGAACTCAAGGGCCTGGGCGTCGAGCACCTGGCCGCCAAGCTGGACGACCTGCCGGGCGGGCCCACGGACGACTACCCGGTGAAGGACGCGCGCCTGGCCTTCAACGCCGGCATCTACCGCCTGCTGAAGGGCATCACCGAGAAGTCCTGGGGCAAGATGCAGCACATGGGCATCGTGGACAACAACGCCGGCCGCCAGTTCGGATCCAACGCGGTGGTGAAGGACATGGCCCTGGGCTTCGACGGGACCAAGGTCCTCACCGTGAGCTGCCTCAAGAAGCCCGACGGCACCTGGGGCGTCTCCTACCTGCGCTACGACGTGGCCCTCAAGAACCTGAAGCAGTAGCGACATTCTTTCCCTCCCGCCGCGGCCCCGGAAGACCCGGGGCCGCGCTGCGCCTGGGTTCCCCCCTTCGCGGTGGATTTTGGCGGGGGCGCCTGGGAAAATACCCAGTTGGTCCGGCGGGGGCGTCCCGAAGAAAGCCGGCCTGGGAGGATGCATGTCCAACAAGAACATCGTGCACGTGGTCGGCACGGGCACCATCGGGGAACCTCTGATCGGCCTGCTCACCGAGTACAAGAAGGAACTGGGCATCGACGAGGTCACGTTCCACAAGAACAGCGTCAGCGACCGCCCCAAGGTGAAGGCCCTCCTCAAGCGCGGCGCCAAGCTGGTGGTCGACGCCGACAAGGTGGACGGCTTCAAGGCCTGGGGAATCGAGCCCGCCATGCTGCACGACCAGGCCCTGGAAGAGGCCACCGCGGTCATCGACTGCAGCCCCAAGGGCATGGACATGAAGGAGCGCTTCTACACGAAGTACGAGCACAACACGAAGGGCTTCATCGCCCAGGGCAGCGAGTTCGGCTTCGGCACCATGTACGCCCGCGGGATCAACGACGACGTCCTGAAGCAGAGCGGCCAGTACGTGCAGGTCGTGAGCTGCAACACCCACAACCTCTCCTGCATCATCGACACCCTGGCCCTGGGCGACGGCGAGGACAACCTGCTCGAAGGCAGCTTCGTGTGCATGCGCCGCGCCAACGACATCAGCCAGGTGAAGGACTTCTGCCCGGCGCCCCAGGTGGGTACCCACAAGGACGGGAAGTTCGGCACCCATCACGCCCGCGACGCCTACCACCTGTTCCAGACCAAGGGCCTCGAACTCAACCTGTTCAGCAGCGCCGTCAAGCTGTCCACCCAGTACATGCACAGCCTGTGGTTCGACCTGCGCCTCAAGCGCCCCACCACGCTGGAGGCCCTCAAGACCCGCATCAAGGCCAACGACCGGATCGCCATCACCGAGAAGAAGGACGCCAACACCGTGTTCTCCTTCGGCCGCGACCAGGGCCACTTCGGCCGCATCCTCAACCAGACCGTGATCCCCCTCAGCACCCTCACCATGCCCAGCGAGACCCGCGTGGTGGGCTTCTGCTTCACGCCCCAGGACGGCAACAGCCTGCTGTCCAGCGTGGCCGCCGCCCTCCGCTTCATCCACCCCGAGGATTTCGAGGAGCGCATCCAGGTCCTGAAGCCCTACTTCTTCGACGAAGTGTAGCCGCCGGACGCCGACGAAAAGGGCCCGCGGCGCGGGCCCTTTTCATGGAACGCTAGGTTCATCGCAGGAACGCCCATGCACATCTCCGCCCAGTACACCCTGACCCCCGAGGAGGCCCTCCGGGGCGTCCGCGCCTTCAAGCGGGTCCGCTATCAGATCTCCGTGGGCGCGGGCCTCGCCCTGATCCTGCTGGGGCTCGGGGCATTTCTCTTCGCGCCGGGGCAGCGGGTTCCCGGTGGCTTCATGGTCCTCAACGGGCTGGTGTTCGCCCTGGTGCCCGAGGCGGTCCTCCGCCTCGCCCGGCGCCGGCGGGGCAGCGACGCCTACGCCCCCGTGGAGGTCCTGTTCGACGACGAGGGCCTGGCCCTCCGCACCGACGGCAGCGAGGGCGGCCTGCCCTGGTCCGCCTTCGCGAAGATCGACCGCCACAGCGGGTTCTGGCTCTTCCGCAGCGGCCCCTCCCAGGCCGTCCTCCTGCCCGATCGCGCCCTGGATTCCGCCGCCTCCGCGGAACTGGAGGCATTCCTCCGCGCCCGGAAGCTGATGAAGTGAAGGACCTCGCCCGACGCGTGGATGAGGTTGCCCGCGGGCTGGTGGGCGATCTGCTGATGCGGGACGACGTCACCCTCCGGATCACCGAAGTGGAGGCCTACGGCGGCGCCTGGGACAGCGCCAGCCACGCGCGGCACGGGCCCACGGCCCGCAACGCGCCCGTGTGGGGCCCGCCCGGCCGCGCCTACCTCTATTTCTGCTACGGCATGCACTGGATGCTGAACGTGGTGGCGGCGCCCGAGGGCGAAGCCTCCGCCGTGCTCATCCGCGGCGCCGAGGTGGTTGCCGGGCTGGACACCGTCCTCCAGCGGCGGAAGGCCGCCCACCCCTCGCCCCTGCTGTGCGCCGGCCCCGGCAAAGTGGCCCAGGCCCTGGCGCTGGACGGGACGTTCAGCGGTCACGACCTCCTCGCGCCCGGCGGCCTGGAGCTGCGCCCCGGTGCCCCGCCTGCGCTCCTCCTCGCGGGGCCGCGCCTGGGCATCGGGTTCGCCGCGCCGGAGGATCAGGCCCGCCCCTGGCGTTTCGCCGATGCGGCCAGCGGCGCCATCCTCCAGAAGAAGGCCCTGCGTCCCGAAACCCGATAGCCTCTTCCCGGAGGCCGCCATGCCCTATGTGAACATCCGCATCACCCGCGAAGGCGCCACTGTGGAGCAGAAGGCGCGGCTCATCGAAGGCGCCACCCGGCTGCTGGTGGATGTCCTGGGCAAGAATCCCCAGACCACCGTGGTCGTCATCGACGAAGTGGACACCGACAACTGGGGCGTCGGCGGCGAGACCGTCACCGCCCGGCGGAAGCAGGGGAAGTAGGGACATTGCGGTATACTTCCGGTCCGCCCGATTCGTCCCCTCGCGGGGGAACGAGACGGCGGCGCCGAGCGGGGTTCCACCGCCTCGGTGAGCACGGACCGCGAGGATGACCGGTTTCGACAGGTCCCGACCATGCGGGTCGCGAAACAAAGCCCGGGGGGCTTTGTGAAGCGGGACCCCGCAGGAAGGGAATCATGCCGGACAGGTTCCATTTGATCGGTAAGCACGGACCGAGGGGGTGACCGGTTTCGACAGGTCGTGACCCGGGTGTCCGGTGCAGGCGGGGGTTGGTCGGCTGGCCCCCTCATCAAGCCGCCCACATCAAACTGCCAACGATAACTTCGAACTGGCTCTCGCTGCCTAGGGCAACCTAGGTTCCGAGCGAGTCCCCGGGATCTCTGGGTACCGGGCTCGTTAAACCTCCGAAAGGGTGGCTTCGGCCTGCCGGACGGAGGCACCAGATAGGCCGCCGCGACGCCCCCTGACGACGGCCGAGATCAGGGAGCAAGCGTTCCGAGCGGCTCGTCCGCTCCCCGCCGGAACGCTTCAAGAGCGGACCAAGCCTGTGGAAGAGCCGCCATTCGGCATGTCTTGGACGTGGGTTCGACTCCCACCACCTCCACCAATTCGACTTCCAACGACATCCAAAATCGTTCAAAACGACACGAAAAATCAGCAATTTGCGCGATTTTCGAGTCCAGTGGAGTCCGACGAAGTTCATTGAAAGCCGGGGGCAACTGGGGGCAAGATTGGGGGCAACCACCGAGGTGCCCCCGGGAGTTGCCCCCATGCCCCTGACCGACGTCAAGATCCGCCAGGCCAAGCCAGGCCCAAAGCCCATCAAGCTCTCGGATGAGCGCGGGCTCTACCTGGAGGTGGCCCCCGGCGGGGGCAAATGGTGGCGCCTGAAATACCGCTTCGAGGGCAAGGAGAAGCGCCTATCCCTCGGCATCTACCCCGACGTGGGCCTCAAGGAGGCCCGGGAGCGCCGGGATGAGGCCCGGAAGCTGCTGGCCGACGGCGTGGACCCCAGCCTGCACCGCAAGGCCATCAGGCAGGCCCGTGAGGACGAGGCCGAAAATACCTTCGAGGTGGTGGCCCGCGAGTGGCACGCCAAGAACGCCCACACCTGGGTCGCCGAGCACCGCGATGGCCTTCTCCGGCGCCTCGACCGAGACATCTTCCCCTGGATCGGCAAACGGCCCGTTGGAGACATCACCGCTCCCGAGCTGCTGGCCGTCATCCGTCGTATCGAGGCCCGGGGGGCACTGGAGACTGCCCATCGGGCCCTGAGCACCTGCGGACAAGTCTTCCGCTACGCCATCGCCACAGGTCGCGCCCAGCGGGATGTCGCCGCCGATCTTCAGGGCGCCCTGCCGCGTCCCCAAGTGAAGCACCTGGCGTCCACCACGGACCCTGGGCGTCTTGGTGAGCTGCTTCGGACCGTCGACACCTACCAGGGAACCCTGGCCACCCGATGCGCTCTTCGCCTGGCGCCACTCACCTTTGTCCGCCCGGGAGAGCTGCGGACAGCCGAGTGGGCTGCCATGGACCTGGAGGCCGCCGAATGGCGTTTCCAGGCCAGCAAGGGGGGCCCCCCGCACATCGTGCCCCTCAGCACCCAGGCTATGGCCATCCTCAAGGAGCTTCAGCCCCTCACGGGAAAGGGGCGCTATGTCTTCCCCGGCGCCCGTAGCAGCGCCCGCCCCATGAGCGAGAACACCGTCAACGCCGCCCTCCGGCGCCTGGACATCCCAAAGGAAGAGCTTTGCGGTCACGGCTTCCGGGCCGCCGCCCGCACCATCCTGGACGAGGTGCTGGGCTTCCGCCCCGACATCATCGAGCACCAGCTCGCCCACAAGGTGAAGGACCCCAACGGCCGCGCTTACAACCGCACCGCTCACCTGCCCGAGCGCCGGAAGATGATGCAGCTGTGGGCCGACTATTTTGATCAGATCAAGGGGTAGTCGGGAGCTGCCGAGTGCTCGTCGGGGGTCACTCGAAGTCCTGGGGGGTGGCTTCACTCGTCACTGGCAAGACCCTCCTCAACGCTGGAAAACGCCTCCAGGGCAGCCTCCAAGTCCTCGACAATCTCGCGGGCGAGGACATCCGGGGCCGGGAGGTTCTCGCTGGCTTCGAGGTCCTCGTCCTTGATCCAGAAGAGATCCAGGTTGGCCTTGTCGCGAGCGAGGAGAGCCTCGCGGTCGAAGACCCGGAACCGCTCGCTCTCCTTACGCTTCTTGCGGTCTTTGGGCTGGTAGCAGGCCACGAAGTCCCGGAGGTGCTCTTCGCCCAGCGGGTTCTCCTTGAGCGTGAAGTGGAGGTTGGTGCGGAGGTCGTAGATCCACAGCTTCTCGGTCCACGGCTTGGCCGCGCCGGGTTTGCGGTCGAAGAAGAGCACATTCGCCTTCACTCCTTGGGCGTAGAAGATCCCGGTGGGCAGGCGCAGCAGGGTATGGACGTCGCACTCGTGGAGGAGCTTCCGCCGAATCGTCTCGCCCGCCCCGCCCTCGAACAGGACGTTGTCGGGCACCACCACCGCGGCCCGTCCGCTGCCGGGCTTGAGTATGGACTTCACATGCTGGAGGAAGTTCAGCTGCTTGTTGCTCGTGGTGGTCACGAAGTCGGCCCGCTCGTAGGTGAGGCTCTCCTTCTGGGCCTTCCCGTCCTCGCCCACCACGGTGATGCTGCTCTTCTTCCCGAAGGGCGGGTTCGTGAGCACCATGTCCACCAGCACGGAGGGCGGCGAGGCCAGGGAATCCCGCCCGCCCTCGATGAGGCTGTCCTCCCCGCCGATGCCGTGCAGGTGCAGATTCATAGCGCAGAGCCGGGCCACCTCGGTGGTGATGTCCGCGCCGCGGAATGCCCGTTCCCGAAGATGCCGGGCCTGGTCGGGCGTGAGGGGACCCTGGGCGGCCATGTGGTCGTGGGCCGCAATGAGGAAGCCGCCTGTGCCGCAGGCGGGGTCCGCCACGACGAGCCCGGGGTTGGGGTCCATCACCTCGACAATGGCCTTGATGAGGGGGCGCGGCGTGAAGTACTGGCCTGCGCCGCTCTTCACATCCCGAGCATTGCGCTCCAGCAGGCCCTCGTAGATCTCGCCCTTCACATCGGCGTCGAGGCCACTCCAGCTCTCGGCGTCGATGAGCATGACGAGGCGCTTCAGCTTGGCCGGATCCTGCAGCTTGTTCTGGGCCTTCCGGAAGATGGTGCCCAGCAGGCCCGGCTGGTGGCCCAGCTCCTGGAGGACCTTCCGGTAATGGTTCTCCAGGTCGTCTCCGTCCAGCCTCAGCAGGCTGGGCCAAGCCAGGGCCTTGGGAATGCGCGCCTCGACCTTCCTCCCCAGGGCGGCGTCCAGTTCCTCCCGTTCCTGGGCCATCTTGAGGAACAGCAGGTAGGTGAGCTGCTCCACGTAGTCGCCGTAGCTCACACCGTCGTCCCGGAGGACCGTGGCGAAGTTCCAGACTTTCTGCACGAGGGTTTGGGCGTTCATGGAGGCTTTCAGGCGTCAAACAGGCCGGATGATTGCGCAATGAAGAGGTGTTGTGAAAACAGCAACATGCACGAGCAGAATTGGTGAACGGGGGCAAAAGTGAGCAAAAGGGGGCATCCGAATGACGCCTATTGCGCAGGAAGGCCGAACTCACCCCACCGGGAACCTGGGAAGTAGCGCTTGCCGCCTTCTTCCCGCCGGAGCACGCCGTCCTGGACCAACTGGGCCAGCGCGCGGGTGGCGTATTGCCGGGAGACCTCGTAGACCGCCTGGTAGTCCAGGTTCTTGATGAACCCCTTGCTGTCCATGCGCTCCCGGAGGGCGGCGGCGGGCCCCTGGGGTTGCGGCGGCGGGCCCCCGGCCGCAGGCAGGGTGAGGCGCACCCGGTAGATCGCCCCTGCACCCGGATGGTCGGGGCCCTCCAGGTAGTCGGCCTCCACCAACTCGCGTAATTCTCGATACGCCTGATCCCGGTCCACCTGGTTGAGCGCCTGGTATTCCCCACTGCGGAAGCTCCCGCCTTCGTTCTTCACCAGGATCCGTTTCTGGCGGGTGCCGATGGGCAGTTGCCGCACGAAGGCCGCCCACTCGGGCCGCCCTGTCTCGAAGATGGGGGTGTTCCTGAGGGTGACAGTGAACAGGCCGTTCTCCTCCTTGAACTCCGGGAGGGGCAGCCAGGACTGTTCCATCTCCTCGTGGATTCGAGGGACGCCTTCCCCCCGTTCCCGCATGAGGCCCAGCTCGGCGAGGATCCGCGCCATGCGGGGGTTCCGACTGGCATGGACCTCCCGGCGCTTCTGCAGATCATCGATCGTGAGCGACGGGAGAAGCGTGCCGGGGCTGATGACTTCCAGGCGGTCCTGGTAGAGCCACACCTCCGTTCCACGGGCCTGCTGGCGGTAGTCTCGGTGGCCGGCGGCGTTCACCAGAGCCTCCTGCCAGGCGAAGGTGGGGTATTTCGGCATCTCGCGGAAGAAGAGGTCGTGCAGCTTCTCCGAGAACCCGATCAACTGGCCCAGACGTTCGTAGGCCCGCTCGAGGACCACAGGCAGGGCACCCTCCAGGCGGGGCTTGATCTCCTCCACGTTGCTGTGGGGGCCGCTCTGCCGTTCCCGCCCCTCCACCCGGAAGACGCGGAACCCCGCATTGGGGTGTTGCTGGAGGGAGGCGCTCTTGGCAAAGAGGAGCAGGGCGGCGCGCCGAAGCACCAGGTCGGCCCCTCGACGCTCGGCCAGGCGGCGCTCGATCAGGTAGTCCTGGGGGTCCTCGCCATCCAGCCCGGCCGCCAGCGCGGCGCGGCGGAGCAGGTCGAGGTCGAGATCCTCCAGGCGCGCCTCGGGCAGCAGGTCCACCTCGGCGCTTTCAATCTGGCCCTGGCGCTTGACGGCGTTGATGGCCTCCTCCGAATCCTGGATGACGAGGTCGTCCACGCGCCGGGGGTAGCCATCTCCTTCGACCCGCACGGCCTTGGGTGCAGAGCCCCAGGAGAAGACTAGAACCTCCACGTCTCCGATGCGCTGGCGCCAGCCCTCGGCCTGAGGAGGCACAAGGCGGCGGGCGGGTACCTTGAGCATCTCCTCAACGGCCTCCGAGGGGTATCCGTGGCCCGCCAGGCTACCGTCGTCCTCCATGCCCAGGATCAGCACGCCCCCATCCGCATTGGCGAAGGCAGCGGCATATTCCGCGATCTGGTCGCGCACCTCCTTGCGTTCCCGGGGGATCTTCCGTCCTTCGGGGCCATGCCAGAGCGATTTCCGCTCGAAGTATTGCCCCTCTTCCTGGCCCTGGTAAGTGGCGAGGTCCAAGTGACGGCTGGTCATGCGGAACCTCCCGAGGCAAGGGGTGCGGCCTTCCAGGGTCGCCCGCGGCGGCGTGGGGCCTGCGGTTCGGCGGGCGCGGCCTTCGGGGGGCGGCCCCGGCGGCGGGAGGCGGGGGTGTCGGGGGCAGCGGCCTTCAGGCGGGCCAGGAGAGTCTCGGCAGACTCGTCGTTCGGATTCTGGGGCACCAGCTCGCCGCGGAAGGTGCGTTCGAGGATGGACTGGCGCAGGAGCTCGGCGCGGCGAAGGTTGGCCTGGAGGGTGGCGTCCAGGGCGTCCGCGGCCGAAAGTCGACGGTCGAGTTCGGCGAGGAGCGCCTCCCTCTCTTCGGTTGGAGGAAGGGGGATCGGGATGGTTACCAACTTCGCCTGCGAAATGTTCCTCATGGATAGCTGATTGCCCGACGCCCGGGCTTCGAGTTCATCGCGGCCCGCGCGAGACCTCAAGAAGGTGAGGGTCCATGGTTTGAGGGACTCATCGGCGAAGTGAAGCCGGAGCACCTTGTCACTCAACATGATGTCTCTGGTCGTCCTGTGGACGATGACACACGCCCCTACCAGTTCCAGGGTGTTGGCTCGGCTGATCAGGAAGTCGCCAGGATGAATGAACAGCCGTGGGTTAACAAGATCCTTCCGGGGCACAGTCTTGCTCTCGAGTTCGTCATAGGCGCCCCAGGTGACGGCACTGATCTTGAGGATGCCGACCTCTCCCCCTTCGGGAGGTCTGCCCTTGGCGGCGAAGTTCTTGCCGGCCTCGATGTCAGTCAATAACGCCCCGAACGTTGTACTCGTCCATCCCTCAGGCAGATCACCAAGCTTCCCAAGCTTAAGGTCGTGGCCCTGCGCCTCGCGCCACTCCCGCGTCAGCTCGCCGGTGACGGCGGCTTGGAGGAGGGCCTGGCGGTAGCGGGTGAGGCGGCGCTGGGCGCGGCGCAGGGGGGCCACCCCGGCGTCCAGCTCGCTGAACAACTCCTCCAGCTTGGTCACGATGCGGTGCTGCTCGGCGAGTGGGGGGACTGGAACAGGGATTGTAGACAGGTTACCCCTAGAGATGCGCTTTCGAGTTGAACCCGACTGGAGGCCAGCAATCGCCACCCTAAATGGGGAAGCATTGATGAACGCGGACAACCACCTGTGGCTGAACTCAGCTCTGCCGGACCTGACAATGCAGACATCCACAACTGTCACACATGGCCTGACATCACCAGGGAACACGCATGCTCGCCCGAGAGGATCTGGCATGCGGGCGACCAGAACATCTCCTGGCTCAAGGAAGGTGCAGCGAAGTGCGTGTGCCTTATCCCTAGTGAGGAATCGTTCGGACCTATCGCGAAAGTGACCGTCGCCAATGTCAGCAAGCTGGACTAAGCGGACTTCTCCCTCTGGATCTTGGTCCTTGCTTTCAACCCAGTCCCCATCGACGAATACCCCATCGGGGCCCGTGAGCATTGGAATAGTTGCCCACGCCCATCCATTTGGCAGTGGGTAGTCTCCAAGATTGCTCATGCCACCAACACCTCATTCAGCTCCTCCAGGATGGCACGCAGGGCGGGGCCGAAGAGCTGGACGGCTCGGGCGGGGCCGCCCTTCTGGGCGAAGGGGGCCTGGTCCAGGTCCTCCACCTGGATGGCGCTGGCGGCCTGGATGCGCTCCTTGAAGAGGGCGAGCCAATCCAGCTGGGTGGAGGTGAAGGGCTGGCCGCTCTGCTGGTGCTGGGCCAGCCATGCACTGAAGCGGCGCTCGGCTTCGTCGCGGAAGGGCTCCAGCTCGGGCCGGTCGCCCAGGGCGAAGCGCACGAGGGAGATGAGGTCCGTCAGCAGGCGCTGGCTCCCCGCGCCCTTCACGCGGCCGGCCTCCAGGCGGGCGTAGGCGCTCCACAGCAGGTCTGGCGCCAGGGGCGGCTTGCCGCGGCCCAGGGCCTCCGCCAGCTCCTTCACGGCCTGGAAGGTGAGATGCCGATCCTTGTGGCGGTGCTGGTAGAGCACCTGCAGGGCCAGCAGCTCATCCTGGTGCGCCTCCATGAAGGTCTTGAAGCTGGTGATGAGCCCCTTGGCCTTCTCCACGTCGAAGCCGGCGTAGAGCACCTGGTCGCGGCTCACATGGTCGATGACCTGCTCCAGCTCGCGGGTGAGGTTGACTAGGCGTTCCCGCAGGGCGGGGCGCTGGAAGGGCTTGGCGGCTTCGTCGGCCATGGCCGTGCGGGCGGCCTGGAACTGGGCATCCGTGGGCTCGGCGCCGTTGGCGAGGCTGAACTGGGCCCGGGCGCGGGCCTGCACCTTGTCGGGGTCACAGGCGTCCAGCAGGCGGTTGGCCAGGAGCTTCAGGCCGGGACCCTTGCCGTTCTCGGCGCTCACTGGGGGCACCTGGGCGGCCTGTTCGGGGGTGGCGCGGCGGTCGAGGCGGGCCAGCCGCCCCGCGAGGGTCGCCAGGGTGTCGACAGAGCGGTCGCCCTGGGCCACGTGCAGGAGGAGCTGCTCCAGGGGCACAGTGGGTTCCCGCTCCAGGGGGCGGGTGTCGGTCTTGTCCGTCTCGGTGACGCCCACGGCATCCACCAGGACGAAGTGGGTCTTGGCGGGGGCGTCGGCGGTGACGCTGTGCAGTTCGTCCGGGCTGAGGACGCGGGTGGCGCGCCCCTTCATCTGCTCGTAGTAGAGCTGGCTCCGCACGTCCCGCATGAAGAGCAGGCATTCCAGGGGACGCACGTCGGTGCCGGTGGCGATCATGTCCACGGTGACGGCCATGCGGGGATAGAAGCTGTTCCGGAACTCGGCCAGCAGCGTGTCGGGATCCTCGCCGGAGAGCTTGGAGCGGTAGGTGATCTTCTTGCAGAAGGCGTCGCCCTCCCCGAAGACCTCCCGGGCCATGAGGACGATGTCCTCGGCGTGGTTGTCGTCCTTGGCGAAGACGAGGGTCTTCGGGACGAGGGCCCGACCCGGGAAGAGGTCCGTGAAGAGCTTCTCCTTGAACGTGGCCAGGACGGTGCGGATCTGATCCTTGGCGACGATGGAGCGGTCTAGGGCCCCAGCCTCGTAGGGCAGGTCGTCCTTGAGCTGCTCCCACCGCTTCTGGCGGGTGAGGCGGTCCCGGCGGTCCACCACGGTGCCGGCCTGGACCTTGGCGCCCTGCTCGGTGATCTTGGTGCGGATGCAGTAAATCTCGAAGCCCACGTTCACGCCGTCCACCACGGCCCGCTCGTGGGGATATTCGCTCACGAGGTTCTGGTTGAAGAAGCCGAGGGTGTGGGCGCTGGGCGTGGCGGTGAGCCCCAGCAGGAAGGCGTCGAAGTATTCGAGCACCTGCCGCCAGAGGTTGTAGATGGAGCGGTGGCACTCGTCCACGATGATGAGGTCGAAGGCGTCGATGGGGATGGCCGGGTTGAAGGTGACATCCCGGGGCTGCTGGTTTCGGACATCGGCCTCGAAGCCGCTGTGCTCCTCGGCCTCGTCATCCGGCCCCTCCTCGCCCCGCAGGCTAGCGTAGAGGCGCTGGATGGTGGTGATGACCACCTTGGCAGCCGGGTCCAGGGCGCCGTGAGTGAGGTGCTGGACGGGATACAGCTCGGTGAACTTCCGGCCATCACGGGGTACCACGAACTGCTCGAATTCGTTCTTGGCCTGCCGGCCCAGGTTGCGCCGGTCCACCAGGAAGAGGATCTTCTTCGCCCGGGCGAACTTGGCCAGCCGGTAGCAGAGGGTGACGGCGGTGTAGGTCTTGCCGCTCCCCGTGGCCATCTGGAGCAGGGCCCGGGGCTTGTTCTGCTTGAGGCTCGCCTCGGCGCCGCGGATGGCCTCCACCTGGCAGGCGCGCAGATTCGTGAGGTCCAGGTCAGGCAGATCCTGAAGGCGCCCGCGGAAGGTGGTGGGTTCCAGGATCAGCTCCTTCAGCCCCTGGGGCGTGTGGAAGGTGAGGAGGCTCCGGGAGCGGTGGTTCGGGTCGCGGGTGTCGCAGAAGTAGGTCTCGACCCCCGTGCTCTCGTAGAGGAAGGGCGGCTCGGGGCACCACCTCTGGAGGTGGTCCGGCAGGTTGGCCTGGTAGCGGGCGGCCTGGTCGGCCACGCCGCTGAGTGTGGTTCCCTCCGCCTTGGCCTCGATGATGCCGGCCACCTTACCCTCGATGAACAGCACGTAGTCCGCGGGCCCGGTCTTCCCCGGGAATTCCCGCACCACCACGCCTGGGGCCGCGCCGAGGTCGATCGCCTTCGCGTTCTGGATCACCCAGCCTGCTGCCTCCAGCTGGGCGTCGATGTTCTCTCGGGCCAGGGCTTCAGGGGTCATGGTGGTATTAACCAGGGATGCTGCTCGTCGCAAATGCGTGGAGAGACTCAGTATTATCCATGAGCTTGTCGGTTATTTGCGACCTAAAATGCACGGAGCCCCCCCTTGGCGAGTCGATCTCGATCCCACGGATTCAAGCCCATGCCCCAGCCGGTTGAAATCCATTCGCAGATGATTCAGCGCCAGCTTGAAACCGCTCAAATCCGCGAGTCCCGCCGAAATGGGAATCGTCGAGGGGATGCGGATCGCGAGGCCATCCTTGAAGCCATGTCCCACCTGGAGCGCCTCCGACCGGTCTACCGCGAGGCCCTAGCCGAACAAGCCCACTCGGTTCGAGTCAAGCAGATTGCCGACGACCTCGCGGGCCTCGAAGCCCTGCTCCGCGAGTTCGGGGGCCAGCCCTTGACCGAGCCGCTGCAGGAGAGGGTTCGGACGCGGATCCGAACTTGGCACTACGAGACGCGCCGATGGGTCCAGGACCTGCCCCATCAGCCGTGCCTCGATAGGCTCCCTGGACGGGAGGGCGAAGCCTCGACGGAGCGCAGGGCCCGGGTCGAGCGGCTGTGGCTCCAGGCCGGCGGAGCCTGGTTCGGCGCGCCACCGCTGACCTCCCGCAACCAGACGAGCGACCCACCTCGTCAGCTACGCCTCCAGGGTCTGCCCCAGGCCCTGGTCCCGGACCCGCTTCGCTCCAGTGAGGCCAACGACGCCGCGCAGGGTCCATCTCGTGGGATCTGCCGTCCCGGTCCCCTGGCCGAGCTGATGACGCTGGCCCGTGAGGCGCTGGAGGTGGAGATCGGCGGCCCGAACCTTGGCGGCCATGCCCCGTTCGAGCAGCGCCGTCGGAGGGCCTCGCTGAAGGACGCCTTTGCCTTCACCTGCCTGCGCATCTACGAGAAGGCCGTCGGGCCCAAAACGGCTCGGCAGGGAGATGCTCTGCGGCGAGATCTGAACGAGGTTTCTTTCGATCATTTCGTGGCCTTGGTTCATCGCTGGGTGGCGGGGCCTGAGGCGCCAGTCAGCTGGGAACCCGGGGTTGGCCCCATCCGCAAGGCCATCGCGACCCAGCGGGCCTGGCAGAAGCTGTTGAAGATGGCCAAGTGCAAAGACGAAGACACATTCAATGCACTGCCGCTGGAAGACCAGAAGGCCGCCGCCAGGAAGTTGCCGGAAAAGGTGCGTATGCGCCTGACACCTCCAGCCCCGCCCCTGATCTAGGGATCAAAAGGTTGAGGTAGGTCGAAAAATCGAACCCCGAAGAGGCTACAAGCTGCATGGCATCGCACGGCCTCGGAACGAGGTGAACGTCAGGAGATGCCATGACCACGCCGACCCTCAAGACCAATCAGGTGGAGCTAGACGCTTTCGCCCCCTCCAGCACCTACACGCTTCTGCGGCTCCCTGCCGTGCTGAAGGCCCGAGGCCGGTCCCGCAGCTCCCACTATGCCGACATCAAGCAGGGGCTATTTACACGCCAGGTCAACCTGAGGGTTCACTGTGTTGGCTGGCCCGAGCACGAGGTCATGGCCCTGAACGCGGCTCGCATTGCGGGAAAGACTGACCAGGAGATCCGGGACCTGGTGCAGCACCTGGAGGCCCATCGGAAACGAGGCACCTGAACTGCCGAGATCGGCAATTCAACCAGAAGACGCAATGAAGTGAATTGAAGGTCTGCGCTGAGGGGCGTGACCAGGGTCCGGGGCTCGCCCCTGCCCAAGTGGCGGGGATGCAGGGCCGCCCCGGAGGGAGCCGTGGTCAAACTTGACAGTAGAGCAAGCTGGAAACCGCCCATCGAGCGTCGAAAAGAAGTCCTGGACCTGGCGGACCGTCTGGAGGACCTCGGCACCTTCCCCGACCAGGTGAAACGCCTGCGCTGCTGTGGGCTGATCTGGACGGTGGCCCACAGCGGGCAGAGAAACCTCCCATGCAACCAGAGATTCTGCCCACTGTGCCGCCCGCGCTGGCGTCAACGGGAGTTTCGGAAGTGGTGGCCTAAAATTGCTTCGATCTCAGGTCAACAGGGTGAGGTGGTGGCCTTGACGCTGACCCGCCCGCTTCGAAGTGGGACTTTGGTCGAGCAGAAGACAGCCTTGCGAAAAGCCGCAGCCAGGCTATTCCACCGGCAGCCGTGGAAGGGGGCATCGGGCTTCATCAATCAAGTGGGCATCCTCCTGGTGGTGGAGATCGGCACGGAGGGGCCCCACAACGGCCTGCCCCACCTGCACCTGCTGGTGGTCGGCTTAGAGCCCGGCTTGGCCCTCGCGGCGGCCCAGTGGCTCAGAGATACCTGGTTGGAGGTGAACCCCGACGCCAGCCCTTTGGGGCAGGATTTTTCACTTTGCAGTGGGCCCAAGGGATTTGGAGCCTGGCTCAACTACATCCTGAAAGGGTTCACCATCGCCCCCACCTGGAGCGACGAGCGCCTTGAGGCCATGCTGGAGGCGTTGACCGATGGGAGTCACCGCCTGACCTCTTCCGGCCTGCTCAGTCCGCGAAAGGGCAAGCCCCGCTCCACGGCCAAGGCTCGTCTGAAGACCCACCAAGCAGCTTCTGTCGAAGTGAGTTTCGGACATGAAGGTATCGACACTTCGCGACAATAACTGTCGACACCCATGATTAAAAAATCATCGACTGTCGACGACTTTTCGCGTGTTTCTTCTCACGCTTCCGGGTTTGATCGAAGCATCGTCCTTCAAAACCCGGAGCACCCGAATGAGCATCCACCCGCGCCCAGGCGAGTACGGCCAGCCCGTGACGATCAAGCATCCACATACCCCCACGCCGCTGGCCACCTGGAGCGACCCGACCGCCGTAGCCACCGCCGTCCCCGACGGGCCCATGCCGCCGATGATTAACGAGGTTCCCCTCATTCCGCTTGGCGACCCTCTTCCCGGTCGCGCTGACTGGGAGGAGCGGGCGCAGGAGATGGATTTCGAGGAACCGCCCTTCGACGGGGAGGGGTCAAAGCCTGCGGCGGGAGCCGTGGTGGTGGAACCGGACGGCCGCCTATGGCTCGTGTCCCCAACGAACGAATACGGCCATTGCAAAACCACCTTCCCGAAGGGTAAAGCCCACGGCATGAGCCTCAAGGCCACGGCCTTGAAGGAGGTCTTCGAGGAGGCGGGCCTCCAAGTTGAGCTCTTCGACCACCTCGTCGACGTGACGAAGACCACCTCCCGCACCCGCTACTATCTGGCCCGCCGGAAGGGTGGTAGCCCCGCAAGCATGTGCTGGGAGATGCAATCGGTCCACTTGGTGCCGCTGGAAAAGGCCAAGGAGATGCTGAATCAGCCGGTCGACCACCAGATCATCGACACCCTGATCGAGCATTGGCCAAGCTGGGCCGGTTGGTTTTTCCGACGCAACGGCGAGGCCCCTGCCTGGGAGGCAGCCAAAAGCGGTCGGACACCAGCAAGCCGCAAAGACTGGCTCACTCTTCCGCTCCCGACGAGGCGGGCACGTATTCCGCTGGACATTCGACTTGACGCGAGTGAATCCAACAATCTGAAGCTGGGCCTCGTGCCCCAGAGGATGGAGCAGAAGTGGTTCGCCTACTTCGAGGGCGATATCCTCCACGAGCATCGAAGCTGGACCGGGTTCTGCATCAGCGAAATCCATTTCCAACCCGACGGTGATGGGCTCCGGGCGACCTACGCTGACGTGAACCGGCAGACAGGTCGGTACGAATGCACTGATGACGCCGAGGATGCCCGCCTCCTCACCGAACGCATCCGGCAACTCGCCCACATCACCGAAGAAGATCGGAACGCTGAGGATTCCTTTGTCGCCGGGTTAAAAGCATCCTTGGTGCCGAACTACCTGGGCGACCCCAAGGTGGTCGGCAGGCTCGTGGAGAGCTACCTCCAGGCCGTGCTGGACCAGCATGTGGCCTCGAACCAAGGTGGAGATGTCCAGGCCGCCCACGCGGCATTCATGGACCAGAACAAGGCCCTGGCGCGCATTTTCGCGGGCGACGACTCGACTTACCAAACCATCGGCATCTGGAACACGGCTGGCTCGCTGGGAACACTCGCCATCAAGGCTCTGGACCTGGACCCGGCCTACTATGCCGATGAGAACCTCCTTTGCATCCTTTCAGAAGGACTGGCTGGGGTGGCCATCTGCTTGCGCGAGATGACCACGGCCTTTGAGGCAGACCCCCAGGCCGAGTTCAAAAGAGACTTCCTGCCCCAAATCCAGAGGCTCGCGCAATTCACAGCCTCGGTGCTCATGGGCACCCAGGCTGTACTGTTTCCCGAGCTGTCCCTCCGCGCCTTCACCTATGTGCAGGCAATTCCTAAACCGAAGGTGCCTGGGTTGTTTGACACCCCCATAGACATCGACAACACGCAAGAGGAAGAGGAGGAGAAAGGCCAGGCCGACGAGGACATGACCCCCGACGAGATTGACGAACTTCGGATCGCTTTTGATCTCGCGCCGCTCAACGGCAAGCCCACACATGGAGGAGGAGGTTCATCGGAGCCTACCTTGAACAAGATGGGCAGGCCCATCACGCTTCCGGGCCCCATCGGCGCCCTCGCGAAGAAGGTCGGGGGCGTCGGCGCCCTCGCTGATGAGTTGGGGATCTCACCCCGAACCGTCCGGCGTTGGGCTACGGATGGTGTGATTCCCAAGATGGGCTTGAAGGTACTGAAGCACCCGTTTGAGCAGCATGCCGTTGATCTGGAGGGGCTCGTGGACACCTCGGTCAAGGAGTAGCCGATGTGGATCTTCACGCCGTCATCGTTTCTTTCGATTGTCGACAAGGGTGGTGATGGGAGCACCCTGCTGATCCGGGCCCGCCGAGAGGGCGAGATCGAAGCCCACTTCCCGGAGGTCGTGGTCGAGACCACGCCCCGCAATGACTATCTCTACCGGGCCAGGATCGACCGGGAGCGCGTGGCACAAACCATGGCCGAAATCATTCGAAAATTGCATCACCCCAACTACAAAGCAGCGATCAAAGGCCCAGACCTCCATGACTCCTGCATGGAGGTCTGGGACGTGATGTATCGCTACCAGAACCGGCACCGGAAACAGTGAGCGCAGCGAGAACTCGTCGACATCAAGTCGACATCAAGGAGAAGCCATGGAATGGAAGGTCAGGAAGGGCGGGGACGAATATCCCTGCCCCGATATCCCCACCCTCAAGCAGTGGGCCACCGAGGGCCGAATTCTGAAGGAGGACTACATCTTCAACCCTGTCCTTAGGCAATGGCTCTACGCCCGTGACGTGGCCGAAATTCAACCGAATTTCATCAAGACCACGAACCAAGCCCAGGCCCAGCACTTGAAGAAGGTCGCCACCGCGTTGGCGATCCTGGGCGTGATCTTCCTGGTGCTCTCCCCGCCCTTTGGCGGGCTGCTCCTTCTGGCGGCGGCGACCTGTGCCGTGGTCCACCATGTGAAGGCGGGAACGGTCATCTAGGGTCTCACTCTTCTACGGCTGCGGAGGCATCATGGCTGGCAATAAGCACCACTTCCTTCCTCGATTCCTGATGAAGGGCTTTGCAAGCAGAATTGAAGAAAAGAAGGTCTTCGTCTGGCTATACCGTAAGAACGCCGCCCCCCGGGAAGAAAGCACTCGCAATATCGGACACGAAAAGGGCTTCTACAGAACCGGACAGGACACCGCAGACCCCGAGATTACGGCCGCTGAGAGGCCCATGGTGGAGCTTGTCGATCACCTACGGGACCTGCCTACCGGAAGCGCAGCCGATGGTATGGGCGTACCTGAAATGGTCGCCCACTTCGTGACCCGCACCAGGCACATACGTGATTCTGTCGAGGCCCTCGGAGATATCGCGCTTGAACGATTCGATGATTTTCTGGCATCCGGTCAGGACTTCATGCGCATGGTGCTGAATTCTCCGAAGACTAAGCAGCAGATCCTGGCGGGGACCCCAGCATTTCTACGTCCGATGGCCATGCAGGACTTTCCCAGTTTACTCAAGAGATTTGAGGAAGAGTGTGGACCAGCGCTTCAGGCCATGATTCTTGATGCCATGTCTCAGACCCGAAAGAGAATCCCCGTGCTGGTGAAGAAAACCCATGTGGAACTACTGCGAAGGGAATTGGCCCCCGAGGCGCGAGTGGCGAACTACCGCAAGCTGTCGTGGTCTGTGATCGACGTTCCGTCCCCGATGATTCTCGGTGATGTGGGTGTGCTCTTCGAAACAGGAGGGACCCGTCGATACAAACCCTATGACGAGAAGGGCGACCTGCTGATGGGGGCGTATCTCCCGATCACGAGCCAACGGCTGCTGGTGGGACTCCTCCCTGACCGACCTCCAACATCATCTCCGGAAGAAATACGCGCCGCCTATGCGAGGGCTTGTAGGGAGTTTTTCGTGGGGAGCGCCCAATCCGAGGAGTTGAAGCAGCTTCAGCCGCTACTCGGAACCGAGTCCGAAATGATGAGTCTTGATGAGGTGGACAGAGCTTTCAAAGAGTGGATGTTAGAGGCATCGGCTGACCTGGCTGGCAACGATGCACTGGAATGAAGCTCCCTATTGATTTCGAAATTATTCACGAGAGGAAAGTATGAGTGGATTCGATAGCGGTCGTAAGCGATCTCTGCATGCCAAGCCTATGACCTCGCACCTCCGGGCCATCGACATCCGCAAGTGGCAGCGCGAAGGACTTCTCCGACCTGGTTTTTCGTTTACGCGGACATGGCATCAGTGCGGTGAACTTCTGGCCCAAATCCAGGTCCACCCCATGGGCGACCATCTTCAGATCGCCTATAGCACCGGACCCTGCAAAGAACCTGGACCCGTACAGCATGACGTCATCCACGTGGTCCGCACGACCTGTCACCTGGGCGGGCACCGGCCGTGGTTCCTATGCCCCCGCCCCGGTTGCGGACGCCACGTGGCCTTGCTCTACGAGTGTGGGGGCTTCGCCTGTCGCCAGTGCCTCGATCTCGTCTACCCAAGTCAGCGGGAGTCGGCTGCGGGACGTGCCCTTCGAAAGGCCGAGCGGGTCCGCCAGCGCCTCGGTTGGGAGCCCTTATTCCGTCCCCCTCTGAGGTTGGACAGGCAATAAGGAGCCGAGAAGGATGATATCCAGCCGCCAGGGTGCGAAGCGATGGGAGGCCGTAGGCCGACCGAAGCGAAGCACCCTGGCGCGGCGGCTCCGGAGGGCTCAGGTCCTTCACCAGGAGAACCCCTATGTCCCAAACCCAACCCCTCCCCGAAGGGAATATCCAGCGATGGACGGCCAAAAGGAAGGCCGCCGTCGTTCTGGACCTGATCAAGGGAAAGATCACGGCCGCCGATGCCGCCCGCCAGCACGGGCTGACCGTGGCCGAGTTGGAGCAGTGGAAGGACGACTTCCTCAGCCAGGGCACGGAGGCCCTGCGCACCCACCCACGGGACCGCGAGGCCCAGTGGGAGGCCGAGAAGCAGCGCCTGCAAGCCAAGGTCGGCGAGCTGGCGCTGGAGGTGGACATCCTAAAAAAAGCGCATCGCATTCTCGGCAAGGACTTGCCGGAAGGGATCTCGTGAATGCGGTGCGGTGCGATGTGCTGGAGGCGGGGATGGAGATCCCGATGACTCGCCTCTGCCGGGTGCTCGGTGTGCCGCGCTCCACGGTCTACCACCAGCCCAAGGTGGAGAAGCTGCATCGCCCGGTGGACGAGGCCCTGGCCAGGACCGTCCACGAGATCATCCAGGCCCACCCGACCTTCGGCATCCGGCGGGTATGGGCCTGGTTGAGGTATCGCCTGGGTCAGTCCACCAATCGCAAGAAGATCCACCGCCTCATGCGGATCAAGGGCTGGAGCTGCCGCCAGCGGGCCGTGGGGAAGCGCCCAAGGGTGCCGGGGTCGAAATCCATTGCCCCGTTCCCCAACCAGCGCTGGTCCACGGACATCGCCCTGGTGGAATGCGGGGTTGATGGTTGGTGCGCGTTCGTGCCCGTCCTGGACTGCTGCACCCGCGAAGTCCTGGGCTGGAGCCTGGATCGAACGGCCAGGGCCCAGAATGCGGAACGCGCTCTGGAAGAAGCCCTGATCCACCGGTTCGGATGGACCCACGGCGCACCGCCGGGCCTCGCCCTCCGCCATGACAATGGCCTCGTGTTCGGCTCCCGGGCCTACCGGGCTCTGGTCAAGGACTACGGCCTGAAGCAGGAATACATCACGCCCTATACCCCCGAGCAGAACGGCTTGTGCGAGCGGTTCATCCGTTCGTTCAAGGAAGAGTGCGCCTGGCTCCACCGGTTCCAGGACATCCGCGAAGCCCGCGCCGTCATCGCCCGATACATCGACCACTTCAACACCCAGAGGCCCCACCAGGCCTTGGCCTACCGGACGCCCCGAGAGGCGTTCCTCAACCCCCAACCCGCTGCCTGATAACCCTCAAACTTGTCCAACAATCAGGGGAGCACTACACCCTGGGAGTGCAGCGCCACGGGTCGCAGGCCGAGAGGCATGCACGAGCGCACATTCAGTCGCTTGCGGGCTCTGCGTGCATGCCTGATGATTCAAGCGCTGGGCGGGGCAAAGCGACGACTGGATTGGATCTCGCGGTCCTTGGATGGCCGAAAATGATCGGAACGACCGGGGAGCCAAGGCCCATCAAGCGGGGGCAACATTGGGGGCAACCCATCAATCACTATTTCAATAACTTGTTTTTATGCTGTAGATACACATTAAATTCGGTAGCCACCACCTCCACCATTTATGAAGATTCGATAAGTTTCATCAAATTTTATAATTACACCTTCTAAATGACTCGCAAATTGTCATTTAGTTCACACCGGGTCCATCAACAAGCCATACATTAGCCTGAATGTTAATCAATCTCGCCAATCCATTAGGACCGATAGTTCTTGTCCCGGGACCCCCCGAAGTACCTGTTAAGTACAGAGAAACGCCAGACGCACCGACGATTGTTTGGTTTCCACCTGTTTCATTATGCAAATAAATAACAGCACCGACAGGCACATACGGGCTCAATATTGAATTCGGGACAGTCACAACAGTAGGTAAATTTGTTAATCTTTTGATTTTTCCACAATCTGTTTGCGACAGAGCATAAGTTGTTTTCGTGACTTTCTCTGTACCAAAAACAGCGCCAGGATTACTCCAAGGTTCGGCGGCTAATAAATTAGGATTTGTTATTTGTACCCTACGTCCATCATCATTTGAAGAAGGAATAGACAAGGGGACAAAACCAGAAGCGGTATTATGCCATTGATTCCCGTAATCATTCTGTTCAATCATCAAATGACCATCAACAATCCCCCCATAAACAACGTGATCTATAGTCCAATCAATATATCTAACATTGGAGTCAAAAACTTTAACCATAGGAATATTATGACCGTGAAAATTTATATAAGCATTTTTCACAACAATTCCTTGCGGAAAATACAAATTCCCTCCAATGGTTTTGCTCACTGTAGTAATGTATGCTAAAGCATTATTTGCCATTTCAGCATAAACACTATCAATGATTATATCTTGAGCATCTGGTGTAAGAATTATCCCATAACTACTATTAACAAATGATCCACCCAAAATTCTTGACCCAGTTCCGCTAATTTGTGCATAAACCCCTAAATCAATATCATTATAAGCAGCCATAAAACAATTGCTGATTGTAACTCTTGAGTTTCCGCCGTCAGATACCCCGGCAGGACTGACACCAATTATTCCAATAAAATTCGCATTAGCATCATTTCTATCTACAGTATACATACGAACATTTTCAATTACGGCGTCCCATATATTGTCATATCCATAAATACAGTAATTACTCCCGCCAGCACCACTCCCAAAGTCCTTGAAGACAACGTTTATTATTCTCGGGCTAAGAACAAATGGTCGCAAGAAAATACCATGAATAGCGGCCTTTGTACTAGTTATTCTAAGGCCATCTACGGTATAGTGCGCATTTGAATAAGGATATAAGCCGGTATTTAAATTTCCTAAATCAATGGCGTTTCCACTCCCCGTGTAATAGAGCGTAGCATCTCCATTAGAAAACAAGTAAACGGGAGTTTGAAAGTCTAACCCGCCAGAATACTGGTAAGTCCCCATCGGGAAATAAATCCCAATAGGCTTACCGCCCTGAACAACATATTGAGAATTCACCCATTCCGATAATAACTTAAAAGCAGAAGCATTGTCATTGGCAGTCGTATTTACTCCCCAGTCCAACACATTGATGGGAGCGCCATTAATCATTGCGTAAGATATTGAATTGGAGGATAGATCTCTCCCAAAACAGGGCATGGTTATTGTTGCCATTAAAGCAAAAACCACAGTTATAAGTCGTTTGAACATGATCACCCCATTAATAAATTAAAACGATTTAAAAAACAAGCCTTTGTGGAAGCTCTTGCTTACAAATTATTTCATCTCCGTTAGTCTGAGTAGTCTTAATAAACTCACTGTCAGTCGCCTCTTCTCGGAAAGTCTCCCCCCACTGCACTCTGAGTTGCCATGTTCCCCCAATATGGCTTTACGCAACACCCCAAAAAGGAGCAAATACAATAGACAAATAACGAGAGGCAGGATGGGGGACATCGGAATCAGGGGAATCCGGTTGATACTGCTGCGGACCTAGGATGGTGAACTATCCCAGCTTCAAAGATCCGACGACTTTGTAAGTCCGATAGGGCGCAGTCCAGTCGCTGTACGAAAAACCGTCGTCATCGTCGGAATGCTGAATGACGCCATCCAGCGAGATGTGCTCGATGATTCTGAGCTTCCTCATGCGAGCCTCCACCTTCTTGGCTTGAGATTTCGAGAATATCTTCATCCTCGCTAAGTCAGCTGAAAGCTACCGTGGACGCTTTACCAAATCAGTTTGCGGATCCTGTCTCGAAAGGAGACACCATGACCAACGCTGTAGCCAACCTTCAGACGGCACTCCAACAGGCGATGGTGGGCCGGCCGAAGGCGGGGGGATTCCCCTACCTGGCCGAGACCCTGCGCCGGGCGGAGGTCCGGCGGAACCGGTGGGCCCTGCCCTCCTGCCAGAGCACCTACTGGACGGGGCTGGGCGCGGTGGTGATGCAGGGGCAGCCTCTGGCGCTGGGCGCGCTGGAAGTTCCTCCGTTCGATGAGGAAGCCCTCGTCGCGGCCCTGCGGCGGGACCAAGCGGGCGAGGGCAGCTTCCCGGAATTCCTGGCGGCGGCGTGGCGGGCGGGGGTGATCGACTACGACGTGGACTTCGAGGGGCGGACCGTCACCTACCGCGGCGCCAGCGGCGAAAGCTACGTGGAGGCCTATCCGGCGGTGGACGTTCCCTAGCCTTTCCGAAGCAACCCGCCCACGGCGGCCCGTCGGTACGCGAAGGCGGGGGCCGAAGCCCCCGCCTTTGGTTCGTTGGAAGAGTGCGCCCTATTCCGCTTCGCCGGCCAGCACCGGCACTTCCGCGACGGCCACGGCGGTGGTGACGGGAGCGGACTTGGCGGAGCGGCCGATGTTGGCGTGGAACTTCTCCCAATCGATTTCCTTCTCCCAGCTGGCCATGACCACGGCGGCGATGCAGTTGCCGATGTGGTTGGTGATGGCGCGGGCCTCGGACATGAACTTGTCGATGCCGAGGATCAGGGCCATGCCCGCCACGGGGATCCCGGGGACGACGGCGAGGGTGGCGGCGAGGGTGATGAAGCCCGAGCCGGTGACGCCGGCGGCGCCCTTACTGGTGATCATGGCCACCACGAGGATGCCGAGCTGCTGGCCGAGGGTCAGCTCGATGCCCAGGGCCTGGGCGATGAACAGCGAGGCCAGGGTCATGTAGATGTTCGTGCCGTCCAGGTTGAAGGAGTAACCGGTGGGGATGACCAGGCCGACGATGGACTTGGACAGGCCGATCTTCTCCATCTTCTCCATCAGGGGGATCAGGGCGGATTCGGAGGAGCTGGTGGCCATCACGAGCAGGAGCTCGTCCTTGATGTAGCTCACCACCTTGAAGATGTTGAATCCGGCGATGCGGGCGATGGCCCCGAGCACCACGAACACGAACAGGGCGCAGGTGGCGTAGAACAGGAAGATCAGCTGGGCCATGGGCACCAGGGACTTCAGCCCGAACTTGCCGATGGTGTAGGCGATGGCGGCGCCGGCGCCGAGGGGGGCCAGGTAGAGGATCTGGTGCATGACGCCGAAGAAGGCCTTGCTGAGGTTCTCCAGGAAGCCGATGAGGGGCGCTTTGTGCTTCTCGTTGAGGGCGGCCACCGCGAACCCGAGCAGGACGGAGATCAGCAGCACCTGCAGGATGTCGCCGTCGGTGAAGGCGCTGAACATGGTCTTGGGGATCATTTTCAGGAGGTGATCCGCCACGGTCATGTGCTGCGCCTGGGTCACGTAGTTGGCCACCAGCTTGGGATCAAGCTTGGCGGGATCGGCGTGGAAGCTGCGGCCGGGGCCGAACAGGTTGGCCATCACGAGGCCCACCACCAGCGCCAGGGTGCTCACCACCTCGAAGTACAGGATCGCCTTCCCGCCCACGCGGCCGGCCTTCTTGATGCTGCCGGAGCCCGCGATGCCCAGCACGACGCTGCACAGGATCACCGGGGGGATCAGCATCTTGATCAGGCTGATGAACCCGTCGGCGAAGGGCTGCATCTTGACGGCGACCACCGGGTAGAAGTGCCCCAGGATCGCCCCGAGAATGATCATCAGGGCGACCCAGTTGTAGAGTTTGGTTGCGGCGCGCTTGAGCATGGTGAAGGTCCTTTCAGCGGATCCGGGCATGGAAACCGGCGGCCCCAGAAACAGGGCCGGATGGAGACGCGGTGGGAAAGATGCCGGACGGCGATGGGAACGAAGGACCCGGGTGCCGGACTGGCGTACTACACATATGACCTACGGGTAGGTTTGATCATTCTGGGCTAGCCCCTCCGGGGCCGGCCGTTCTGGAAGTTGATTTCGGGAATTGAAACTTTTGAAAGCGCCGGTCTGACCACCCTCACAGGAGGCGCTGGACCTCGCGCAGATGGGCCTTCTGGAGGGTGAAGCGGTGGACGGGCCGCCCGCCCGTGCCGTAGCCCGGCTCCATCCGCAGGACATGGAGGGCGGCCAGGAACTCGAAGTACTTCCGCACCGAGACGCGCGACAGGCCGACCTGCTGGCCGATCTCCTCGCTGGTGAACCAGGGGGAGGCCTCCGGCCACGCGAGGATGGCCCGCAGCACGCGGTCCAGGGTGTTCCGGTCCAGGCCCTTGGGAAGGCCCGCGGCCCTCGCCGGTTCCGCCGGGCGGCGGCCCAGGTGCTTGTCCAACTCCGTCTGGTCCAGGGCCTGGCCCTCGCGGATGCGGTGGCGGGTCTCGCGGTAGCGCTCCAGCGCCTGCTTCAGCCGCTCGAACTCGAAGGGCTTGATCAGGTAGTCCACGGCGCCCAGCTTCAGCGCCCGGTCGATGGTGGCCGTGTCCCGGGCGGCGGTCACGAAGATCACGTCGACGTCCACGCCCGCCCGGCGGATCTCCTCCATGAGTTCGATCCCGCTCTGGCCGGGCATGAAGATGTCCAGCAAGAGCAGATCCACGGGCCGGCTGCGCAGCAGCTCCAGCGCCTCCGGCGCGCTCCGCACCAGGGCCACGGCCTCGAAGCCCTTCACCCGGGTCAGGTAGATCCGGTTCAGCTCGGCCACCATGGGATCGTCTTCCACCAGCAGGACGCGGATCATGCCTCCTCCCCCGGGAACAGGCGGAGCGACGCTGTGAAGAGGGCGCCGCCCTCCTCGCGGTTCCGGGCCTCCAGGCGGCCTCCGCGGGCTTCGACGGTGCGGGCCGCCTGCCACAGGCCGAAACCGCGGTTCTCGCCCTTGGTGGAGAACCCCAGCGTGAAGGCCCGGGCGAGGACGTCCTCGGGCAGGCCCGGCCCCGTGTCGGCGACGGACAGGTGCACGTCGTCCTCCTCCGGCCGGAGCGAGACCTGGATCTCCCGGTGGGTCCGGTCCCCAATGGCCTCCACGGCGTTCTCCAGGAGGTTGCCGAGGACGGTGACGAGGTCGTGGGACGCGGCGCCGTCGGGACAGGGCGGCAACGACGCGTCCTCGTCGAGGCGCATCAGGATGTTCTGCTCCCGGGCGGAGGCGAACCGCGCGAGCAGGAAGCCCGCCACCACCGGATCCTTGATGCGCTGAACCACGAAGCCCACCTCGTCGTCCAGCCGCCCGGCCACGCCGGTGATGTAGGTCTCCAGCCGCTCGTACTCCTCCAGCTTCACCAGCCCGAGGATCACGTGGAGCTTGTTCATGAACTCGTGGGTCTGGGCCCGCAGGGCATCAGCGTAGAACCGGACCCCGGTGAGCTGCTCCGCCAGGCGGTTCACTTCGGTCTTGTCGCGGAAGGTGGCGAGCGCTCCCGCGATGCGGCCCTCCACCAGCACGGGGACGCGGTTCGTGAGGATGGGCAGGCCCAGGATGTCGCCTTCCTGGTCGTACTCCGCCTGGCCCGTCTCGACCACGCCCCGCAGCCGGGAGCTGGGCAGGACCTCCTCGACGTTGCGGCCCACCAGCTCGCCGTGGCTCCCCGCGCGGGCGAACAGGCGCAGGGCCTCCTCATTGACGATGGTGACGACCAGGTCGCGGTTCACGCCCAGCACGCCCTCGCGCACCGAATGCAGCATGGCGTTCCGCTGCTGGAGGACC
This sequence comes from Geothrix sp. 21YS21S-4, assembly GCF_030845995.1. NCBI lineage: Bacteria > Pseudomonadati > Acidobacteriota > Holophagae > Holophagales > Holophagaceae > Geothrix > Geothrix sp. 21YS21S-4. Next base: position 2,940,911 of record NZ_CP132719.1, read on the forward strand.
GTCGAGATCTCCTGGGGCTCCATGCCCATGAGGATCCCCTTGATCCGGCCGGCGAGATACATCGCGCCCAGGATCCCCGCCGCGAAGCCCACGGCACCGCCGAACAGGATGCGCTTCTGGACGCTGACCACGGCCCGGTCCACGCCGGACATCAGCATTCCCACCGCGACGGCCCCCACCTGCCGCTCGCCATCGCGGACGGGGGTGAACGCGCGGAGCGACACGCCCAGGGTCCCCTGGGCCACGGACAGGTAGGACCGGCCGCGGTAGACGTCCGCGTCGTCGCCCCCGGCGAAGCGGGCGCCGATCTGGGTGGGCGTGGGATGGGACAGCCGGAGGCCGTCCATGCCCATCACCACCACGTAGTCCGTGGCGGATTCCAGCCGGATGCGCTCGGCGAAGGCCTGCACCTCGTCGGGGGAGCGCTTTCCCAGGAGGCCCTCCCGCGCGATGTCGGACTCGGCGACGATGCGGGACAGGAGGACCACCTTCTCGCCGAAAGCCTCCCGGGCCTGCTGCTCCATCTTCCAGTCCACCAGCACGCCGGTGACGAGGAGGGCCAGCCCGAGGATCAGGCTGACCAGGAGGGTGATCCTGGCCCGCAGGCGTATGACGGGGCGCGTCCGGGACATCGTAGGACCATCCTAACCCGCGCCCTGACCTGCACAGGCCCTTGACACCCCCTTGGGCCGGCCGCAGGTTGGCCCTTTCCGCGACGCGCCCGACCGGAGGCCCCATGAGCACCCCGAGGAGCACCCCCGAACCCGCCTGGGATCCCGACTGCGAGATCGTCTCCCGCCGGGTCTTCGCCGCGCCCCGGGAGCGGGTGTTCGCCGCCTGGACCGACCCCGTCCACCTCGCCGTGTGGTGGGGGCCGAAGGGCTTCACCAACACCTTCGAGGCCTTCGAGCCCGTGCCCGGCGGCGCGTGGCGCTTCGTGATGCACGGGCCCGACGGCACCGACTACCCCAACCAGAGCGTGTTCGTGGAGGTGGAGGCCCCCAGCCGCCTCGTGTTCGACCACGTCTCGGGCCACCGCTTCCGGGTGGTGGCCACTTTCGAGGCAGCGGACGGCGGGACGGAGGTGACCTTCCGGATGCGGTTCGAGTCCGCCGAGGCGTGCGCGGAGGTGCGGGACTTCGTGGTCCCTGCGAACGAGGAGAACTTCAACCGCCTGGAGGCGGAACTGGGGCGGATGGGCTGACGGGGATGGCCCTTTGACACTCCGTCAACCCGATTGGGGCGCGGGAGCCTAATCGGGCCCGATTTAGTGCTTCCCATCACCTCTTGAAGGGGGGCCCTCGCCCGCCCCGATTCCAGCGGCTAGAGTCATGTCGTCCCGTTTTCGGACCCCTGAACCACGCCGCGGATGCCCGGGAACGGGCGAGGCGGCACCCCCTCAAGACCCCCTTCGACCGGAGCATAGGCTCCGCCTTCACACCCTCTCCTTCCCGGAGGAACCATGAGCCAGTACGTCAACGAAGTCCTTGAGGGCCTCAAGAAGAAGGCCCCCTGGGAAAGCCTGTTCATCCAGGCGGCCACCGAGATCCTGCATTCCCTGGCGCCGGTCCTCGAGAAGGAGCCCAAGTACAAGAAGAACGCCATCCTCGAGCGCATCCTGGAGCCCGAGCGCGCCATCGGCTTCCGCGTGCCCTGGGTGGACGACAAGGGCCAGATCCGCGTCAATCCGGGCTGGCGCGTGCAGTTCAGCAGCGCCATCGGGCCCTACAAGGGCGGCATCCGGTTCCACCCCAACGTCACCCTCGACACCCTGAAGTTCCTGGGCTTCGAGCAGATCTTCAAGAACAGCCTGACCGGCCTGCCCATGGGCGGCGGCAAGGGCGGCTCCAACTTCGATCCCAACGGCAAGTCCGACGCCGAAGTGATGCGCTTCTGCCAGTCCTTCATGATGGAGCTGTTCCGCCACATCGGCCCCGACACCGACGTGCCGGCCGGCGACATCGGCGTGGGCGGCCGCGAAGTGGGCTACATGTTCGGGATGTACAAGAAGCTCGCCAATGAGTTCACCGGCGTGCTCACCGGCAAGGGCCAGTACTGGGGCGGCAGCCTCATCCGTCCCGAGGCCACCGGCTACGGCGTGGTCTACTTCGCCGAAGAGGCGCTGAAGACCAAGGGCAACAGCATGCAGGGCAAGAAGGTCGCCGTGTCCGGCTTCGGCAACGTCGCCTGGGGCGCCGTCACCAAGGCCACCCAGCTCGGCGCGAAGGTCGTCACCATCTCCGGCCCCGACGGCTACATCTACGACGCCGACGGCATCAGTGGAGAGAAGATCGCCTACATGGAGGAGATGCTCCGCATCGACCGCATGTCCGTGGCCCCCTACGCCCAGCGCTTCAAGACGGCCCAGTTCCACGCCGGCAAGCGCCCCTGGGAGCAGAAGGTCGACGTGGCCCTGCCCTGCGCCATCCAGAACGAGCTGAACCTCGACGAAGCCAAGGGCCTGCTCGCCAACGGCTGCCTGGCCGTGGTGGAAGGCGCCAACATGCCCAGCACCCTGGACGCCGTGGAGTTCTTCCAGGCCAACACGGACAAGATCATCTTCTCCCCCGGCAAGGCCTCCAACGCCGGCGGCGTGGCCACCTCCGGCCTCGAGATGAGCCAGAACTCCATGCGCCTGGGCTGGACCGCCGAGGAAGTGGACGCCCGCCTACACCAGATCATGGTCAACATCCACAAGTCCTGCGTGGACGCCGCGGCCCGCTTCGGCACCCCCGGCAACTACGTCAACGGCGCGAACATCGCCGGCTTCCTCAAGGTGGCCGACTCCATGATCGACCAGGGACTCGTCTAGTCTTTCTCTCCCCGCGAAGGAGGGCCCGCCCGGGCCCTCCTTTCGTTTGTACACTTCCGGCATACGACGAGGCCCCGATGATCAGTCCGGAGTTCAACGAGATCTTCCACAAGTACGCCTCGGACAAGGAGATCTTCCACGACCTGATGCCCCTGCGCGCCCGGGAGATCCTGCTGGTCTCGCCGGCCTTCGACGCCTTCACCCTGGAGCAGGACGGGCTGCTGACGGAGATCCTGTTCGAGGGCTACTACCAGCTCAACATGAGCAATCCGCCGCGGGTGACCAACGTGTCCACGGTGGAGGACGCGCTGGAGACCTGCGCCAGCCGCCACTTCGACATGATCATCGTGATGAGCCGCCTGGGCCAGGGCGGGCACGTGGAGCTGAGCCGGGCCCTGCGGAAGGCCGACACCAAGATCCCCATCTACCTCCTGCTGAACGACAACGTGGAGGTGGGCGCCATGGACCGGCGCCGCCAGGATCTGCTGCGCCACTACGACCAGATCTTCGTGTGGAACGGGAACCCCGAGATCTTCATGGCCATGGTGAAGTTCATGGAGGACCGGGCCAACGTCCAGAACGACACCCGCGTCGGCCTCACCCGCGTGATCCTGCTGGTGGAGGACAGCATCCGCTACTACTCGCGGTACCTGCCCATCCTCTACAGCGAGATCCTCAAGCAGACCACCCGCCTGGCGAAGGACCAGAACCTCGACCGGATGACCCGCACCCTGTCCATGCGGGTGCGGCCCAAGGTGATCCTGGCCACCTCCTATGAAGAGGCGATGGGCTTCTGCGACCGCTACCAGGACTGCCTGCTGTGCGTCATCTCGGACCGAAAGTTCCCCAAGGACGGGGTCCTGGATTCCCAGGCGGGGATCAAGCTCATCCGCGCCCTGAAGGAGCGCATCCCGGACCTGCCAACCCTGCTCCAGTCCTCGGATCCCCTGAAGGAATCCTGGGCCACGGCGCTCAACAGCGGGTTCCTGAACAAGAACTCCTACACGCTGGGCGCGGAGCTTTCGAGCTTCTTCTACGAGCGGCTGGGGTTCGGCGATTTCATCTTCCGCGACCGGGAAGGGGCGGAGATCGCCCGCGCCACCAACATGGAGGACCTGCGCGACAAGCTGCGGATCATCCCCGTGGAAAGCCTCGTCTACCACGCCTCGCGCAACCACTTCTCCGCCTGGATCATGGCCCGCGGCGAAGTCCAGGTGGCCAAGGTCCTGGCGAAGTTCCGGATCTCGGACTACCGCGACCCGGAGGAGATGCGCGCCTTCCTCATCCACGTGGGCGACTACGTCCAACGGATGAAGACGCTCGGAAAGGTCGTCCCCCTCACGGAATCCACGCCCAAGGAGGAGCCCAACATCCTCCGCCTGGCGGCCGGATCCATGGGCGGGAAGGGGCGGGGCGTGGCCTTCACCCACGCCCTCCTGTCCCGGCTGGACCTCGAGCGGCAGATCCCCGGCGCCAACATCCGCATCCCCCGCTCCGCCATCGTGGGGACGGAGGAATTCACCGCGTTCATCAACCGCCACGACCTGCGGCACAGCCTCCAGGAGGACGCCGACGACGACGCCATCAAGCACCGGTTCCTGGCGGGCAGCCTGTCGCCGGAGCTGATGGACAAGCTCCGCCTGTTCCTGTCCCGCCACGCCCAGGTGCCCCTCGCCGTCCGATCGTCGGGGCTGATGGAGGACAGCCTGTCCCATCCCTTCGCGGGGCTGTACAACACCTTCTTCCTGCCCAACAACCACCCCGATCCCGAGGTCTGTCTCGCCCAGGTCGCCGAGGCCATCAAGCTGGTCTACGCGTCGGTGTACTCCAAGGCGTCGCGCTCCTACTTCCAGGCCATCGACTACAAGATCGAGGAAGAACAGATGGCCCTCCTCATCCAGGAGGTCTCGGGCAGCCGGTTCGGCGACCGCTTCTACCCGCACCTGTCCGGCGTGGCCCAGTCCTTCAACTACTACCCCGTGGCCTACACCCAGCCCCAGGATGGGATCGCCAATATCGCCGTGGGCCTGGGGAAGTACGTGGTGGAAGGGGACAAGGCCTACCGGTTCACCCCGGCCTACCCCGAGATGGACGTGGTTCCCCCCAAGGAGCAGCTCCGCACCACCCAGCGGCACTTCTACGCCCTCGACCTGAGCCGCACGTCCATGGACCTCTACGCCGGCGAGGACGCCACCCTGCTCAAGCTGGACATCGCCGAAGCGGAGAAGGACGGCGCCCTCCAGCACTGCGCCTCGGTCTGGGACTGGAATGACGACCGGATCCGCGACGGCCTGGACTATCCCGGGCCGCGCATCGTGAACTTCCGCAACATCCTCAAGTACGACCAGTTCCCGTTGGCGGCCATCCTCCAGCGGCTGCTGCAGCTGGTCCGCGAGGCCATGGAGACGCCCGTGGAGATCGAGTTCGCCGTGAACCTCGATCCCGATCCGGAGAACGGGAAGCCCACCTTCACGCTGCTCCAGATCAAGCACCAGCTCATCGACGGCGGGGACGTGAACCTCTCCGCCGAGGACCTGGATCCCGCCGACCTGTTCCTGTTCTCCGAGCGGTGCGTGGGCAACGGCACCGTCGAGGGGATGCGGGACATCGTGTGGGTGGACCCGGCGGGCTTCGACAAGTTCGAGACGCCCGCCCTGGCCGCGGAGCTGGAGAAGCTCAACGACCGTTTCCGCGCCGAGGCCGGGAAGTACGTCCTGCTGGGCCCCGGCCGCTGGGGGAGCAACGACCGCCACCTGGGGATCCCCATCACCTGGTCGATGATCTCCTGCGCCCAGGTGATCGTGGAGTACGCCATGGAGAACTTCCAGGCGGACGCTTCGCTCGGCTCCCACTTCTTCCACAACGTCACGTCGCTGAACATCGGCTACTTCACCGTGCCCTATCCCCGCGGCACGGCCCTGCTCGACTGGGACTGGCTGCGGGCCCAGCCGGAGGTGTGGCGGTCGGGCTGCCTGGTCCACAGCCGGGTGGAAGAGCCCCTCCACATCGTCATGGACGGCCGGCGCAGCGCCTCGGCGATCTTCAAGCAGGCGCCCCTCCCGCCCGAGCCGGAGCCCGAGCAGGAGGGGTTCGCCTAGCGCGAAGCGGGCCTACTTCACCCGCGCATACTCCATGTCCATCTGCTTGACGAAGGTCCCGCCCTTCGCCTTGACGAACATCGCCATGGTGCGGTGGTCGCGGTCCACCTGGGTGTGCACTTCCTTGTAGGAAGCGGGCTTCCCGGCCTCGTCGTAGCCCTCGAAATACAGGACCTGCTCCCGGCAGTTTCCGCTGCACTGCCCCTTGGTGAGCGCCATCCAGGTGCCGGAGCTGTCCACCCAGCTCCCCACGTGGGCGTTCTGCTGGGTGTCGTACCCGAAGAGCCCGTGGCCCTCGAAGGCCTGGCCCATCATCTCGGCCTTGAGTTCGCTCTTCAGCCAGAGGCCGCCCGCGACGAGCGCGTTGACCTCCGTCCCCTTGGCCACCACCGGCGGCTTCGAGGGATCCATGTACAGCCGCGCCACGGCCGTCCAGGTCCCCGCCTGATCCTTCATGGCGAGGTGGTGGCGGGTGGGCTTGGGGCCTTCCTGGGCCGACAGGACCAGGGCGCATCCGAGGAACAGCGTCAATCCGCGCATGGGAACCTCCTGGCGCCATCCTAGGACTTGCCTGGCTGGGCGCCAATCGGCTTCCGCTAAGCTGGAGGATTCGGAGGGGCGCCTTGATCCACCATCCCGGCAGCGTGTTCGTGGTCTCCGCTCCGTCGGGAGCGGGCAAGTCGACCCTGGTCCACCGGCTGGTCCGGAACGTCCCCGACCTGGTGTTCTCCATTTCCTGCACCACCCGCCAACCCCGGGCGGGCGAGGTGGACGGCCGCGACTACTTCTTCATCGACGACGCCCGGTTCGACGCCATGATCCAGGAAGGCGGCTTCGTGGAGTGGGTGGAGGTCTACGGCCACCGCTACGGCACCGGCCGCGCCTGGCTGGAGGAGGTCCTGGCCAGCGGGCGGGACGTCCTCCTGGATATCGAGACCACCGGCGCCCTCAACCTGCGGCAGGCCATTCCCGATGCGCGGATGATCTTCATCCTCCCCCCGTCGGCGGCGGCCCTGGAGCAGCGCCTGCGCAGCCGCGCCAAGGATTCCGACGAGCAGGTGGGCATCCGGATGCGCCACGCCCGCCACGAGATGGAGCAGTATCCGGCCTACGACTATCTGGTGATGAACGATGACGTGGAACTCGCCTATCGCCAGTTCGAGGGCATCATCCACGCGGCCCGCGCGGAGCGGCCGCGGATGACCCCCCTGGCCCGCCGGATCCTCGAAGGGTTCTGACAAAAGGCCTCGTCGCCCCGTGCCGGAGGCGGGCGTATCCTGGGGAATGACGTTCTCCCGGATCAAGCCCATGGCCCGTTTCATCACGCGCAACTGGATGTGGATGGTCATGGCGGCCACGGTCGCCGTCGCCGGCCCTCTGCTCGCCCGCACCAGCGGAGAGGGCGGACGGCAGCGCAGCCTCGACACCCTGACCGAGATCATGGACCTGGTCCAGAAGCAGACCCCGGAGCCGCCCCCTTCCAAGCAGCTCGCCCACGCCACCATCCAGGGGATGCTGCACACCCTCGACCCCCACTCGAACTACATGGACGAGAGCGAGTTCCGGCTGCTGCGCGAGGAGCAGAAGGGCTCCTTCTTCGGGATCGGGGCCATCATCCAGCAGCACGACCAGGGCATCGCCATCATCAGCCCCATGAAGGGCGGCCCCGCGGAGCGCGTCGGCATCCGCTCCGGCGACATCATCAAGGAGATCGACGGCACCAACACCGAGGGTATGAGCTCCAACGCGGCGCTCCAGAAGCTGCGCGGGGAAAAGGGCACCCTCGTGGAACTGGCCGTCCGCCGCGCGGGGCTCGCGGACCTGATGCGGTTCTCGATCCCCCGGGCCGAAGTGCCCACCAACAGCGTCTACCACAGCTTCATGCTGGATGCCGACACGGGCTTCATCCAGATCAAGGACTTCGGCGAGACCACCTCCGACGAGTTCGAGAAGGCCGTGGCCTCCCTCAAGAAGCAGGGGATGAAGCGCCTCGTCCTCGACCTGCGCTTCAACGGCGGCGGCGTCCTCGACGCGGCCATCGGGATCTGCCGGCAGCTCCTCGGCCCCGACCAGCTCATCGTGAGCCAGAAGGGCCGCGACGGACGCGACGAGAGCCAGACCCGCACCAGCAAAGGCGCCCAGCTCGATCCCTTCCCCCTGGTGGTGCTCATCAACCGCCTGTCCGCCAGCGCCAGCGAGATCGTCACCGGCGCCGTCCAGGATCACGACCGCGGGGTGGTGGTGGGCCAGACGAGCTGGGGCAAGGGCCTGGTCCAGAGCCTCCTGCCCATCAACCGCTCCCGGGGCCTCGCCCTCACCACCGCGCGCTACTACACGCCGTCGGGCCGCAGCATCCAGCGCGACTACACCCATGGCCTGGACGACTACTACAACCCCGAGGACGAGAAGGACACGAAGCCCCAGGGTCCGGCCTTCAAGACCGACCTGGGCCGCACGGTCTACGGCGGCGGCGGGATCAACCCCGACTATTCGCTCCCCGTAGCCAAGGTGAACGAGTTCATGGCCACTTTCCGGTTCCGCCACTCCGCCTTCTTCCGGTTCGCGGTCCACGAGAAGGAGCACTTCGGCGTGCGCCCCGGCCAGCACGCGGACGACGCGGTGATGGCGCGCTTCCGCGCCTGGGCGCAGGAGCAGTCGCTGACCATCTCGGACCAGGACTGGGAGGCCAACGCGGAGGCCATGCGCGAGCAGATCTCCATCGAGATGCAGAACGTCGCCTTCGGCATCGAGGCGGGCTTCAAGATCCAGTGCGAGAAGGACCCCGCCATCCTCAAGGCCCTGGAAGTGATGCCCGAAGCCGAGGGCCTCCTCCGCAAGAAGCAGCTCATCGCCCGCGGCGCCTCCACCACGGTCGCCGCCCTCCGCTGAAGCGAGGCCCGCCATGGACGTCACGCTGCCCGATCACGTCGAAGCCCTGCGGCAGGAAGTCCGGCGGTTCGCCGAGAAGGAGATCCGCCCCCACGTCATGGCCTGGGACGAGGCCAAGACCTTCCCCCTGGACGTGGTGAAGCGCCTGGGCGGGATGGGCCTGATGGGCGTGATCTTCCCGGAGCAGTACGGCGGCGCGGGGATGGGCTATCTGGAATACGCCGTGGCGGTGGAGGAGCTGTCCCGGGTGGACGGGTCCGTCGGCATCACCGTGGCCGCCCACAACAGCCTGTGCAGCAACCACATCTACGCCATGGGCGACGAGCGGCAGAAGCAGGCCTGGCTGCGCCCCCTGGCCAGCGGGCAGGCCATCGGCGCCTGGGGCCTGACGGAGCCCGGCTCCGGCAGCGACGCCGGGGCCCTCGTCACCTCCGGGCGGAAGGAAGGCTCCCACTACGTCCTGAATGGGACCAAGACCTTCATCACCCACGGCACCGTGGGCGACATCTTCGTGGTCATGGCCCGCACCCGCCCGCCCGTGGCGGGCCGCAGCAGCGCCGACGGGATCAGCGCCTTCATCCTGGAGAAGGGCATGAACGGCTTCCGCGCCGGGAAGCAGGAGAACAAGCTGGGCCTCCGGGCCAGCGACACCTCCGAGCTGATCCTGGAGGACGTGAAGGTCCCCGAGGCCAACCTCCTGGGCGACGAGGGCGTGGGCTTCAAGCAGGCCATGAAGACCCTGGACGGCGGCCGGATCAGCATCGGCGCCCTGGGCCTGGGCATGGCGCAGGGCGCCTTCGAGGAGGCCGTGCGCTACAGCAAGCTGCGCCGCACCTTCGGCCGGCCCCTGGCCGACCACCAGGGCATCCAATTCAAGCTGGCCGACATGGGCACGGAGATCGAGGCCGCGCGCCTCCTGATCTACCGCGCCGCGGGCCTCAAGGACCAGGGCCTGCCCTACGCCAAGGCCGCCAGCATGGCCAAGCTCTACAGTTCCGAAGTCGCTTGCCGCGTGGCCAGCGAAGCCGTGCAGATCCTCGGCGGCTACGGCTACACCAAGGACTACCCGGTGGAGAAGTACTACCGGGACGTGAAGCTCTGCACCATCGGCGAGGGCACCAGCGAGATCCAGCGGACGGTCATCGCGCGGTACCTCCAGTCCGAGTACTGATTTTCCGGAGCACCCATGAGACCCCCGATCCTCCTCCTCGCGGCAGCCCTGCCTCTGCTCGCCTCGCGCCCCCTCCAGGTGGACGACCTATTCAAGGTCAAGCGCGTCGGCGATCCCCAGCTCTCCGCCGCCGGGGACCTCGCCTACCAGGTGGGCGCCGTGGACATGACCGCCAACAAGTCCGTCAGTCGGATCTGGTTCCAGCCCGCGGGCGGCCCGGCCAAGGAGCTGGATCTGGGCGGCGGCAGCCAGAGCCGGCCGCGCTTCAGCCCCGACGGGAAGAAGCTGGCCTACCAGTCCGGCAGCCAGGTGTGGGTCGTGGACCTGGGCACGAAGGAGAAGCGCCAGATCACGAAGCTCAGCGGCGGCGCCGAGGGCCAGGTCTGGAGTCCCGACGGCAAGTGGCTGGCCTTCCTCTCCACCACCGTGCCTTCGGGCAGCGACGCGGAGAACGCGGCCTACCTGAAGGCCCAGGAGGAGAGCAAGGTCAAGGCGCGCCACATCAAGACGCTGATGTACCGCCACTGGAACGAATGGAAGGATCCCCAGCAGGTGAGCCATCTCTTCGTGGTGCCCGCCGACGGCAACGCCGCGCCCCGGGACCTCACCGCGGGCCTCGCGACGGACGTTCCCAACTTCGCGGGCGTCTCCGCGGGCGACGGGTTCGGATGGGCCCCCGACAGCAAGGCCCTCGCCTTCGAATCGGCCCCCGAGCAGACCAAGGGCACCAGCACCAACGGCGAGATCTACGAAGTGGCGCTGGCCGGCGGCCCCGCGAAGAAGCTCACCGACAACCCCGCCATGGACAACACGCCCCGCTACTCGCCCGACGGGAAGTCCATCGCCTGGCGCGCCCAGCGCCGCGCGGGCTTCGAGGCGGACCAGTGGGAGCTGCGGATCATGGACCGCGCCACGGGCCAGATCGTCCGCACCACCGCCGCCCTCGACCAGAGCTTCGGCGACTACCAGTGGCAGGGCCAGGATCTCGTCGCCACCAGCGACCAGCAGGGCCACACGGACCTGTTCCGCTGGACCGGCAAGGGGCTCCAGCGCCTCACCACGGGCCTCCATGTGGAAGGCTTCGCCCTGGCGGGCGACCGGGCCGTGATCGCCGCCACCACCCTCGCCACGCCGCCGGACCTGCACAGCCTCGACCTGAAGACCGGCCGCGCGTCGCGCCTCACCGCCCACAATGAAGCGCTCGCCAAGGAACTGGCCCTCAATCCCGGCGAGGACCTGTGGGTGGACACCGTGCCCGTGGACGGCAAGCCCGCGAAGGCCCACGCCTTCATGGTGAAGCCCGTGGGCTTCGATCCCGCCAAGACCTACCCCGTGGCCTTCGTCATCCACGGCGGGCCCCAGGGCGCCTGGGCCGACAGCTGGCACGCGCGGTGGAATGCCCAGGCCTGGGCGGGCCGGGGATTCATCACCGTCCTGCCCAACCCCCGCGGGTCCACGGGCTTCGGCCAGGCCTACACCGACGCCATCAGCGGCGACTGGAACGGCGCCGTGATGACCGACCTGATGAACACCCTGGACGCCGCCCTGAAGCGGTTTCCCAACGCCGATCCCAAGCGCGTGGTGGCTTGCGGCGGCAGCTACGGCGGCTACGCCGTGAACTGGATCGCGGGCCACTACCCCGACCGCTTCGCGGCCTTCGTGGCCCACGCCAGCATCTACAACACCGAGAGCATGCAGATCGGCAGCGAGGAGCTGTGGTTCCCCCGCTGGGAATTCAAGGGCTGGCCCTGGGAGAGCGCCGAGACCCAGGCCCGCTGGCGCGCCCAGAGCCCCAGCAGCGGCGCCGCCAACTTCAAGAAGCCCATGCTCGTGGTCCACGGCGAGCTGGACTACCGCGTCCCCGTCACCGAGGCCTTCCAGCTCTACAACGTCCACCAGGTGTGCGGCATCCCCAGCGAACTGCTCTACTTCCCCGACGAGTTCCACTTCATCGCCAAGCCCCAGAACAGCAAGCTCTGGTACGACACCGTGCTCGGCTGGTGCGAGCGCTGGACGAAGTAGAAGCCCGCTTCAACCGCAGCGCGCGCAGAGGCCTTTTTGGCTCCTCTGCGCGCGCTGTGCGCTAGACCGCTCCCCTAGCGGAAGCCCTTGAGGGCCGCGCCCACCATGATCACCACCGGAATGGTCGCGAGGTAAAGGCACAGCATCACCAGGGTGAAGATGCCCACGTAGCGCCAGAAGGACTTCTGCGCGGCCAGCGCCCCGCGGAGATCGGCGGCCTCGCCGCTGGCCATCAGATCCCCGATGCGGCTGGCGTAGCGGTTGAGGAACAGCACCGGCGGAAGGTGGAGCCCCGCCAGAAGGAGGTAGACCCCGCCCACGGCCATTCCCACGCCGGGGGACGCCTTCCGGGTGGCGATCGCCACCGCCATCCCGATGCAGGAGATCAGCACCATCGCGCCGATGGCGAGGAAGCCCAGCACCGCCATGAAGCGCGCCCACGGCTTGGTCCGGCGCAGCAGCTCGACGAGATCGGGCGAAACGGCCGCGCCGCCCGATCCCCAGGCCGCGCCGGAAGGGAACCCCGCCGACGCGGAAACCGGACCCGGCCCGGCCGCAGATGCCGGAGGAAGGTCCAGCTCGATGCGCACGGGCGCTGCGGAAAGCCCCGGAAACTGCCGGATCGGCGTCCACTCGGCGGTGCCCTCCCGCCACACGAGGTCGTCTCCGCTCAGCGTCCCGTCGGTCACCAGGGCCTTGAGCTGTTCGTCGGTGACGGGCCCTTGCACCTGGCCCTGCTGAAGGTAGTTCCAGAGACTCGCCATGCCGCGCCTTTCCTGTGTCCGCGCCCAAGGGGAGGAGCGCCGGCCCCGGGAAAGCAGGAAGGAACGGGCGGCTCCGAAAAGTTCCTGCATGATGCCACGGCGCGTTCAGGCCCGGGGAATCACGCCTCCGCAGGCGCCCGGATCGGACAGCGCCCGCCACGGTTCCAGCACGAAGGGCCGGCTGAAGGCCCGCGGATGGGGCAGCTCCAGGGTCAGCTCCGCGCCGAGGGCCCGCAGATCCTCCGGCGCGGCCCAGGTCCAGTTTCCGGGCGGACCGTCCGTGGTGATCAGGTCCAGATCCAGCGTCCGGGGCGCGTTCCGCCCCACGCCCCTGTCCCGCCCCGCCGCCAGCTCCAGACGCAGCAGCGCCTCCAGCAGGCGGCGAGGATCGGTCTCCTCCGCTACGAGGATCGCCACGGTGTTGAGGTAGGCCGGCCCGCGCCCCGACTCGTCCGGCGTCTCCATCACCAGCGGCGACGGCACCACCGTCCCCAGCGTCCGAAGCGCCGCCAGCCCCGCGTCGAGGTGCGCCTGGCGATCGCCGAGGTTGGAACCGAGCGCAATAACGGCTTTCATCCTTCAACCCAACAGAAATGGGCCACGGATGAACACGGATGAACCCAGATCGTCAGCAGCATGTCCCATCCGTGTTCATCTGAGTTCATCCGTGGCTAATGCTTCTTTCCATGTTCCGCCACCACCAGCGTGCGGATGCCGCCGCGGATCAGGAAGTCGCCCTCCACGCGCATCCACTGGGGCTGCGTGGCCTTCACCAGGTCGTCGAGGATCTGGTTGGTGACGGCCTCGTGGAAGGCGCCGCGGTCGCGGAAGCTCCACAGGTAGAGCTTGAGCGACTTCGATTCCACGCACAGCTGGTCGGGCTGGTAATGGATCCGCAGCTTGGCGAAGTCCGGCTGGCCCGTCAGCGGGCAGAGGCACGTGAACTCCTCCGTCTCGAACGTGATCGTGAACGGCCGCCCCGGGCGCGGGCTGGCGAACGTGTCCAACTCGCCGGTGGGCCGCGTCACCACGAACTGGGGGAGCGTTTCCGGAAGGGTGGGCTTGGGGGTCTTTTTCGTGGCCATGAGAAATCCTTTTGTGTTGTTTAACCGCAGAGGACACAGAGATCGCAGAGAAGGCCCTCAGGCAGATTCTGAAGAGGTGTGGATCACCCTCGTGACGCCATCCACCAATCGGACTTGGTTGAAATTCACGCCGAGCCCCAGAGCAAGATTCATCAGCTTCAAATACGTCAGTACCTGGGCTCGAAGCAGGTTGATGGGGCTTCTGGCCGCCTTGAGCTCGACAATCAGTCGACCCTCCACGAGCAGATCGATCCGATAGCCTGCATCGAGAATCGCTCCTTTGTAGGACACAGGTACAGCAACCTGGCGCTGAAAGGGGATGCCCGCCAGAGCCAGTTCCCTGGCCAGACACACCTCATAGGCAGATTCAAGCAATCCCGGCCCCAAGCTCCGATGCACCTCAATGCAGGCGGCAATGACGCGCTGGGACAACCCGTTGAGTCCATCGAGATCCCGTTCCACTCTGCGCCCTCTGCGATCTCTGTGGTTAATGGTTCAGGTTTTCCGGAATGAACGCGTACGGAATGGGATCCGGGAATCCCGCTTCCTTGAACCCGCGCAGCCGCAGGTGGCAGCTGTCGCAGTGGCCGCAGGCTTCGGTTTCGCCCTGGTAGCAGGACCAGCTGAGATGCAGGGGCGCGCCGAGGTCGCGGCCCTTCCGCACGATGTCGGCCTTGCGGAGGTGGAGGAGCGGGGCGTGGAAGGCGAGACGCGTCTCGGGCCTGGTGCCCAGGTTGGCGGTCTGCTCGAAGCTGCGGAGGAAGGCTTCGCGGCAGTCGGGGTAGCCGCTGCTGTCCTCCTCCACAAACCCCACGAAGATGGCGCTGGCGCCCAGGACCTCGGCCCAGCTCACGCAGGTGGCGAGCAGGTGGGCGTTGCGGAAAGGGACGTAGCTCACGGGCACGCCCGGGCGATCCAGCTCGCCCTCGGGCAGGGCGATGGAGGCGTCGGTCAGGGCGGAGCCGCCGATGGCCTTCAGGGTGTCGAATCCGATGATGAGGCGGCGGTGGGCGGGCACGCCGTAGAAGTCCGCGATGTCACGGAAGGCGCGTCGCTCGCGGTCCTGGGTGCGCTGGCCGTAGTCCGCGTGGAGCAGGGCGAGGTCGAAGCCCTCGGCCTGGGCGATGGCGGCGGTGACGCAGGAATCCATCCCGCCGGAGAGGGAGATGACGGCGAGTTCAGCCACGGGAGATCCCTTCAGCCCAGTGTTCCAGGTCGTCCATCTGGCCCTGCAGCCGGTCGCCTTCGGCGGCGTCGTCGGCCTTGGGCGGAAGCTGGTACGGCGTTCCGTACTTGATCACGCAGGTGGCGAACGGCAGCGGGATCACCATCCGGTCCCAGGTCTTCAACTCGAAGCTGCGGTCGAAGGCGAGGGTGACGGGGACGATCCACGCGCCGGTCTTGCGGGCCAGGGCGAGGGTGCCCGGCTTGAGCTTCATCAGGGGGCCGCGGGGGCCGTCGGGGGTGATTCCGAAGTCCCAGCCCTGGCGCACGGCCTGGATCATCCGCACCAGGGCCCGGGCGCCGTCGTCGCTGGCGGTGCCGCGCACCGCGTGGATGCCGAACCAGCGCCAGGTGGCCGCGCTGCGTTCGCCGTCCTTGCTGTCGCTGGACAGGATGGCCACGCCGCGCGCTTCTCCGGCCGCGTTCCGCCGCTGGAAGGGATAGGCGAGGGGCATCATGAACAGCCGCCGGTGCCAGAAGGCGAGGATGACGCGCTCATCCGCGACCACCAGGCTTTCCAGGGGCCCGAAGCCCTCCCGCCGGACCCGGAGGGTGTAGGACCACGCCTTGGTCAGGCCCGCCACCAAGAAGGGGACGGCGCGGAAGTGGAGCCACACCGACAGCGGCGAGCCCAGGGGGCGCCCCCGGTCGGCGATGTCCACGGCGGCCATCAGGCCTCTCCGTCCACGAGATCCTCGGGGTGGATCGGATAGCGCGTGCCGCAGTAGTCGCAGCGCACGTCCAGCGGACCCGGTTCCTGGAACAGGTCGGCCTTCTGCTCCGGGGAAAAGCGGCGGAGGGTCCCGACCAGGGCCTCCCGGGTGCAGCGGCAGCGGTAGAAGAGGTCCAGGGCCGCCAATTCCTCCACGCCCTCGCCCTGGGACACCCAGGTGGCCAGGAAGTCCGGCGTGCGCTCCCAGAAGGGGACGACTTCGAGGCCCTCCAGGGCCTGGACCAGCCGGGCCAGCCGCGCCGGCGGGCAGTCCGGCAGCGGCTCCACCAGGAGCCCTCCCGCCTCGCCGGTGCCCGGATCGCACCACAGGGTGAGGCTCGCCTGGATCTGCTCCGACTGCTGGAGGTAATGCTCCACTTGGACCTGGATCCCGCCTTCCACCAAGGGGAGATGGCCCACGTAGGGCTGGCCGTTGTCGCGGGAGCGCATGACCTGGAAGACGCCGGGGCCCGCGATCCACTCCGGGGCATCCTCGGGGCCGAGGTCCAGCACGCCGCGGATGGTGCCGTCGGGCCAGCAGTCCGCCACCACCGCCTTGGCCCTGCCGGCCCCCTTCACCAGCAGCTGGAGGCGCTCGGCGAACAGGGTCCGGGTCTGGAGGAGGGCCGTGGCCGACAGGAGTTCCGTGAGGCAGGCGCAGGCGGCGGGATCGAGGTGGGGATGCCCCCGCCGCACGCCGTCCCACAGCGGGCTGGCGTCCAGGGACGAAAGGCGGATGTGGTGGTCGCGCGTCAGCGCCTTCACCACCTTCGCGTGGGGGACGGCTTCGGGCATCAGTCCCATCCGATCTGCCGTCCCTTGTTCTGCTGCTCCAGCCAGGCCATCAGCGGCTTGAAGTAGTCCATCATGGCGCGGGTCGAGAGGTCCTCGCCGGTGGCGTCCTTCAGGACCTTCCGCCAGTCCTCGGTGGCGCCCTTTTCGAGGATCTGCTTCAGGAAAGCGCCGACCTCCTTGTGGCCGGAGTAGTTGCAGCTCCGCGGGTCCTGGTGGAGGATCTTCCGGGCGATATGGTCGTGCATCTGGAACTTGAAGACGGTGGCCCAGCCGTAGCTGTAGTAGTAGGCGGGGTTGTCGTTGATGTGGGTCTTGGTGGCGGGATCGCAGAACGCTTCGCCGCGGGGGCTGGGCGGCTCCACGCCCTGGAGGTCGCGCACCAGCTTCCACCAGCGGGTGTTGAGCTGGTCGGCGGGCAGGCCCTTGGCGTAGAAATCCGCCTCCCATTCGGGCATGGTCCCGCAGGCCCAGAACATGAAGGGGATGGCCACTTCCAGGGCGTCGTTCAGCAACACCTGCATCTGATCCACCTTGTAGTCCGCCGGCAGGACGCCCGCGGATTTCAGGTACGGCACCTGGCGGGTGGCCATGGCGATCAGCTCGCCCACGCCCTCGTGGAAGCTGGGGTTGGCGCCGTCCCGCAGCAGGGGCGGCACGCCCGGGTTGGTGTAGCACATGAAGTAGTAGCCGTGGCCCAGCTCGTGGTGGCAGGTCTCGAACCACTGGGCGTTGGACTCCACGCTCATCAGGGAGCGGATGTCGGTGTTCAGGTCCATGTGCCAGCAGGAGGCGTGGGAGTTCTTCTTGCGGGCGTCGCCGGCCTTCACCGGATAGAGGTCGGACTTGGTCCAGAAGCTCGCGGGCAGGGGATCGAAGCCCAGCCCCGTGTAGAAGGCCTCAGCGGTCTTGACGATGCGCTCGGGCTGCCAGCCCTTGAAGTAGGGATCGAAGTCGACGGCGCTGACGAACCCGGTCCAGTTCTGGCTCCACCGGTTGTTGATCCAGTGGGCGGGGATGGCCTTGGGCACGGGCTGGCCGTACTTCTTCGCCATCTCGTACTTCACCCAGGTGTGCAGCTGGAGGTAGAGGGGCCGCAGTTCCGCCAGGAACTTGCGGTTGAAGGCCGTCATCTCGTCCGCGGTCAGGCCGTAGCGGGCCACCTGGAGCGAGAAGTAGTCGGGATGGCCCAGCTCCTTCGCCACGCCGTTGCGGAGGTCCCGGAGGCGCACCAGGCCGTCCTTCAGGGGGATCCCGATCTCCTTGCTGGCCTCCCACCACAGGCGCCGCTCGGCCAGGTCCCCGCTGGAGACCAGCTTGTTGTCGATGTCGTTGGCGCTCACGGGCTTGCCGCCCACCTTGAACTGGAACCCGTTCATCAGGGAGGTCTGGCGGGTCTCGGCGGCGATGCGCTCGGCCACCAGCTTCGGCTGGGTCATGGGGCCTTCGGCGCCGTAGGGCATCAGCAGGATGCGCTCCAGCTGCCGGACGGTCTTCCCGTCCAGGTCGGCGCGCCGCTTCAGCAGCTCCTTGGCCTCGGTGATCACGTAGGGGTTGCCGTTGAACGCGGCGAAGGCCTTCCCCGCCCACTCGGCGGCGGCGTCGTGCTCCGGCTTCACGTCCGTGGCGGCCGCCCAGGCGGCTTCGGAATTGACGTAGTAGAGCGCCTGGTAGCCGGCGTTCACCAGCTGGAGGAACCGGTCCGCCCGCTCCTGGAGCTTCGCGTTGGAGGGAGGCACCGCCTGGGCGCTCAGGGAGACGGCCAGGGCGGGCAGAAGGGCGGAAAGGGTGCGGCGGCGCATGGGTGCTCCCGGCGAGCCCTCTATTGTGCCTTCCGGGGGGGCCGCCGTCAGCAGGGGAGCAGGACGGTGAAGCTCGATCCGAAGCCCGGCTGGCTCTGGGCCCGGATCTGCCCGCCGTGGGCCGCCACCAGCCGCTGGACGATGGCGAGGCCGAGCCCCACGCCGCGCCCCGCCTCGCTGCGCTGGCCCTGGCCCTGGCCCTGGCGGAAGGGATCGAAGATGTAGGGCAGCTCCGCCGGAGGCACCCCGCGGCCCGTGTCGATCACGGCGATCCGCAGGAAACGCAGCCCCGCCTCCACCCCGGCGCCGTATTCGACGCCGGCCTCCACGCGCACGCCCCCGCCCCGGGGCGTGAACTTGAAGGCGTTCTCCACCAGATTCAGGAGCGCGCGCTCCAGCTTCAGCCGGTCCGCCTGCAGAACCGGCAGCCCCGCGGGAACGCTCACCTGGAAGGTCAGGTCGGCCTCCGTGCCCCGCAGGGCGTAGGGCACGAGGAGGCCCTCCAGCCAGGGGGCGGTGTCGATCTCCGCCACGTCCATGGGCGTCTCTCCGCTCTCGCTGCGGTAGATCTCCAGCATCTCGTCCAGCAGGTCCCGCATCCGGGCGAACGCGTCCTGGGACTTGTCCATCAGGTCGGCGGACTGGGCCGCGCCGTTCCGCAGGGCGTCCAGGGTCAGGCCCAGGAAGGTGAGGGGCGAGCGCAGGTCGTGGACCAGCATGGCCGTGAAGTTCGACTTGAGGGTGTTCACTTCCTTGAGCTTGAGGTTGGCGTCCAGGAGGTTCTGGTTCTGGAACTCCAGCTCCCGCTGGAGGCGGGCCAGCCGCACCTGGTGCTCCACCCGCACCAGGACCTCCTCGGCGTGGAAGGGCTTGGCGACGTAGTCGCGCCCCCCCGCCCGGAAGGCCCTGACCTTGTCCAGGGGCGCGTCCAGGGCGCTGATGAACACGATGGGGATCCGCGCCAGCAGCGGATCCGCCTGGAACGCCTCGCAGGTCCCGTAGCCGTCCAGGCCGGGCATGTTCACGTCCAGCATCATCAGCTCGGGGGGATGGCGCCGCGCGGCTTCCAGGGCCATGGTCCCCGAGGGCACGGCCCGCACCCGGTAGTTTCCTTCCCGCAGGACCGAAGCCAGGAGATCCAGGTTGTCCGGATGGTCGTCCACGATGAGGATGTCGCCCTGCGGGACCAGCATGTCGTCTCTCCCGTTCATCCTTCCAGGGCGTCGAGCACTTCCTGGAGCTTGTAGGCCTTGAGAAATCGCCGGAGGGACTCGGCGGCGGACGGTTCCAGCCGGTCGACCAGACCCAGGGCCCCCTCCACATCCCCGATGAGGACCGCCTCCTTTACCTCGGCGCGCCAGGGGGCGGACTGAAGCGCCAAAACGGCCTTCAGGTTCGCTTCCGGTTCGGACTCCGGCTCCCGGACGAGGAAGCGCAGCCCCAGCAGGCGCGACATGACGTCGAACAGCTCCGCCTCGCGGAAGGGCTTTCCCAGGAAATCGTCGAAGCCCGCGCGGAGGAGGGCGTCGCGGTCGGTATCCAGGACGCTGGCGGAAATGGCCACCACACAGGTGGGCGGCGCGTTCCCCTCCCGCTCCTTCCCGCGGATCGCCTCCAGGGCGGCGAAGCCGTCCATCCGCGGCATCCGGAGGTCCATCCAGACCAGGTCCGGGCGGTGCTGCTCCCACAGCTCCACGGCCTCGATGCCATCCGCCGCCGCCAGCGCGGGCAGCCCGACGGACGCCAGCAGCCCCACCAGCAGGTCCCGGTTCTCCACGCGGTCGTCCGCCACCAGCATCCGCACCGGCCGCTGACCCGGCTCCAACCCGACGACCCGGCCCCCGCCCAGCAGCTCCGGCGGCGGCTCCCCCTCGGAAAGGGGCAGGCTGAAGGAGAACCGGGTGCCTTCCCCCGGGCGGCTGTCGAGTTCCAGCTCCCCGCCCATCAGGCGGACCAGGGAACGGCTGATGTGCAGACCGAGGCCGGTGCCCTCGCCGCCGGCGGCGGCGCTCCCCTGGAAGAAGGGCCGGAACAGGAGCCGCTGGTCCTCCGCCGCGATGCCGGGACCCGTGTCCTCCACCGCGAAGGTCGCCCAGCCGTCGGCGTAGCCGGCGCGCAGGACCACCGCGCCCCGCTCCGTGAACTTGACGGCGTTCCCCACCAGGTTCACCAGGATCTGGCGCAGCTTGGCCTCGTCCCCCTCCAGGTACGCCGGGAACCCCGGCGCCGCCTCCACCCGCAGTTCCAGCCCCTTGTCCCGGGCACGGATCCGCTGCATGTCGAGGGCGGCTTCCAGGAGGCCGGCGGCGCGGAAGGGCCCGGCGCGCACGTCCAGGCCCCCGGATTCAATTTTGCTCAGGGACAGGATATCGTTGATCAGGGTGAGGAGGTGCTCGCCCGCGCCCAGGATCCGACCCAGGTGTTCCCGGTCCTCGGCGCTGCGCCCTTCCTTCCGGTCCATCAGCTGCGCGTAGCCGAGTACGGCGTTGAGCGGCGTGCGCAGCTCGTGGCTCATGTTGGACAGGAAGGCGCTCTTGGCGCGGTTGGCGGCCCGGGCCCGGGCCTCGCTGGCCCGCAGGTCGGCCTCCAGCGCCTTCAGCCACGACAGGTCCGACGCGATGCTCACGTAGCCCACCGGCCCGCCGTCGGCCCCGAGGATCGTGGAAAGGGCCACCAGCATGGGCCGCCGGTGCCCCTCGCGGGTCACGAAGGTCCATTCGCGGAGGTCGGGTCCCTCCAGCGTCAGGCAGCGCACCAGATCGTTGTCGTCCGTCACGGGGCGGCCCTGCCGCGCCTCCAGCTCCCGGCTGCGGGCAGCCACCTCGCCGCGGTCCAGCCAGGGGGCCGTGGACCGCCCGATCAGCTCCTCCGCCCGGAAGCCCAGCAGGCTCTCGGCGTAGGCGTTGAACCGCCGCACCACGCCGCCGGCGTCCCGCACGATGATGGCCACCTGGGCGTTCTGGAGCACTGCCCGCTCGCTGGCCTCGCGCTCGCCCAGGGCCCGGATCGTCTCCCGCATCTGGTGGACCATCCGGTTCAGCTCGCGGCCCAGATCCGCCACCTCGTCGCGGCCCGCCACCGGAATCGGGGCCTCCAGATCGCCCGCCGCGGCGAGCCGCACCTGGTCCACCAGCCGCCGCAGCCCGTCCGACAGGTGGCGCGAGATCCAGTAGCCCAGGCCCATCGCCGCCGCCAGCCCCGCGACGATGACGCCGTAGGAGAGCAGCCGGATGCGGCGGACGCGGACCGCGGTGTCCGCCAGGCTCCGCTCGGCGGCCTCCTCCTGGGCGTCCGCCAGCCGGGCGACGAGTTCGGTCAGGGGAAGGAGTTGGGGCAGCAGGTCGTCGTCCACGGCGCGCCCCTCCGCCAGAATGCCCTCCAGGCGGTCCAGATCGCGGTTCGCGGCGGCGGTCAGGGCCTCCACGCGCCAGACGGTCCCGGGATCGGGTTCAGATGGAACGGCCCGGAACGCGGTCCACGCCGCAACCGCCTCCGCCCGCGCCACCCGGATCCGCGCCAATCCTTCCGAGGGCTCCAGGGCGCCGCTCCGCACCTGGCGCATCGCGGAGGGGATGCGGATCCCGTAGGCGTCCGACACGGCCTTCAGCTTGCGGACGGGCACCACGCGGGTCTCGAACATGCGGAGGGCCTGCCGTTCCGCATCGTGGAGGATCCCCAACTGGACCAGGGCCAGGCCCGCCAGGACGGCACCCACCGCGCCGTAGCCCAGCCACAGCTTGGCGGCGATGCGGATCCGGCTCAGGAACTGGACCATGGGCGGCTCGGAGGGAAGATTCCCGACCAGGATGCCAGGATCGAGGTTTGCCGTCCCGCAGGGCTCCGCTATAGTCGCGGGGTCACTGCGGATCGGAGGATGCCGTGTCCACTTCCCTGCGCCCCCTGCGGGTTCTCGCCTTCGGCTTGGGCCTCCTCGCCGCCCTTCCCGCCCGGGGCGGCGACCTGGTGGTCTCCGCCGCCGTCAGCCTCACCGAGGCCTTCCAGGAACTGGGGCGCCGCTATGAAGCGCGCCACCCCGGCACCAAGGTCGTGCTCAACACGGGCGCGTCGGACAAGCTCCTCCAGCAGATCCTGGCGGGGGCGCCCGCGGACCTGTTCGCCTCGGCAGACCAGGTGGCCATGGACAAGGCCGTCGCCCAGAAAGCGGTGGATCCGGCCACCCGCGCCACCTTCGCGGGCAACGCGCTGGTCCTGATCGTTCCCGCGGACGCGAAGGGCCCCGCCTCGCCCGCCGCCCTGCTGGATCCCAAGGTCCGCCGGGTCGCCGTGGCCAATCCCGCCAGCGTCCCCGCCGGGCGCTACGCCCGCGAAGCCCTGGAGGCCCAGGGGCTGTGGGCCGCCGTGGAAGCCAAGGCCGTCTTCGGCCAGAGCGTGCGGCAGTGCCTGGACTACGTGGCCCGGGGCGAGGTGGACGCCGGCTTCGTCTACGCCACGGACGCCGCCGTGCAGGCGGGCAAGGTGCGGGTGGCCGCCACCGTCCCCACCCGCACGCCCGTCACCTATCCCATCGCCCTCGTGGCCGGCACCCGCCAGGCCGAGGCCGCCCGCGCCTTCGTGGCCCTGGTGGTCTCCGCGGAGGGCCGGGAGGTTCTCGCCCGCTTCGGATTCACGGCCCCCTGACGCCGGATGGATCAGGCCTGGATTCCCCTTCTCCTGTCGCTCAAGGTGGCGGGCCTGGCGACGCTGGCGGTGCTGATCGCCGGCACGGCCCTGGGCTTCCTCCTGGCGCGCCGGCCCTTTCCCGGGCGGGAGCTGCTGGACGCGGTCTGCACCCTGCCGATGGTGTTGCCGCCCACGGTGCTGGGCTACTACCTGCTGGTGCTCCTGGGCCGCCGGGGACCGGTGGGCGGCTTCCTGGACCGGACCTTCGGGATCCAGCTGATCTTCACCTGGCAGGGCGCGGTGATCGCCGCGGCCATCGTGTCCTTCCCTCTGGCCCTCAAGGCCGCGCGGTCGGCCTTCGAGCAGGTGGACCCCCAGTTCGAGCGGGCCGCCCGCACCCTGGGCGTCTCCGAACCGGGGATCTTCTTCCGGATCAGCCTGCCCCTCGCCTGGCGCGGGATCCTGGGCGGCGCCCTCCTGGCTTTCGCCCGGGCCCTGGGCGAGTTCGGCGCCACGCTGATGGTGGCGGGCAGCATCCCAGGACGGACGCAGACCCTGTCCGTGGCCGTCTACGAAGCCGTCCAGGCGGGCCAGGACGGCCTGGCCGCCACCCTGGTGCTGGTGACGTCCGCCACCTGCCTGGCGGTGCTCCTGGGCGCCTCCCGCCTGCTCCGCGGCCACGACGCCCGCAGCGCGGGACGGGAGCCCTGGGCATGAAGCTGGAGGTGGACATCCGGGGCACCCTGCGTACCCGGGACCGCGTCTTCCGCCTGAAGGTGACCTTCGCCTGCCAGGCCCGCTCCCTGGTGATCTCGGGCCCCTCGGGCGCCGGGAAGAGCCTCACCCTGCGCGCCATCGCGGGCCTGCTCCGTCCCGAGGCGGGCCTCATCCGCTTCGAGGGCCGCGCCCTGTTCGACGGCGCGGCGGGGCTCCACCTGCCGCCCCAGGCCCGCGGCATCGGCCACGTCTTCCAGGACTACGCCCTGTTCCCCCACCTCACCGCGGCGGAAAACGTGGCCTTCAGCTTCTCGCGGACCTGGCGCCGCCCGTCACGGACGGCCCTCGCCGAGGCCCTGCCCTGGCTGGAGCGCCTCGGCCTCGGCGGCTTCGGAGATGCCCGCCCCGCCCAGCTCTCCGGCGGCCAGCGCCAGCGCGTCGCCCTGGCCCGCGCCCTGGCGGCCAAGCCCCGCCTGCTGCTGCTGGACGAGCCCTTCGCCGCCCTGGATCCCCGCCTCCGCGACCGCCTGCGCCTCGACCTGAAGGCGCTGGCGGCGGAGGAATCCCTGCCCCTGGTGGTGGTGAGCCACGACCTCGGCGATGCGGAGATCTTCGGAGAGGAGCGGATCGAGCTGGAAGAAGGGCGGGTGGTGGGAGCGGAACCGGCCTCCTGAGCCCTCAGCCCTTCGTCCACCGCAGCACCGGCTTGCGGGCGGCGGTGGTTTCGTCCATGCGGCGCAGGGGCGCCAGGGTGGGCGCCTGGTGCAGGGCCTCCGGGTTCTCCTCGGCTTCCTTGGCGATGGCGAGCATGGTGTCGCAGAAGGCGTCCAGCTCGTCCTTGCCTTCGCTTTCGGTGGGCTCGATCATCAGCGCGCCGGGCACGATCAGGGGGAAGTAGATCGTGGGCGGGTGGTAGCCGTGGTCGATGAGGCGCTTGGCGATGTCCAGGGTGTGGACGTCGTGCTGGGCCTGGATCGTGTCGCTGAAGACCACCTCGTGGAGGCTGGGCGAATCGATGTGCAGAGCGTAGGCGCCCTTGAGCCGGGCGCGGATGTAGTTGGCGTTCACGATGGCGCGCAGCGTGGCTTCCTTGAGGCCGTCGGACCCGTGGCTCAGGCAGTAGGTCAGGGCGCGCACCAGGATCCCGAAGTTGCCGTAGAAGGTGTGCACCTTGCCGATGCTCTGGGGCCGGTTCCAGTCCCAGCGGTAGGTGTGCCGGGGCACTTCGCCCTCGCCCACCTTCACCGTCTCCCGCACGACCACGGGCACCGGGAGGAAGGGCGCCAGCTTCTCGGTGCAGCACACGGGACCCGCGCCGGGGCCGCCGCCGCCGTGGGGCGTCGACATGGTCTTGTGCAGGTTGAGGTGCATCACGTCCACGCCGAAGTCGCCGGGCCGCGCCACGCCCACCAAGGCGTTCATGTTGGCGCCGTCCATGTAGACCAGGGCGTCGACGCCGTGCAGCAGGTCGCTGATCTCCTTGAAGCGGTACTCGAAGACGCCGACGGTGTTGGGGTTGGTGATCATGGCGCCGGCGATCTCGGTGCCCAGCTCGGCCACCAGCGTCCGGAGGCCCTTGCGGACCTTGCCGTTCACGGGATCGGTGACGTCGTCAAAGCTGATGGTGCCGTCGGGCAGCGAGGGCAGTTCCACCACCTCGTAGCCCGCCATGGCAGCGGTGGCGGGGTTGGTGCCGTGGCCGCTGTCGGGGATCAGGATCACGCGGCGCTTGGCGCCCTTGGACAGGTGGTAGGCGCGGATCAGCATCACGCCCGTCAGCTCGCCCGCGGCGCCGGCGCTGGGCTGGAGGGTGACGCCGGGCAGGCCCGTGATCTCCTTCAGCCATTCCTGAAGGGTGTAGACCATCTCCAGGTTGCCCTGCACCAGGGCGTCCGGCGCCATGGGATGGCTGTCGGTGAAGCCGGGCAGCGATGCCACCTTCTCGTTGAGGCGGGGGTTGTGCTTCATGGTGCAGCTGCCGAGGGGGTAGATCCCGTCGTCCACGCCGTAGTTCCACTTGGAGAGGCGCGTGAAGTGGCGGATGACCTCCACTTCGCTCAGTTCCGGCAGGGCGTCGAAGCCCTTGCGGACGAGGTGGGCGGGGCGGGTGTCCTGGGCGGCGGGCACGTCGAGCTTGGGCAGGTCCATACCCCGCTTGCCGGGGACGGAGCGGTCGAAGGAGAGGGGTTCGCGCTGACGAAGAAACATTTTATTCTCCCTCGTTAAGAAGGTTTGTTACTCGAGGCATGCCGTTCGTATGGAATGGAGCCTCTGTGCTTTTGAATATCTTAATTATTCTAACAGTTCCGTTAACCCCATCTTTTAAATAATTAGAAATAATTTCTTTTTCTTCACCAGTCAGTCCTTTGTACTTTTCAATTTGCCTTAAAATCATCTCTGCCTCTATAAGATTAGCTATTCCCTTCATTTGCCATATTGAATGCTTTATTTCCCTAAGAGGATCATCAGGAGGAGGCAGTAATTCTGCTTCTTTCCAGAAATCAACAGCATTTTTATAAAAATTTAAAACCAAATCAGCTGTTCTTTGAAAATCAAGCTTTTGTTGTTGTGAATGTTGAAAAAAATACATTCCCGCGGCAACTATGACTGCAACACTACCAAAAAGAGTGGACCAATTTGATAAATTTTTTAACAATATATTTTCATTCTTTGATAAAAATGCCGCAATAAACCCACTGAACAACAAGGATATATATATAGATAAACCTATAAACACTAATGTTCCACCAGTTTTTTTTATGGTTCGATCTAAAAAATCCATTATCACTCCACGGCGGCGGGGACGCGGGCCAGGATCTCGACGAGGCTCTCGATCATCCGGCGGGAGTGGAGTTCGGTGGCGCACCACAGGATGCAGCCTTCGTATTCGGGGTACCAGCGGCCCAAGTCCAGGCCCGGCAGCAGGCTCTCCGCGAGGCAGGCGGCCTCGAGGGCGGCCATGTCGCCGCGGTAGCGCAGAACGAACTCGTTGAAGAAGGGGGCGTCGAAGACGGGCTCCATGTCCGGCAGGTCCAGCAGCCGCTGGCGCAGGTACTGGGCCTTGGCGGCGTTCTGCTCCGCCAGCCCCTTCAGGCCTTCGGGCCCGGCGAGCTGGAGGAAGAGGTTGGCGCGCAACGCGACCAGCCCCTGGTTCGAGCAGATGTTGCTGGTGGCCTTGTCCCGGCGGATGTGCTGCTCGCGGGCCGTGAGCGTCAGGACGTAGCCGGTGCGGCCGTCGAGGTCCTTGGTCTGGCCCACCACGCGGCCGGGGATCTCCCGCTTGTGGGCGTCCTTCACGGCCAGGAAGCCGAGGAAAGGGCCGCCGAAGTTGGGCTTGTTCCCCAGGGACATCGCCTCGCCGCAGGCCATGTCGGCGCCCACCTTGCCCGGGCCCTCCAGCCAGCCCAAGGCGAAGGCCTCCTGGGTGACGCTGACCAGCAGCGCGCCCGCGGCGTGGATGAGCTCGGCCAGGGCCGGGAGGTCCTCCACGGCGCCCAGGAAGTTGGGGTAGCCCACCAGCACCGCCGCCACATCGCCGTTCAGCTTGGCCTGGAGGTCCGCCAGGTCGGTGATCCCGTCCTTGAGGCCCACCTCCACGAGCTTCAGGCCGTCGTGGGGGGCGAAATTGGTCTTCAGCACCTCGCGGTAGAGCGGGTGCAGGCCGCGGCTCACGAGGACGGTGTTCCGCTTCTTCTGGACGCGCACCGCCATGAGGGCCGCCTCCACGCAGGCCGTGCCGCCGTCGTAGAGGCTGGCGTTGGTGACGTCCAGGCCGGCGAGGTCGCAGATGAGGGTCTGGTACTCGAAGATGTGCTGCAGCGTGCCCTGGCTGATCTCCGGCTGGTAGGGCGTGTAGGCCGTGAACCACTCCTGGCGGCTCACCATGGCGTCGATGGCCGAGGGCACGAAGTGGTCGTAGGCGCCCGCGCCGAGGAACTGGGCGCAGAACCGGGTATTGCGGTTGGCCAGATCCATCATCTGCCAGGCCACCTCCTGCTCGGAGCCCTGGGCGGGCAGGTCCAGGTCGCGCTTCAGCCGCAGGTCCGCGGGGATGCCGGCCAGAAGATCCTCCGCCCGGTCCACGCCGATGGCGTCCAGGAGGGCTCGGTCTTCGGCGGGAGAAGAGGGCAGGTAGCGCATGGCGGCCTCGCAAAGAGCGGATGGAAACCCAGCGCTCCAGAATATCAGCCCGCCCCTGCCGCCCCCCCTGTGCGGCCGGTCACAGACCCCTCGCCCCTAGCGGCGCTTCCACAGGTCGAAGGGCTGGGTCCCGATCAGGAGGTTGAAGCTGCCGCTGGTGGGACCCGCGCCTTCGGGCGTCCTGAACTTGAGGAATCCGTAGGCCAGCTCCACGTAGAAGTTGGACAGGGTGGTCCGCAGCATCAGGCCGGTGCCCTGGGCCCGGCGATTGGCGTCGGCCTGGAACAGGTCCCCGTGTTCCCGGGAAACCCAGGCGAGGTCGAACCGGGGGACGATCTCCACGGTGAGCCCGAGGCCCGCGTAGATCCGGTAGGGAAGGCCGAACCGCGCCGCGGCGAAGTTGGGCGCCACGTAGCCCACGGCCCGGGACCCGATCACGAACGAGGGACCGCCCAGGACCCACCAACGGTCCAGGGGCAGGCGGCGGCCCATCCCCCCTTCCAGGTCCACGTCGAAGCCCAGGGTGTCGTGGAAGGAGTGGATCCCCCGCGCCCGGAAATAGGCCTGCTGGAAGTCCGCGGCCGGGAGCTCGCCGGCCTTCGCCTCGCCCACGCCGAACCGCGCCCGGAGCAGCAGCCCTTCCCGCGGAAGGGTGTGGCGGTCGAAATTGTCCCACTCGCCGGACAGGAAGGCGGCGTGCTGGACCTGGCTGCGGCGGACGCCGTTTTCTTCGAAGGTCGCGTCCCGCCGCCCCACGTCCACGCTCGCCTTGCCGGTGCCCAGGTTGCTGAAGCGGAGGTACGTGCGCACCGACAGGTCGGAGGCGCTGATGCGGCTGTCGATGCCGCTGCCTGAAAGGGCGGGAGAGGGCCAGCTGAGGGCCGTCTCCAGGCGCTGCCGCCAGTAGTCGGCGCTGAATTCAAGCCCCGCGCCGGGCGAGAAGCCGAAGGGGCTGCGCAGAGCCAGGGCCATCTGCTCCTGCAGGCGGTTGCGGGCGGCGGACAATTCCGCCTCGGTTCCCTTGAAGCCCAGGTTGAAGGCCCGGTAGGCGAGGCCCACCTGCCCGCCGAGGCTGCTGTCGTAGCCCAGGGAAATGTCCAGCCGGTCCCGCTTCCGGGGAACGGGCATCAGGGTGAGGACCGTCCCCTTCCCCTCTTCGGGGCGGATCAGGTAGTGCAGTTCCTCCAAATGGAGCCGATGCTCCGCCAGAATGATCCGCTTCTGGAGCACCTCGGGCTGGAAGGGCCGCCCTTCGAGGTCGCCCAGGATCCGCCGCAGGTGCAGCTCGTCCACTGTGGCGCCGGTCCGGGTCTTCACCTCCACTTTGCAGATGACGGGCTCCCGCAGGACCAGCCGCAGGCGGCCCGTGGCGGAATCGAAGCCCGAGCCCCGCGCGTCCACCAGAGGATTGCCCTCCATCATCAGCCGGTAGACCAGCTGGGAGATGGCCCGGCCGAAGACCTGGGGATTGAACGGCGCGCCAATGGGCATCTCCGCCAGGGCCTGGCGGACCCGGGGCTGCCACGCTTCGGGAACCTCCAGGTCGAGGGCCTCCACCTGAGGGAAGGGGCGCATGTGGATGGTCAGCGCCCCATCCGGATCTGCCGTGGCCCAGGCCTCGGCCGCCAGGCCATGGACCAGAATCTGCTGCAGGAGGATCTGCACGTCGCGCAGCCAGTAGCCGCCTTCGGGGCGGCTCGCCAGGGTGACGGTCAGCAGCCCTTCCAGGGCCTCGCCCAGGGGATAGGGACTCTCGAAGGCCAGCCGCGACGCCTTGACGACCTCCTTTCCCCGCCAGCGGGAGCGCAGCAGGTCGGACAGGGCGTGCTGCCGGGCGTCGAAGGCCTCCCGCCCCTCGCGGATCAGGCGGGGCGCGAGCGTCCCGTACTCCAGGAACGGAGCCTCGCGGATGTCGGGGCGGATGAGGAAGTCCGCCGCCGCCCGGCTCTCCCACTGGCGGCGCTCGATCACCAGATCGAGGCTGCGGGAGGCCACGGAATAGATGCTGGTGGCCGGGCCGCGCGCCATGGGCGAGCTGATGTCCACGCCGATCACCACGTCGGGATGGAAGATCTCCTTCGCGGTGGACACCGGCAGGTTCTCCACCAGCGCGCCGTCCACGTACTGCTGCCCGTCGATCAGGACGGGCCGGAAGCCGCCGGGAATGGCCATGGAGGCGCGCACGGCCTCCACGAGGTCGCCCTGGCCGAAGATCCGCCCCTGGCCGGTCTCCAGGTTGGTGGCCAGGACGCGGAGGGGCCGGCGGAGGTGGTCGAAGTCCCCCTGGGAGAAATAGGTCCCGCGGGCCAGCAGGCCCTGGAGGGTGTGCTGGACTTCCACACCGCTGCGCAGCCCCTGCGCGAGGCTGATGTGGCCCTTCTCCCGCTCCACAGCGAGGAAGGTGGATTCCTGGTCCTGCTGCTCGCTCAGGGTCTCGCCCGGCACGCGGAGGAGCGGCTCCAGGAAGGCGCGGGTCAGATCCAGGCGCAGGAACAGGTCCTCGATCTCCCGCCCCGAGAAGCCGCTGGCGTAGAGGGCGCCCACCAGGGCCCCCGCGCTGGTGCCGGTGACGCTGTCCAGGGGAAAGCCCAGCTCCTCGAAGCGCTGGATGACGCCGATGTGGGCCAGGCCCCGCGCCCCGCCGCCGCTGAGGGCCAGGGCCACCCGCGGCATCCCCGGGATCACCACCCGCGGGGCGAACCGGAACACCATGTCCGGCGGCTCCACGGTGACTTCGATCCGCGACGGCGCTGCCGGAGGCGCCGCGGGCGCCGGGCCCGCCACGAGGGCGGACGCGGCGATCAGCCAGCCCAGCGCTGGAAGTCTCATGCGAGGACCGCCCGCTGCGCCTCCATTAGGGCCGCGCAGCCCGCCAGTCCCAGGTCGATCAGCCCCGCGGCTTCGGCGCGGGTGAAGGAGCGCCCCTCGCCGGTGCCCTGCAGCTCCACCAGCTCCAGCTCGCCGCCCGCCGTCGGTCGCGCGGCCACGAGGTTGCAGTCCACGGCGGCCCGGTGGTCCTCCTCGTACTCCAGGTCGAGGATCAGCCCCCGGCGGCCGTCGCCGGACTCCACCACGCCCGCGCTGACGGCCGCCACCTGGCGGACGAGGGCGCCCTCCAGGCCGCGGGCCCGAAGCGCCAAGGCCACCGCCACCCACGCGCCCGTGATGGCCGCGCAGCGGGTGCCGCCATCGGCGTTCAGGACGTCGCAATCCACGGTGAGGGTCCGCTCGCCCAGGGCGGCGAGGTCCACGGCCTGGCGGAGACTCCGCCCCACCAGCCGCTGGATCTCCACGGTGCGCCCCTGCTGCTTCCCGCGCGCCGCTTCGCGGTCGGACCGCGTGTTGGTCGCCGCCGGCAGCATCCCGTATTCGGCGGTGAGCCAGCCTGTGCCGCGCCCCTTCATCCAGCCGGGTACTTTCTCCTCGAGGCTGGCGGCGCACAGGACGTGCGTCCGGCCCAACCGCACCACGCAGGAACCCGCGGCGTGGACCTGCACGCCTTTCTCCACCCCGAAGGGACGCAGTTCATCGGCGCGGCGCATCAGCGGCGGCCTTCGGGCTCGATCTTCTCCACCCGCCCCTGGTGCCTTCCGCCTTCAAAAGGTGTTTCCAGGAACGTTTTGAGGTAGTATTCCGCCTTGAGCGGATCCGTCAGCCGCTGGCCGAAAGCGATGGCGTTCGCGTCATTGTGCTGCCGCGCCAGTGCCGCGTGCTCAGGGGAGGTCACCAGGGCGCAGCGGATGCCGGCATGGCGGTTGGCCGCGATGCTGATCCCGATTCCGGACCCGCAGACCAGCACCAGGCGCTCCCACCGATCCCTTCCTTCCGCCGCCCGGTGCGCGAAATCCGGATAGTCCACCGACGCAGGGCCGTCCGTCCCGAAATCCACCGCCTCGTGTCCCTGCTCCACTGCCCAGGCTTTGAGCCGTTCTTTCAGGTCGAATCCCGCATGATCGCTCGCAAATCCGATTCGCATCGTCCGCTCTCCCGCCCCTCAGCCTACCGCCTCCCGACGGGCGCCGCTTCATGCTGAATCCCTTCCTCCAGTACCGACCCCAGGATCGCGGTTTCCTCCTGTGCATGCCCGAGGCGGTCGGGCCCTCCGATTGGACCCGCGCCCTCCGCAGCCTGCCCGGCGAACTCCAGGGGCGGGAGCGCCTGACGCCCGCCAAGGCCCAGATCTTCCTGGCGGACGGCGCCCTGGTGGAAATGCACGCGGTGCCCCTCCGTTGGCAGCGCGCCTACCCCTGGCTGTCCTCCCTGGCGCTCCGCCCCGGGAACGCGGGGCCGACGCTCCGCTACTGGGCCACGGCGCTGCGCCTCCTCCAGTCGCTGGTGGTGCGCGGCGCGCTCCTGCCGCAGCTCGACACGCGCACCAACCCCTGGAAGGCCCGCTGGGGCGTCAGCCTCACCAGCCCCGCCGACCGCGCCGCCCTCCGCCAGCTGACGCTGGCCACGCCCCCGGCGGCTGTGGCCTTTCCCGAGAACGACGTCTGGGCCTTCACCAAGACCCTGGCCCTGGGGGATCTGGACGCCTTCGACATCGAGGATGAACTGGCCATTCCCCCCACGGCGGATGCGGTGGTCACCGCCTTCCTGGAGGACGGCGCCGATTTCGTGATGCGGTTCGTGGCGGGCGGCCTGCGGGCGGGCGAGGATCCCCGCCTGGGGCTGGTGCACCGCCTGCGCGGCCACAAGCGGGACCGCCTCCCCTGGGACGAGCGCCTGATGGTGGCGCTGTCGCATCAGCTTCCCGAATTCCCCACCATCGGAATCACGGAGCGCACCCTGGGCGAGCAGCTCGCCCAGTGGAGCGAGGGCGCGCGGCCCCAGTGGGTGCGCCCCAGCCTCCGCCTGGAGGCCCCGCCCGTCCCCACCGCCGACCGCGCCGTCCAGGACGCGGATCGCCTGGCGGAAGAGGGCTGGATCCTCAAGGTGGGCCTGGAAACCGAAGCCGGCGCCAGCCTGGGCGTGGCCCAGCTGTGGGAACCCTCCACCGAGCCGGAGGTCCTCCAGGCCCGCCAGGCGCTGCTTCGCGGCCTCGCCCGCGCCGTGCCCTTCTTCCCCGCCGTGGAGCGGGCCCTCTCCGGCCAGCGGCCAGAAGATCTCGTCCTCCGCCCGACGGAGGCGTGGAGCTTCCTCACCCGCGGCGCCGCCCAGTTGAAGGAAGCGGGCTTCCTCGTCCACATCCCCGAGGGCCTGGCCGATTTCGGCGGGGCCAAGCGCCTGCGCGCCAAGGTGCGCCTGGGCGCCCGCAACGTGGAGGACGCCGAACCCCTGGCCCAGGTCGGACTGGAGGGCAGCGTCAGCGCCGACTGGTCGCTGATGCTGGGCGACGACGCGCTCAGCGTCGAGGACTTCGCCCAGATGGCGAGCCTCAAGCACCCGCTGGTGGCCTGGAAGGGCAAGTGGGTCGCCCTCGACCCCGAGACCCTCAAGCAGATCTCGGCCGTCATCCAGGCCAGCCGCGGCGCGGGATTCGAGAGCATGACCAAGGGCGAGGCCCTGGCCGCCGCCCTCACCGGCACCGCGCGGATCCCCGGCGTCAGCGAGGCCATCGAGGTGGAAGTGGCCGGCGATTTCGGCGCCGCCCTGGAAGACCTCAAGGTCCTCCCGGACAAGCCCATCACCCAGCCCGCCAGCTTCCAGGGCCAGCTGCGCCCCTACCAGCTCCGCGGGCTCGCGTGGCTGGAGGGCCTGTCGCGCCTGGGCCTGGGCGGCATCCTGGCCGACGACATGGGCCTGGGCAAGACCATCCAGGTGCTGGCGCTCCTCCTTCACCGCCAGGAGCAGAGCCCCAAGCAGGGGCCCGCGACGCTGCTGGTGTGCCCCACGTCCCTGCTGGGCAACTGGGAGCGGGAGCTGGCCAAGTTCGCGCCGACGCTGCCGGTCTTCGTCCATCACGGAAACAACCGCGATCGCCTGCCCGCCGCGTTCAAGCCCCACACCCTGGTGTTGACCACCTACGGCGTGGTGCGGCGGGAGGAGGAATCCTTCGGGTCGCGGCCCTGGGGCATGGTCGTCGTGGACGAGGCCCAGGCCATCAAGAACGCGGGATCGGCCCAGGCCAAGGCCGTGCGGCGCCTGCGCGGCGGATTCCGCCTGGCGCTGACGGGCACGCCCATCGAGAACCGGCTGACGGAGCTGTGGGCCATCCTCACCGCCGCCCTGCCCGGCTACCTGGGGAGCGAATCCCAGTTCAAGGAGCGGTTCGCGGCGCCCATCGAGAAGTACCGCGATCCGGACGCCGCGGCGGAACTGCGCCAGCGGATCGGCCCCTTCATCCTCCGCCGTTTGAAGAGCGACAAGGCCATCATCCAGGACCTGCCCGAGAAGCAGGAGATGAAGGTCTTCACCACCCTCAGCCGCGAGCAGGCCGAGCTGTACCAGTACCGCGTCGCCCAGATGGACGAGGAGCTGGACGCCGCCACGGGGATCGAGCGCCGGGGCCGCATCCTGGCGCTGCTCACCCACCTCAAGCAGATCTGCAACCACCCCAGCCAGTTCCTCAAGGCCCAGGGCCCCTACCGCGGGCGCAGCGGCAAGCTGGACCGCCTCACGGAGATGCTGGAGGAAGTGGTCGAGGCCGGGGAGCGGGCGCTGGTCTTCACGCAGTTCAAGGAGATGGGCGACCGCCTGCAGGTCCACCTCCAGGAGGCCCTGGGCTTCGAGCCCCCCTTCCTCCACGGCGGCACCTCGCGGGAGGGCCGCGACGAGCTGGTGCGCAGCTTCCAGGAGGACGCGGATTCCTCGCCCGTCCTGCTGCTCAGCCTGAAGGCCGGGGGCGTGGGTCTGAACCTCACCGCCGCCACCCACGTCTTCCACTTTGACCGCTGGTGGAACCCCGCGGTGGAGGACCAGGCCACGGACCGCACCTACCGCATCGGGCAGACGAAGAACGTCCAGGTCCACAAGCTGATCACCATCGGCACGCTGGAGGAGAAGATCGACGCCCTGCTGGAATCCAAGCGCGACCTCGCGGATCGCGTGGTGGGCACGGGCGAAGGCTGGCTCACCGAACTGGATGACGACGCCCTCCGCCGCCTGGTGGCGCTGGATCCGGACGCCGAACTGCTCGATCCCGACGAGGGGAACGGCGAGGAATCCGTCCGGCCCGTCCGCCGCCGCAAGGAGGTGGAGCCATGATGAGCCACGCCGACCGCTTCGGCGCCACGTGGTGGGGCCGCCTCTGGATCCAGGGCCTGGAGCGCCTGGGCGACGACTACGAGAATCGCCTTCCCCGCGGGAAGAAGTACGCCGAGGACGGCCACGTCTCCCACTTCAACGTCCAGCCCGGCGAGATCCAGGCCCGGGTCCACGGCCGCAAGACCTACAACGTGACCCTCGGCCTGCCCGCCCTGACCTCTGCCCAGTGGGAGAAGGCGCTGGCCCGCATCGCCCAGGAGAGCCGGTTCGTGGCCTCCCTCCTGACCGGCGAGATGCCCCAGGGGTTGGACGAGACCTTCCGCGAAGCGGGCGCCAGCCTCTATCCGCGCGTTCCCAAGGAACTCCAGACCCACTGCGACTGCCCCGATTGGGCCAACCCCTGCAAGCACGTGGCCGCTGTGTGCTACGTGATGGCCGAGGCCCTCGACCGCGATCCCTGGCTGCTGTTCGACCTGCGGGGAAAGAGCCGGGACGAGGTGATGAAGGCCCTCCAGGCCGCCCTCGACGCCGCCGCCGTGGCCGCCCCCAAGAAGCGGGGCCGTCCTCCCAAGAAGAAGCTGACCGTCGTGGATCTGCTGCGGCGGGAGCACGATCAGCCGGAGCGCTGGCAGCGGCTGGACGACGACGCCTACGATGCCCTTCCGGCGGCCCTTCCCGAGGTGGGCATTCCGCGGATGATCCCGCCCGATCCCTCCGTGTTCACCCAGCTGGGACCCCTGCCCCACGCCCGCATCGAGACCAGCCTGTGCTTGGCCGCGCTCATGCACCGGACGGCCCAGTGGGTGCTCCAGCAGATCGAGGAGGGGCCGCGCGGCCTGGACGGCGAAGGCGACGAGGCCGAAGCCGATTTCGAGCAGCCCGCCTCCCCCTTCGACGCGCCCATGACCCCCGCCCCGCGGCCCGGCCGCAACTGGCGCCACAAGAAGCGCCGCTGGGGGAAAAAGAGCGGCCAGTGAGCGCCTCCGGCAAAGCCCCGCGCCGCCGCGATGCTTCGCCGGGCCCGGATCGCGGAGTCCCTGCTACGCTCACTTCGCCCCGCTTGCCTCGCTCGCCGGCCCTCTTCGTCCGGTGGTGGGGTTTTGTGAGGCACTCTAGGTTCCAGGAGCTTCCATGCGCACCATCGCCACCCCGAACGCCCCCGCCGCCATCGGCCCCTACAGCCAGGCCCAGATCTCCGGCGGCCACCTGTTCACCGCCGGGCAGATCCCCCTGGTGCCCGAGACCATGGAGATGGTGACGGGCTCCATCGAGGCCCAGACCGAGCAGGTCATGAAGAACCTCGCCGCCGTCCTCGCCGCCGCCAACACCGGCTGGGACCGCGTCGTGAAGACCACCGTCTTCCTCACCGACATGGCCGATTTCGGCGCCTTCAACGCCGTCTACGAAAAGGCCCTCGGCACCGCCAAGCCCGCCCGCAGCACCGTCCAGGTGGCCGGCCTCCCCCGCGGTGCGAAGGTGGAAGTGGAGCTCATCGCCGAGGTGTGAGCTCCGGAGCAAAATTTCACAGAGAGCCGAGGACGGGGCAGATGGCGCCGTCCTCGGCTCTCTTGTTCCCGAATTAGGAAAGATCAGCACTGTGCGGATACCCGGGTTGAGTAGCTCCAACAAAGACCGACGGAAAGACGGTAATTGACGATCCTCTATGGGTCCACCAGCCCCACGCCGGTGAGTTCGTCATTGCGTTCCGTCCTCGTGATTCGTGAACCGGCGGAAGCTCTTCTCGTCACTTCCTCCCATCCGCTCCCCAAACGGCAGGCTCTTCTGTCGTCCGATCACCGTTCCGGCCGCGTTCGTCAGCACGCTCGGCGTCCCGAGGTGGTCCCCCTGGAGGTAGACCCTCCCACTCGGACGGTCCTCGCAGATCAACTGCCCGAACCCGTAGATCAGGTTCTTCCGCCAGACGAATGCTTCCGGGATTACCACCGTGACGGTGACCGACGCAGTCGCCGTTCCCGCGCTGTTCGTGGCTATCAACAGGTACGTCGTCGTCTGGCTCGGGCTCACCAGCACGCTCGTGCCCGTCACCGGCATTCCCTTCAATGTCAGGCTCGTCGCGCCCTGAGTGGACCAATTCAGCGTCGCGTTGTTTCCCTGGTTGATCTGGCTCGGCGCCGACTGGAAGCTCACGATCACGGGCTTCTGCGTCACGCTCACCGAATAACGATTTATTGCAGTAATGTCAAGTTTCTGGGGCATCACAAGCTTTCGTAGGCCCCTATAATGTTTATTGACCAACTCTGAAAGCACGCATATTCGTGAGGTCAGGCATATCGTTGCTAGTTATCAAAGAACAAAATATTCTTAATTTTAGAGAATGTGCTTGTTTGGGCGCATTACTTCAATGGCCTGAGGGTCACTGGCCCGTAGGAGCTTTCAGGTAGGCCCTTGATCGAATTCATCGTAATCCTGGCTGCTTCTGGACTCAGCACTAGGTTCCCCCAGAAGTAGAAGTCATTCAGGCGATCAAAGATGACTTCTTTCTCTGGATCCCGCTTAGAATCAAGGATTTCAACAGTCCAGGCCTGGGCATGGTAGAGCCCGAAATCTTTCTCCTTTGTGTCTTGAAATGCATTGATGGTCCAGAAGTTATAGACGAACAAATCCAGATTTCGATGCTCCACCTGATAGAACCAAATTCGACCCTTGACTGGCATTTTTCCCTGGACATGAACGAACTGGCCATCGATCTTCAGGGAGTTGCCACGTAGAGTGACCGTTGGAGCTTTCGATTCCTGCGCCCACATCATTGCAGGAGCCACAACGGAAACAACCAAAGTGATCAGTCTCAATCGGTTCATCGGGCTAGTCCTCATTAAAGAAATCCGTGTGGCCAATGATCAATGAGTTATCTCTGAGCTGATGCTTTGGCCCATTTGATCGCCATTGATCTCTCCCACCTATATCGTAGAGCATTGAGGCTCCATTCCATATCTGGCGGAATCTAGTGAGAGTCGTCTTTCTGTCGTTATAGCTCCCTAGCTTTTGCACAGCGTATGAATACTCAGGGCTATCGACCGTCCCCGCGAGGATCTTACCGATACGACCGGGATTGATAGCCAAGGCTGTGAACTGATTTGGGGCACTAATCAACTGAAGCATCAGATTGTTTTGCAATCCGGGCTGGGAGACTCCATCCTTCTGGCCCCAATTTGCTCCGTTTTGAGCTTCGATCATTCGATTAACAAACGCGATGGCTCCAGCTTGAACTGCCGCAGGACCTTCGCCTCGGAACTCCTGGGCCAACACGGCGGCTACCAGTTGGACAGCTGTAACTTCGAGAGAAGTTGGAAGGCCCAATTCCTTTAACGTAGCTTGCGAAAGATGCTGTGTGCCCTCTCCGCCGGTCATACCGAGCAGAGTACTCATCAGCATTCCGTAGCGTCCCCCACCTTCACCTGTTTGGGCGGGTTGGACGGCGGTCGATCCTGCGGCAGTATTTTCCGAAGTCCACAATCCAAAAGGGTTGCCCATGGTGAATGCTGAATTGCGATTGGTGCTTCCCCCCGACAAACTCATTGGATCTTCAAACCAGGTTATCCAGCCCTCCTGACCATACTGCGCATCCAGAACCAACGGGGTATGGGAGTTTCCGGTCCCCTCCCTCATCCCATCCGGATCGGTCTGAGTGATGGGCTGGTTCGACACGTAGCTGTAGAGGTTCAGTCCGTCGTCGCTGTGATCGTACGCCGGGTCCACCTGAGCGAAGCGTCCGTACGTCGGCAGGTACATCCGCGCCTGCATGTAGATCGGTAGTTGCGTTCCGTCCTCATGGTTCGTGAACCGGCGGAAGCTCTTTTCCCCTGACCCGAGCATCCGCTCCCCAAACGGCAGGCTCTTCTGTCGTCCAATCACCGTCCCGGCCGCGTTCGTCAGCACGCTCGGCGTCCCCAGGTGATCCCCCTGGAGGTAGACCCTCCCAGTCGGACGGTCCTCGCAGATCAGCTGCCCGAACCCGTAGATCAGGTTCTTCCGCCACACGAATGCCTCTGGAATCACCCTTTATCTACTTTCGATCGACTCGCTGTAATATAAATCTATTTCTAACAGCAAGAGCTGAAAACAATGCTACTGGGATAGCCAAAATCAAAATACACCAGACAACCATATCTAATCTCTTACGCTTAGAAGAAGGAAGTAGTTCGAAATCCAAAAAACGCCTTTTTATATCAGACAATCCAGGGCTTAACCACAAAATCATTAAGGTAATGAAAATAAATCCAAATAAAAACATTAAAGCAACCACGGTAGGAAAATGAATGCCGATTATTAATTCCAAAACAAAATATAACGACATTAAATAACAAGCCAAAGGCAGGCCAGGAGCTGCCGCAGCTTGAATTAAAGAAATTTTTTCCATAGATTTGAAAGAAGATTTAAAATTTCTATATACAAACCATACAATATAAATATATATATTTATGTATATTATTAAAAACTTGGAGATTTTTTTAGATGAATGAATGTTATCTGCCTCTTCTATTTCCATCACTTTTATCTCCTAATGGTAATTATTATAATAATTACCCGTGGCAGTTAGTGCATTTCCAAACCAATTATTTCCATAGAACCCGCCTGCATCTTTGAACATTTGGCCCCAACCACCATCATTTCTCCAATTAGATTCAATAAATGTTTTCGCCCCAGAAATAATTAGTCCGCCAGGGCCTGCAAAGGTTGCCAATCCTGTAGCGGTAAGATCGAAGGCTCCTTTTTCTGGAAGCACCTCCCCATCGGCGACCTGTACAAGGGACAATCCTGCCGAAAGAGCAGAAAAGCCATAGCCAGCGTTTTGAGCGATGGAAGATATCCTAGCAACTTTCACATATTGATTCCCAAAAAAACCTAAATACATTCGTCCCAGATTTGAACCTGAATATGCGATAGTCATGCCTGGAGTCCCATACAGAAGACCAGTCATTCCCCAACCAGCAACTCCTAAACCATTTTGCATTGTGGACAAATTTATTTGAGGGTTCCAGTCAGTAACCTCAATAGCCACTCCCACCACAGGAACATTAGATTTAAGCACATTGCCATTAGTTATATCAAAAAGTTCTGCCGTTGAGACCGACGATACTTCGACTCTCCCCGGACCTGTTTCAGCCCCTTGATTACCCGCTGATTGCGCTGCGGGAACGTCATAAGAAGATGCTCCTAATGACCCTCCCCATACGGAATAAGGATTGGTCGAACCCCCTGACATGCTCATGGGGTTCTCAAACCACGTTATCCAGCCTTCCTGGCCATATTGCGCATCCAGAACCAACGGGGTATGGGAGTTCCCGGTTCCCTCCCTCATCCCATCCGGATCGGTCCGGGTGATGGGTTGGTTCGACACGTAGCTGTAGAGGTTCAGCCCGTCGTCGCTGTGGTCGTAGGCCGGATCGACTTGAGCGAAGCGTCCATACGTCGGGAGGTACATCCGCGCCTGCATGTAGATCGGCAGCTGCGTTCCGTCTTCGTGGCTTGTGAATCGCCGGAAACCCTTTTCCCCCGACCCGAGCATCCGCTCCCCAAACGGCAGGCTCTTCTGCCGCCCGATCACGGTCCCCCCGGCGTTCGTCAGCACGCTCGGCGTCCCCAGGTGATCCCCCTGGAGGTAGACCCTCCCAGTCGGACGGTCCTCGCAGATCAGCTGCCCGAACCCGTAGATCAGGTTCTTCCGCCACACGAATGCTTCCGGAATCACCACCGTGACGGTGACCGACGCAGTCGCCGTCCCCGCGCTGTTCGCCGCCACCAGCGTGTACGTCGTCGTCTGACTCGGGCTCACCAGCACGCTCGTGCCCGTCACCGGCATTCCGTTCAATGTCAGGCTCGTCGCTCCCTGCATGGACCAGCTCAACGTCGCGTTGTTCCCCTGGTTGATCTGGCTCGGCACCGACTGGAAGCTCACGATCACGGGCTTCTGCGTCACGCTCACCGTCACCGTAGCCGTCGCGGTTCCCCCCAGGTTGCTGGCCGTCAGGGTGTACGTCGTCGTGGCTCCAGGCAAGACATTTACGGAACCTGCAGCTCCTGCATTTCCAACACCCTGGTCAATGAATACGGACGTAGGATCATTCCCCACCGTCCACGCCAGCGTGCTGCCCGATCCCACGTTGATCGTGGTGGGGCTCGCTGTGAAGGTGATCACCGGCCGGTTCACCACCGTCACCGTCACGTCCCGCGTTACGAACTTCGTGGGATCCAGCGTGTTCGTGGCCTTGAGCGTATAGGTCGCCGTGGCGGCCGGGGCGACGAACTGGCTGCCGTTCTGGGCCACCGCCCCTCCGGAGAGGGTCACGGAGACATCCCCCACGCCGTTGCTTACGCTCCAGCGCAGGGTGGTGCCCTGCCCCGCCCCGATGGCCGAGGCATCCGCCGTGAAGCTCAGGATGGTGGGCACGGTGGGACGGGGGTTGACGGTTACCGTGGCCGCGGCGGTCCGGGTGACGCTCACCCCATTCAGGGTGTTCACGGCGGTCAGCGTGTAGGTGGTCGTCCCACTGGGGCTGACGCTGCGGCTGCTGGACCCCAGGACGCTTCCGATGCCCTGGTCCAGGCTCAGGGCGGTCGCATTGCCTGCGCTCCAGTTCAGGGTGCTGGGATCCCCCTGGTAGACGGCGGTGGGGTTGGCCCAGAAGGACGAGATGATCGGCGGCTGGACCACCGTCACCGTGACGGTGGCCGTGGCGGTTCCTCCCGCATTGCTGGCGAACAGCGTGTAGCTGGCGGTGGAGGCGGGATAGACCGCCACGCCGCCACTGGCGCCCACGCCGCTTCCCGCCAGGGTGACGGTGCTGGCACCGGCGACGCTCCAGCTCAACGTCGAGCCGGAGCCCGAGGGGATGGTCGTCGGACTGGCCGTGAAGCTCTGGATGACCGGCGCATCCGGCAGCACCGTGATCGTCACGGTGGTGGATGAGTTGGTCCAATTGATCTGGTAGTTGTTGCATACCCGATTTCCGGCATCATCCCATCCCCAGGTGAGGCATCGCCCCTGGCTCGGCAACCGCGTCGTCAAAGTGGCGGTGTAGGTGCCCGCCGCCCCGTAGGCGTGGCTCGTCGCCCAGCCGCTGGCAGTGGCGCCGTCGCCGAACGTCCACGAGCCGGCGTCCCCATCGGGGGAATTACCCGCAAACATCACCGTTTGATTGACCCGCACCGTGACCGGCCCCGAGGGGGAGGTGATGACGGGATTGGTACCCAGCGACGCGGTCGTCATTTTGGAGGACGCCTTGGCCGCGGCCGCCAGGGCCTTGGCCTGGGCCGTGGTGACGACGGCGGGGGTCTTCTCGAAGACCGACAGGGGTTCCCGGTTGAAGCCGTACACCGTGTATTGAATCGAGCCGTCGGGCTTCATCCGCTTGAAGCGCAGCCCCTCGCCGCTCAGAAGGTAGGATTCAGCGTAGGCCACGGCCCCATCCTGGCTGATGACGCGCCCCAGGGCATCGTAGGCCCAGCTGGTGAGGGTGGAGGGATCCCCCGGCACCGCCCACACCTGCTTCATCCGGCCCTGGCCATCGTAGTGGACGCCGGTATTCACGCCGGCGAGGGTGGTGGACGGAAGCCGGTTGTCGGTTCCAAAAGTGAAGCCGCAGGTCACCGCTTCCGCGGGGAGAAGCCCCACGAGGGCGCTCGATTCGACGGACGCGCGGTTTCCGTAGAGATCGTACCCGTAGAGCTGCTGGATGCGCTCGCCGTTCACGCCCTGGATCACCGCTTTGGAGAGGCGCCCCAAGCCGTCGTATTCGAAAGCATCCGCGCCCCGGCTCAACATGCGCCCGTCGTTGGACCAGGCCACAGCCGCGTCCTCGACGGTGGAGCCGCCCGCCCCCTGGATCACCCGGGACAGCTCCTGATCCCCGTTGCGCTGCCAAGTCGTCGTCGCGGCATTCGCATAGGTGAGGCGCTCTCCTTCCTCCCCATTGATGGTCTGGTCGTAGGCCATGGACGCGACGTTCGATTCCCCGTAGGTGGGGCCGTACCCCACGCCACTGGGCCGGTGGAAGGCGTCGTATCCGCGCGTCACCGCGCCGCCGCCCTGTCCGTTGAAGGTGGGGTAGTATTCCCGCACCACGTTGCCGAACGCGTCGAAGTCGCGGCTCACCGT
Organism: Geothrix sp. 21YS21S-4; assembly: GCF_030845995.1. Taxonomy (NCBI): domain Bacteria; kingdom Pseudomonadati; phylum Acidobacteriota; class Holophagae; order Holophagales; family Holophagaceae; genus Geothrix; species Geothrix sp. 21YS21S-4. The sequence goes on from NZ_CP132719.1 coordinate 2,984,021, forward strand.
GAAACTGACCGTTCCGTCCGACGTGGTCTTTGAATTCAGGCGAGAGAGGTCGTCATAACCATAGGTTTCGGTGAGATTGCCATAGGCTTGGGTCTCGATGCGGCTGTGGAGACGACGCAAGCCGTCGTAGCCGAGGGTGGTGGTCGTCGCCGCTCCCAGGCCCGACGTGGTGATGATGTGCGCCAGCCCTTCGTTGGGGTCGCCCACGGGATAGAGGTCGGTGATGACGGTGGTGGCGTCGGTCCCCGAGCCCTTGGTCACCTTCAGGGCCTGGCCGCCCGCGGTGTGGCTCTCGAAAAGGGTGGTGCCTTCCTCCGGCTGGGTCTGGCTCAGCAACCAACCCATCTCGTTGTGGGTATAGGACCGGACCTGGCCTCCCCGCCGCACTTCCTTCAAGCGGCCATAGGGATCGTAGGCCAACTGGGTGAGTTGGGTCATCCCATCCAGCGACCGGATGACCTGGCCAAGGTCATCCTTCAGCGTCTTCTGGGTCACGTAGGTTTCGATCGTTCCCACTTTTCGAAGAAGGTTGGTCGTAGCCAGCCAGCCCGTCTGACCATCGAGGATTCCCGCCTGCGGACGGTTGAAAATGGCCGTGACGACGCCGCGGGTGTTCTTCGTCTGGAGCACGAAACCATCGAGGTCGTAGCTCGTTTCGCTGTACTTCGGCGTGCTTCCGGCTTTCGTGGGCAGGGACTCCCGGATCTTCTGCCCGTACCCGTCGTATTCGGAATAGACCGTCCGCTCCGCCGCCGTGCCCTTGGCCGTCGTGACCGCCACGGTTCGCCCGAAGGCATCCAGGCGGGTCTCCTTCACCAGATCGGAGCCATCCGCACCGGGCGCGTGTTCCCTCACCCAACGGCCCGCCGGATCCCATTCCTTCCAGGTCGCGGTGGCGGCCACGGCCCCTTTCGCTTCTCTCACGGTTTTCCAGGCGCGCCCATAGGCGTCGTACAGCACGGTCGTCCGGATCCCCTCGGGTGAGACGATGGCCTTCACCCTACCGAGGGTGTCGCGCTCCTCCGTCGCCCACCGGGAATCGGGCCGCTGGCGCACGCCGGTCCGCCACAGGCCGGTGTACGCGAAATCCTCGCCGATCCGTCCCGAAAGCGAAGGCGAGGAACCGGATGGACCCGTGACGCGCCGAGTGGTGCTCTTCACCTCGGGCCGATCCGAATCCAGCGTCTGCTCCAGGGTGGCCGTATAGCCGCCCGTGACCCCCGTGATCGAGGTCGCGCGCCCGAGGGAATCGTTCTGGTAGGACTTCGATCCCAAATCCACCGAAGCGACGCCGCGCAGCGCCGGATAGTTGGTTCCCCCGACATTGGAGCCCGCCGACTGCTTGAGCAGCAGGACCAGGTCCGAATTCCAGACGGCGGAAAAGGCGCCGGACCGGACGATCCCCCCCGAGGCCTGGTCGCCCTCGGGGAGGGCTCCTGCGCGCCATGCGGCGTTTGCCGGTTTGCCGGTCCCGTCGTAGGCCGTCAACCCATCGGGAGCGATGATCCGGCGCTGCGTGCCGAAGATCCGTCCCGTCCAGTTCAGTTGTTCGGATGTCTCGGTGGGGCCTTCCCCGGCGGGCCTCTCGACGATGGTGCGGGTGGCCACGGGAGAGAGGGCGACCTGGCCCACCACATCGCCATTCGCGTTCATGGGGCTCTTCAAAGTCCAGCCGTCATGGGTGATCTTCTTCCGGATCACCTCGGTGGTTCCGGACATGGTCCCCTGCAGCTCCTGGACGACCGTCGACAGCGCGAACAAGGCCATCTGCCGCTGGTCGCTTACGGCCTGGTCCGGGGCCCCAAAAACGCCCACGGGTTGGGCGTGGATCAACCGGGTGAAGCGGTACGAGGTTCCCGCAGCCGGCTGCGGGTGGATCCTGATTTCGGTCTGATACGCCGTGCTGGTCCAGGCGATGGTCTTGTTCGTGGTGTCGTAGGAAGCGGGCTTGGGATAGGTCCTCAGGAATTCGATGAAGGATCCGCCCGTTTCTCCTGGAACCGTGGAACTGAATGTCGCCGTGCTCAACCCGGGATTTCCCTCCCCGATTTGAACGTTCCCGGTACTGGTGTAGGTGACCGGCTCGAATCCCTTCCAGTTCCCCTCGGGACCAAAACATTCGTACACCGGGACCGGCACTCCTGCCCCGGGAAATCCCGAGGTTGCCGTCCATTGGTATTCGATCTTGCTGCCGCCCCTCGATTCAAGGGTCGAGAGCCGGGTATTGCCGAGCATCCAGGTGAGGGTCCAATCGTTGCCGCTCAAATCCGCACGGGACACGGACGTGAGCATCTGGCCCCGCCAAACCTCATCGACGCTCGTCATCTGGATCGTGGCCAATCCCATGTTGTTGGTGATCGACCACGAGGATCCCGAGCCGCCAAAGGTCAGGACATGTCCCAGGGAGGATGAAAGGGTCGCGCCGGTTAGGGTGCCTAGGGTCGCGTCGAACGTATTGTCGAGGCGGACCCAATCCCCCCACCGATTTCGAATCTCCATGGAGGGACGGGCCTTCTGCTGGATGTTCTGGCCGGCATCATCCTCGAACGAGCTCCAGAGGGCGGTATCGCCCTGAATGATCGCCATCCGGGGGCCGAACACCCGGTTGTCCGCGGGCGGAAAGTAGGTCTCGGGAGTCCACGGCTTGGGTGGAACCGGGGCCTTCACCCGCCACGCGGACACCACCAGATGGCTGGTCCCATCCTCACTCGTAAAGACCGTGGCGCCAAAATAGGGGGTGTAGCCTTCCTCCAGAGTGCCGATCCTCTCCGCCCCGGTGCTGAGACCGCGATCCGAATACCACTTCTGGACAGCTGCCGGCGTTGCCGTGGTATCTAGAGGGGCTCCGCGGAGAAAGGTCACCTTCTCGTGCCCGAGGGTCACGATGACTCGGTTTCCCGTCTGGGTGCTGTCCCAGGTGGGCCACTGATACGCATCGAAGGAAGCGGTTCCCAGTCCTTCCGTATGCCACACGAATCCGATCGGAATCCGGCCCGGCAGCGTAGGACCGATCGGGAGGTTCAACTTCATCTCACCCGTGACCGCATCCACCTGGGCGGGGCCCACGGGAATCCAGCGATGGGCCGGCTCGATCGAGGTATTCCCCTGACCGGGCTCGCCCGCAGTCAGGGCCCGAACCAACAGGAAGAGACACGCCGCCAATCCTTGCCGAACCCTCATGGGCCCCTCTTTCGTCTGGGTGATCGATAGGAATTGATCATAGATTTTTTTCCCAATCAATGAAAAACAACCATGCCATCGACTTTCTTTACGCCCCCCGCACGCAGCTTGATCCAGTCCTGGCTAAAGCAAAGAAGACGCGTGCTCTCTACCTGGCGCTAAGGAAACCCAGCCGCAATCAATCCTTCCTTGAGCAGAGCCACCAGGACTCCTCTTTCCCCTGTTCAAGCATTCACTCATCCCCAGCTGGGGATCCAGTCAACCCTTGGAGTCCTCTCAGAGGCTCGCTCATGTCCAAAAAGAGCTCAGCCAGCCTGAATCAAAACCCTCATGGGGGTTTCCAATTCAGACTGGCTGAGCAAACAGGACCAATCTTTACAAATCGTGGAAGTAATCCCGGATCAGCGGGGTTCGCTGGGCTCCGGGCGGGGCACCGGACCATGGGGGCCACGCGGGCCGTGGCCGGGGCCCTTCTTGGACAGCTTGTCGAACTGCGCCTTCTGCTCGGGCGTGAGGACGGCCACGATCTCCTTTCGGATGGCACGGTGCTCCAGCAGCAGATCGAACTGGGCGGCGGCGGCCTGGTCGTGCAGGGATTTCAGGGCCTTGTCGTCGGCGGAATCGCCCGCCAGGGCCTCATGCAGGGCCTTGCCGGCCTTTTCCGCCGCGGCGCCCTTGGCCTTGAAGACCGACTTGTGGCTTTCGTGGATCGCCTTCACTTTGGCCTGCTGGGCGTCGGTGAGCCCCAGCTCGCGCAGGGCGCGGAAGTCGGGATGAAAGCCCATGTGGGGATCGACATGGGGACCGGACCGGCCGGGCTCGGGACGGGGACCCGGTTCGGGCGCCTGGGCGGAGAGGCCGAGACCGATGACCGACAGAATGACCGCCAGGGCGGCGGGCCGATGGGAGGGGGTTCGCATGAGTCGCTCCTGGAAGCGGACGGACCGTCCGTCCTCTCCTAGATGCGATCCGGGCCGGAACGGTTGACGTTTCCCGCCGGATGGCGAAAGCGCGCCTCCCAATGTCCGGGGGTCCGGGCCGCACGGCCTATTCCTCCTCCGTCTCCCCGATGTCCTCCTCCACGGCCTCCCAGCGGCGATGGGCTTCGAAGGCGGGATCCTTGAGCCGGGTCAGGAAATCCGTCATGCGCGGCGCCCAAAGGGCTTCCGCCGCCTGCGGAGCCGGAACGTGGGACAGCAGATCCGCGGGGGCTTCCTCCAGGCAGAGCTGGGTGAGGATCAGGCTCTGGCGGTAGCTCTCGCCCACAGGCGTGAGGTTGGCCGCCAGGGTCTCCAGGGTCTCGGCGAGGGGCGCATCCTCGGGCAGCGTCCCGGCCTCCGTCTCCAGGACCTCCACGGCTTTGAGGCGCGCCGCGATCAGCTTCAGGTGGAGCCGCTCCAACTCCCGGCGGGCGGCCCCTCGATCCAGCGCGTGGGCGGCGTCTTCCAGATGCGGGTGGAGCTTCCGGAACAGAAGGGACAGGGCGGTTTCCGCGGGATTCAAAGGCTGGGCTTCCGTCATCCCTCCAGCGTAACCCGCCGCCTCCGCTCGGATCCCGTTGAACGGCCCCCGCCCGTGCCTCAGCATGGACCCAGGAGTTGTCCATGGTCCCATCCGATCTCCTCGACCCGGTCACGCTCCAGAATCTGGTCGATCTCGACGATGGAGGTCCGGGACTGCTGTCGGAGATGCTGGCGATTTTCCGCGAGGACACGCCCCGCCGCATCCACGACATCCTCCAGGCCATCCAGCAGGGGGATTTCGACGGCCTCTCCCGGGCGGGGCACGCCCTCAAGGGCGGCGCGGGCGCCCTGGGCGCCAAGGCGCTCCGCGGGCTGGCCGCGGATCTGGAGCATCTGGGCCGGACCGGCTCCGTGGACGGGGGATCGGACCTGCCCCTCCATCTGGAGGCCACATTCCAGGCCAGCCTGGCGGCCCTGGAAGCCTACGTCGCCGGCATGGAGACGAACGCCGGCTGAATCAGGGATCGGCGAAGGACTTCAGGTCCGCGGCGCCCTTGGGCGGGGGCTGGTCGCTGATCTGGAGGCGGCCGTTGGCGTCGGTCCACTGGTAGATGCGCGTGGCAGCCCGCTGGACGGGCACCTCCGCCGCGCCGTCGGCGGTCTTCTGGACATCCACCTTGAACCCGCCGCGGCCCTTCTGGAGCAGGGCCATGCTGCCCGCCAGCTTGGGGTCCGGCTGCACCGCCCGGCGGCGGTAGAGGTCGAGCACGCGGGGCACGTAGGCCTGGGTCTCGCGGTAGGGCGGAATCCCCTTGTGGCGGTTCACCGCCCCTTCGCCGGCGTTGTAGGCCGCCACCACGCGCGTCAGGTCGCCTTCGTAGTAGTCGTGCAGCCACTTGAGATACTTCACGCCGCCACTGATGTTCTGCCGGGGATCGAAGGGATCCAGGACCCCGAACCGCTCCGCGGTGGACGGCATCAACTGCATCAGCCCCAGCGCTCCCGCCCGGGAGCGTGCCCGGTAGTTGAAGGCGCTTTCGGCCTGGATGACGGCCCGCGCCAGGTGCGTATCCACGCCCTCCGCCTGGGCAATCTCATCCACCAGGGCGATCAGCTCGGGGCTCTTGAGGGCCCGGGCCATCTCCGTCGGCGTCACCGCCAGCCGCACCCGGCCCACCCCCACGTGCTTCAGGACCAGCCCCTGGCTCTTCACGTAGCTCGGGGGGAGGTTGTTGATCACCAGCCGGCCCTGCCGGTCGTAATAGGTGTAGAGGTAGGTGACCCCCGGCTTCGCCACCTCCTTCGACCCCTTCGCCATCCCGGCGGTGAGCGCCAGGGTGGTCAGGAAGGATATGAAGAAGGGACGGAGCATGAATCTCCATGATACGGCTCCGGGGGTCGGCCGACCGGAGCCCGGGGGATGGAACTTGAAATGATACGAAAAAACGACGAAAATAATCATCCCAGGAGACTTCATGCCGGGTTCCGAGTTGCTGCTTTACCAGGCCGAGGATGGCCGAACTCGGGTCCAGGTGCGGCTGGAAGAGGACACGGTTTGGCTCACGCAACGGCAAATGGCCGAGTTGTTCCAGAAGGATGTGCGGACGATTTCGGAACATATCCGGAACATCTATGAAGAGGGCGAACTTGAGGAGGAGGCAGTAGTCCGGAAATTCCGGAATACTGCCTCCGATGGGAAAAGCTACGAAACGAGCTTTTACAATCTGGACGCCATCATTTCCGTGGGCTACCGAGTCCGCTCCGCCCGGGGGACCCAGTTCCGGATCTGGGCCACGCAGCGGCTGCGGGAATACATCGTCAAGGGCTTCGTCCTGGACGACGAGCGACTGAAGCATCCGCCCGCGGAAGATTCGGGACTTCCGGACCACTTCAGCGAACTGCTGGAGCGCATCCGCGACATCCGGGCCAGCGAGCGGCGCATGTACCTGCGCGTAAGGGAGATCTTCACGTTGGCGTCGGATTACGCCCCCTCCCAGGCCGAAACCACCAAGTTCTTCAGCATCATCCAGAACAAGCTGCACTTCGCGGCCACGGGCAGGACGGCCGCGGAGCTGATCCTGGAGCGCGCCGACAGCACTCGCCCCCACATGGGGCTGACCCACTGGACCTCCGGGCGCGTACAGAAGGCCGATGTGACGGTGGCCAAGAACTATCTACGCGAGCAAGAGATTGACGAACTGAATCGCATCGTGGTGATGTGGCTGGATTTCGCCGAAGACCAATCCCGCCGGCGAAAGGAGATCTTCCTGAAAGACTGGACCGAGAAGCTCGATGCCTTCCTGACCTTCAACGAACGCGAGGTCCTGCCCGGCCCCGGGGGCGTGTCGAAAGAGCAGGCCGACCTTCACGCGACACGCGAGTACGAGCGATTTGCCGACCAGCGCCGGACGCAGCTGGAGGAGGAAGGGGAGGCCTTCAACCTGAGGACGCTCGAAGCCGCCTCCAAGGCCCGGCTCTCGGGAAAGGCCCCCGGGGTGTCGACACCAGGGAAGCGGCAGAAGCGCAGGTAGTGAGAGGAATTTCGGAAGGAAATTGCGGCGGACGCGCGTCAGCCGGCGGTCTCGTGGCATAGCCCCCTCGTGGGGTCCCGACTCCGCGGAGGACATTCAGTCCTCCGCTCCGTCACCCCACGGTCTCGTGGCATAAGCTCCTCGCCGGGGCCCGGCTGCGTGGGCGACATCAAGTCGCCCACTTCGCCACCCGGCGGTCGCTTACATGTTCCTCCGGTACTGCCCCCCCACTTCGTAGAGGGCCTGGCTGATCTGGCCGAGGCTGCAGACTTTGGCGGCGTCGAGGAGGGCGTCGAAGAGGTTGCCTCCGGCTCGGGCGACGTCCTTGAGGCGGGCCAGGGCGGCGGGGGCTCGGTCGGCGTTGCGGGCGTGGAAGGCGGCCAGGTTGTCGATCTGCTGGCGCTTCTCGGCCTCGGTGCTGCGGATCAGCTCGGGAGCGCCCAGTTCGGCGGGATGGAGGTTGAGGAAGGTGTTCACGCCGACGATGGGCAGCTCCCCGCTGTGCTTGAGGTGCTCGTAGTGCATGGACTCTTCCTGGATCTTGCCCCGCTGGTACATGGTCTCCATGGCGCCCAGGACGCCGCCGCGATCCGCCAGGCGGCGGAACTCCAGCAGGACGGCCTCCTCCACGAGCTCCGTGAGCTGCTCGACGATGAAGGCGCCCTGGAGCGGGTTCTCGTTCCGGGCGAGGCCCAGCTCGCGGTTGATGATCAGCTGGACGGCGATGGCGCGGCGGACGCTCTCCTCCGTGGGCGTGGTGATGGCCTCGTCGTAGGCGTTGGTGTGCAGGCTGTTGCAGTTGTCGTAGATGGCGTAGAGGGCCTGGAGCGTGGTGCGGATGTCGTTGAAGTCGATCTCCTGGGCGTGGAGGGACCGGCCCGAGGTCTGGATGTGGTACTTCAGCTTCTGGGAGCGGTCGTTGGCGCCGTACTTCTCCTTCATCGCCACGGCCCAGATCCGCCGGGCCACGCGGCCGATGACGCTGTACTCGGGGTCGAGGCCGTTGCTGAAGAAGAAGCTGAGGTTTGGCGCGAAGTCGTCGATGTGCATCCCGCGCGACAGGTAGTACTCGACGAAGGTGAACCCGTTGGCGAGCGTGAAGGCCAGCTGGCTGATGGGATTCGCGCCTGCTTCGGCGATGTGGTATCCGCTGATGCTGACGGAGTAGAAGTTGCGGACCTTCTCCTCGATGAAGGTCTGCTGGATGTCGCCCATCACCTTGAGGCTGAACTCCGTGCTGAAGATGCAGGTGTTCTGCGCCTGGTCCTCCTTCAGGATGTCGGCCTGGACCGTGCCGCGAACGGTCTGGAGGGCCTCGGTCCTCAGCTTCGCGTAGACCTCGGGCGGCAGGAACTCATCCGACGTCACGCCCAGGAGGGCCAGCCCCAGGCCGTCGTTCCCCGCGGGCAGGGCGCCTTCGTAGCGGGGCCGGACCAGGCCCTTCGCCGCGTACATCGCGTCGATCTTCGCCTGGGCGGCCTCGAACTGGCTGTGCTCCTTCAGCCACTGCTCGGCCCGCTGGTCGATGGCGGCGTTGAGGAAGAAGGCCAGCATGGTGGGCGCCGGGCCGTTGATGGTCATGCTGACGCTGGTGGTGGGGCACAGCAGGTCGAAGCCCGAGTACAGCTTCTTCGCATCGTCCACAGTGCAGACGGAGACGCCGCTGTTGCCCACCTTCCCGTAGATGTCGGGGCGGACGTGGGGATCCTCGCCGTAGAGCGTGACGCTGTCGAAGGCCGTGCTCAGCCGCACCGCGGGCTGGCCCTGGCTCACGTAGTGGAAGCGCTTGTTGGTGCGCTCCGGCGTGCCCTCGCCCGCGAACATGCGGGTGGGATCCTCGCCCACCCGCTTGTACTCGAAGACGCCGCCCGTGAACGGGAAGCGCCCCGGGAGGTTCTCCAGAAGCTGCCAGCGCAGCAGCTCGCCCCAGCCCGATTGGGGCGGCAGCGCCACCTTGGGAATGGGGGAGCCACTGAGGGACACGGTGTAGTTGGCGGTGCGGATCTCCCGGCCGCGCACCACGTAGACGTTCTCGGGCTCCGCGTAGCTCCGCTTCAACTCCGCCCAGTCGTGGACGAGGCGGCGGCACTCGCCGTGGAGCTCGCCCAGGTGTTCCTGGTAGCGCTGGCGCAGCACCCGAATGGCCGGTCCCTGCTCGCCTTCGACGGATTCCGTGAGGTGGGCCGCGTCGTAGAAGGCGCCCGCCGCGGGGACCTTGTCGCCCAGGGTCCGGAGGCTTGTCCACAGGGCGTGGGCCAGTTCGGCGGTCTCCGCCTGGCGGCGGGCCCAGGCCTTGTAGCCCTGGACGGTGTCCGCGATCTCCGCCAGGTAGCGCCCGCGCTCCGGCGGGATGATGGCCGCGCGGCGGGGGTTTCCGGGCCCCGCTTCCAGCTTCGGCGCCCAGTCCACGCCAGCCTTGGCGGCCAGGACCTTCACCAGGTTCACGAACAGCCAGTTGGTGGCCGGATCGTTGAACTGGCTGGCGCAGGTGGCGAAGACGGGCATGTCGTCCAGCGCCTCGTCGAACCGCCGGTGGGCGCGCTGGTACTGCTTCCGCACGTCGCGCAGGGCGTCCTCGGCGCCCCGCTTGTCGGCCTTGTTCAGCACCACCACGTCGGCGAAGTCCAGCATGTCGATCTTCTCGAGCTGGCTGGCGGCGCCGTATTCGGGGGTCATCACGTACATGGACAGGTCCACCAGGTCCGCGATCTCGCTGTCGCTCTGCCCGATGCCCGCCGTCTCGACGATCACCAGGTCGTAGCCGGCGCCCTGGGCGGCGGCGATGCTCGCCACCAAGGCCCCGCTGGTGGCCCGGTGGGCCGCGCCGCGGGTGGCCAGGCTCCGCATGAAGACGCGGTCGCGCAGCTCCGGATGGTAGAGCGAGTTCATGCGGATGCGGTCCCCCAGCAGGGCGCCGCCGGTCTTGCGCTTGGTGGGGTCCACGCTGAGGACGGCCACCCGCTTGTCCGGGAAGTCCACCAGGAAGCGCCGCAGCAGTTCGTCGATGAGGGAGGACTTCCCCGCGCCGCCGGTGCCCGTGATGCCGAGGACGGGCACCTTGGCGACGGGCTTCGCGAGTCCGTCCGTCTCGCCCAGCTCGATGCGGGTGATGCGGCGGGCGAGGGGATGGAACTCGGGGGTGGTGCGGGGGTCGAGGTCGCACTGCCGCACCATGTCGTCGATCATCCCCTGGAGACCCATCCGGCGGCCATCCTCGGGGCTGTAGATGCGGGCGACGCCGTAGGCCTCCAGCTCGCGGATCTCCTCGGGCGCGATCACCCCGCCCCCGCCGCCGAAGACCCGGATGTGGCCCGCGCCCCGCTCCTTCAGGAGGTCCACCATGTACTTGAAGTACTCCACGTGGCCGCCCTGGTAGCTGGAGACGGCGATGCCCTGGGCGTCCTCCTGGACGGCGGTCTCCACCACGTCCAGCACCGAGCGGTTGTGGCCCAGGTGGATCACCTCGCAGCCCGCGGCCTGGAGGATCCGCCGCATGATGTTGATGCTGGCGTCGTGGCCGTCGAACAGGCTGGCGGCGGTGACGAACCGGATCTTGTGGCGCGGGACGTAGCCCTCCGGCGGAAGGCCGGAGCCGGCGGCGGGCTGAGTGGGCGCGGTGGCTGTGGACATGGGACCCCCGTTCGGGCGAAAGCCCAGTCTAGCGGCCCCGCCCGCCGCATAATCGGAAGGGAGCTCCCATGATCCGCGCCGCCCTGATCCTCCTCGCCGCCCTGGCCCTCCCCGCCCAGGGGCCGACCACCCAAGCGCCCCGCCCCGCGGCTCCCACCGAGGAGAGCATCATCGAGCGGTTCCGCGCGCACGCGGCTCCCCGCCCGGTGGCCCCCGCCGCCCCCCTCAGCGCCGAGGAGCGGAACACCATCCGCCGGTTCAAGGAGATCAAGCCGAGCGTGGTGTTCGTGTCCGCCTACGTCCAGCTCTCGAACGACTCCGACAAGATTCCGGCGGGCTCGGGCACGGGCTTCGTGTGGGATGAGTGGGGGCACATCGTCACCAACCACCACGTCATCAGCAAGGAAGTGAACGGAAAGCTGCTCGCTGACGCCAAGGAGGTGGAAATCACCCTGGCCGGGGGCAAGACCTACAAGGGCCGCGTGATCGGCGCCAGCTTCGCCTACGACATCGCCGTGATCCAGGCCTTCGCGCCCCTGGATGCGCTGCGCCCCATTCCCATCGGCGCCAGCGGCGGCCTCCAGGTGGGCCAATCGGTCCTGGCCGTGGGCAACCCCTTCGGCCTGGACCACTCCCTCAGCCGGGGCGTCATCTCCGCCCTCGGACGGGAGATCGCCACCGGGTACAGCACCTGGATCCTCAATTCCATCCAGACGGACGCCGCCATCAACCCCGGCAACTCCGGCGGCCCCTTGCTCGACAGCGGCGGGCGCCTCATCGGGATGAACACCGCCATCGCGGCCACCCGGGGAGAAGGGTCCGTGGGCGTCGGATTCGCGATCCCCGTGGACACCCTGAACGGGGTGGTGCCGCGGCTGATCGCCCGGGGCTTCCTCCACCCCCCGAGCATGGGCTTCGATTCCTGGCCCTCGGCCATCACCCAACAGACGTTCGGGCTCCGCGGCATCCTCATCGGAAAGGTGACGCCCGGGACGCCCGCCGCCCGGGCCGGCCTCCGCGCCATGGAGCTGGACGATTCGGGCCGCGTGCGCGTGATGGGCGACGTCCTGCTGGGCTACCAGGGGCGGGCGATCGAAAGCGAAGGCCAGTTCATGGCCATGCTCGAACTGGAGCCGCCCGCCGACGAGATCGTCTTCGACGTCCTGCGGGACGGCAAGATGATCAAGGTGACCCTCCGCTTCACCGAAGAGGACGCCCGGCCCGCCAGCATCTGAGTCGCTTCAGTGCGTGTGCGGATGGGCGTGTTCGTGCGCCTCGGGCGGCGGAGGCAGGGGCCTGGGCTTTTCCGCCGGGGCCTTGGGATCCAGGAACCGCAGGGGCACGTTCAGGGGCGCCTCCAGGTTCGAGCAGCGGAGGACCAGCACCGCGTCGGCACTCGCGCCGGTCCGGCGGATCCGCAGGACCTGCCGCGCGGCCGAAGGATGCAACTCGTCCACCACCGTGAATCCCGCCCCCTCGATGGCCATCTCCCGGAGCTCGAAGGGCCGGCCATCCCGGGCCGTCAGTTCCAGTTCCAGCTCCGTGGTGCGGAGGTCCGCGAAGACCAGGCGGGAGGGCGTCGCGATCACCGGCAGGGTCAGGCGCCAGTCCGCGTAGAGCGTGAACACCGGCTGCCGGGGCGCATTGGTCGCCACCTTCACGATCTCCAACCCCGCGGTGACGCCGGGCTTCAGGGCACTGGGCCGCAGCTTCAAGCGCAGGTCGCCGCTGTCCCCGGCGGGACCCAGCTCCGCCTCCAAATAGGAGGGCAATTCCGAGGCGAGCACCAGCTTGAGGGGATCGCCCCCCTCCCGCCGGAAGCGGAAGGTCACCTCGGGCCGCTCGTGGGGCAGGACGTCCCCGAAGCTGCGGCGCTCGGCGTCCACGGCCACTTCGGGCCGCACCAGCATGTCGTAGCGCAGGATGTAATTGGGCTGGGCGGGATCATCCGTGCCCAGGCGCACGGCGCCCTTGATGGGGCCTTCCAGGCCCGTGGGATCCACCTTCACCCGGACGGTGCGGACCTCGCCCGGCTGCAGCGGCGCCGCCAGCTGGGCCTCGTCCAGGCTCAATCCCAGCGACAGGTCCAGGACGCGCAGGCGGAACGGGCGGTCGTGGAGGCTGCGGATGCCGTAGGCGGCCTCGCGCGTCTCCCGCGGCCCCACGCTGCCCAGATGCACCGGAAAGGGCGTGGTCATCTCGATGCGGGCCGGAGGCACGGGATCCGGCGCGGGAGCGGGGGCCTGAAGCAGGGAAAGGAGGAGCGCGAAGGCGAGCATGGCGATTCCTGGGGAATCCCTCCAGTGTGCCGCGCGAAACGGCCCGAAGAAGGATGTTAATTCTTGTGAAGAACAGGAAATTCACGTTCACGACACGCCCGATGCCGGTGGAATGGAGAGGATCCTTCCTTCCCCTTTTCGAGGTGTCCATGCGCTCCTTCCGCGTTCCGCTGATCTTCGCCCTGGCGTCGGCCCTGGCGATCTCCGCCCAGGCTCCCAAACGGATCCTGTTCGACCACACCCGCCACGAGGAGGCGGGCACTTCCGCCGAGTGGGTGATCTGCTCCGCCAGCGAGCCCGATCCCAGCCCGGCGGCCCCCGCGTCCGAAGCCGACTGGAACGGCGGCATCAGCGCCTGGGCCTTCGACCTCTACCAGGCGGGCTACAAGGTCCAGTCCCTCCCGCCGTCGGGCCGCCTCACCTACGGCGACGCCACCAACGCCCAGGATCTCTCCAACTACGCGGTCTACATCCTTCCGGAGCCGTACCTGAAGTTCACCGCGGCGGAAAAGCAGGCGATCCTCGCCTTCGTCCAGAACGGCGGCGGACTGTTCCTGGTGGGCAACCACCCCGGCTCCGCCCGCTACAGCGGCACGGGCGGAACCGACGCCTACACGGCCTTCAACGACCTGGTGGCGGTGAACGGGACCAATCCCTACGGGTTCACCTTCGTGCCCGGCCACGGCCCCGGCGACTCCCTGGCCGACACCACCAGCACCGCCTTCTCCACCGGCACGAGCCCCGCCGAGCAGGCCATCCTCCACGGCGCCTACGGGTCCCTGGGGCTGATGGACTTCCACTCCTATTCCTACCTGACCGTGAACACGGCCCAGAACCCCAGCGTGCGCGAGATCCTCCGCACCCAGGTGAGCGGCGACACGGGGTCGTTCATCGTGACCTGCACCCTCGGGAACGGCCGCGTGGTGGCCATCAGCGACAGCGCTCCCACCGACGACGGGACCACCACCACCTCGGGCAAGGCGCTGCACAACAGCTACACGATCAACAGCAACCGCGCCTTCTTCCTGAACGCCACCGCCTACCTCGCCGGGGACAGCGGCCCCGCGGCGCCGACGCCGGTGGTGGGGATCGCGACGCCGGCCTCGAACGTCTCCCTCGCCGCGGGCGGCTCCGTCAGCTTCCAGGGGACCGCCAGCATCTCCGACGGCAGCGCCCTCAGCTACGGCTGGGCCTTCGGCGACGGCGCCACCGCTGCGGTCCTGGGTCCGATCAGCCACGCGTACGGAACGGCGGGCACCTACACCGCCACCTTCACGGCCACCAGCAACCAGGGCAAGTCCGCGTCCGCCACCCGGACCATCACCGTCACCTCCGCGACCGGCAGCAGCCTGAAGGAGACCTTCGACACCGGCGACAAGGCCGCCTACGCCACGGGGACCGTCGCCCTCCCCACCGGCACGTGGACGCTGAACGACGCCCTGCTGGGCGACACCGCCAGCGACCGGAAGGTGGGCGCCCAGAGCGTCCGCGCCCGCAACAGCGCCAAGGTCACCATGAACTTCAACTTCGCCGGCGGCGCCAAGACCGTCACCGTCAAGCACGCCAAGTACGGGACGGACGACCCCTCCACCTGGGGGCTGTGGTACTCCACCAACGGCGGCGGCGCCTGGACGCAGGCGGGAACGGCGGTCAGCACCACCTCCACCACCCTGGCCACCGCCACCTTCACGGTGAACGTCGCCGCGCCCATCCGCTTCGAGCTCCGCAAGACCGACGGCAGCTCCAACCGCGTGAACTTCGACGACGTCACCATCACGGGCTACTGATACCTGTTTGCATTCAATTCAAAAGATAAGGATCACCACCAAGGCACCAAGGACACCAAGAACCACATCCGCAGTGGACAGAGCTTTTCTTGGTGCCTTGGTGTCTTGGTGGTGAAAAGAAAACCCTGCGTCTTGATCCCACATGGATAGGAGCGCCCCTCCGCCCCGCTACGCGAACCCCGGGTCCCCACCCGGGGTTTTCGCTATCCTGCCCCCATGAAGAGCCACCGCAAGGTCCTCACGCTCCACGTCCCCGGCCGCACGGGCTTCGTGAACCTCACGGAAGAGGTGGCCGCCGCCGTCCGCGCCAGCGGCGTGAAGGAGGGCCTGTGCCTGGTGAACCCCATGCACATCACCGCCAGCGTGTTCATCAATGACGAGGAGTCCGGCCTGAAGCAGGACTACCTCCGCTGGCTGGAGAAGCTGGCGCCCTTCAATCCCGGCAGCGATCCCGCCGCCGGCGGCTACCTCCACAACCGAACGGGAGAGGACAACGGCGACGCCCACCACAAGCGCCAGGTCATGGGCCGCGAGGTGGTGGTGGCCATCACTGGCGGGAAGCTGGACTTCGGGACCTGGGAGCAGATCTTCTACGGCGAATTCGACGGCGGGCGCGACAAGCGCGTGCTCATCAAGATCATCGGCGAGTGAGGAAAGGCTCGGGAACCAGGGCGGTCGCGCCTTCCAGGGCCAGGCACTCGGCGAGCTTCTCGCCCAGTTCGCCCACGGTGTAGGGCTTGGGAAGGAAGCGGGTCCGGGGATCCTCCGACAGGATGTGGCCCACGTCCTCATGGGGGAAAGCCGACGACAGCAGGATGGGGACCCGCGCGCCCGCGCCGCCCCGGCTCCGCAATTCCCCCCGCAGCTCGGCTCCCCCCATCGCGGGCATGGTCATGTCCAGGAGCACCAGGTCGATCTCCGCCCTCCGGCGGTCGAATATCCGCAGGCCCTCGGGCGCCGTGGCCGCCTCGATCACCTGGAAGCCGAGGAAGAGGAGCACCTCCCGCACCACCTCGCGGACCATGTCCTCGTCCTCCACCACGAGGACGACGGGCGGCGCCTTCTTCACGGGATCTGCTTCCGGAATCACTGGGCCTTTCCCCTTAGACAACTGAGTTGTATCACATTCGATGACCGCCGTGGTTTTCCAACCTCGACTTCCCTCCGCCCTCGCACTTAACTAGCCTGGAGGTCATGCGGCTACGGATTTTCGGCCACTCCTTCTCCCGGGGTGGCAGGTGCGGCCGTTCCGTTTTACAACAGCGTTGTCCACCGGGACACACCCCATGAACTCGCCCGGGACCGGATTTCCCCGTCGGCTGCGCGAGGTGCGCGAGTCCCTGGGCTTCGGCCAGCAGGCCTTCGCCGACCTGCTGGAAGTCAGCCAGCAGACGGTCTCGCTGTGGGAGCGGGGCCGGCGCGTCCCGGGGCGGCGGATGTGGTCCCTGATCGAGCGGAAGCTGGGCTATTCCCGCGAGTCGCTGGAGACGGGCACGGGCTTCACGCTTCCGGATCCCGGCGTGGCCGAACGCCCCCTGGCGGGCCTCACCGTGCCCCTGCCCGTCCCCCGCGAGGGCGTGGCCGTCACCCGCGTGGGTCTGACCGGCCTCGCCGCCGAGGCCCTGGACCTGGGCCCCGCCCAGCGCGCCCTGCGCGAAGCCGTGCGGAAGGGCCGGCCAGTGTGGCTGGTGGTGGGCTGATACGGGTTTGCGCCTGAAAGAAGGATCACCACCAAGGCACGAAGACACCAAGCAAAGCAGGGGCCGGTTCCCGGGCCGTTCTTGGTGCCCTTGGTGTCTTGGTGGTGAAAGAGTCTTTTCAATGCGTGACGGGCCTGGGCCTCAGGCTTCGTCGGGCTCCACGAACAGGTGCTGGATCTGGGGGAAGCGGGCGCGGAGGCTCCGCTCCAGGGCGTTGATGGCGTCCACGAGGGCCCCGCCGCTGGGCTGCTCGTGGAACTTCACCTTGAGGGCCACCATCAACCGGTCGCTGCCCACGATCACCGCCACCAGGTTCAGGACGCGCTCCACGCCGGGATCCGCATCCGCGGCGGCGCGGATGGCGCCCCGCAGCGCCAGGGGCGGGGCCTCGTTCAGCAGGAGGCTGGCGACCTCGGCGCCCACGAAGGCCGCCACGGCGATGAGCAGCAGCCCGATGGCGACGCTCCCGATTCCATCCCACACGGGATTGCCCGTAGCCAGCGTCAGGAGAACCGCCGCCAGGGCGATCACCAGCCCCAGCAGGGCCGCCATGTCCTCCGCCAAAACCACCACCAGCTCGGTGCTACTGGACTGGCGCAGGTAGCGCAGCAGGGACCGGCCCCGGCGCTCGGCCTCGGCGGCGTGGAGCGCCCCGCGCAGGGACCAGCCCTCCAGGGCGATGGCGAACAGCAGCAGGGCCACCGCCCACCCCAGCTGATGGGGGTGCTCCGGGTGGCGGATCTTGTGGATCCCCTCCACCAGCGAGTAGAGCCCGCCCACCGTGAACAGCAGCAGGGCCACCAGGAAGCTGGCGACGAAGGCCGCCTGGCCGTGGCCCAGCGGGTGCCTCGCGTTGGGGGGCCGGCTGCTCCCGCGGAGGCCCAGGAACAGCAGCACCTGGTTGGCGCAGTCCGCGGTGGAATGGATGGCCTCGGTGAGCAGGCTGGAACTGCGCGTGACGAAGAAGACACCGAACTTCGCCACGGCGATCCCGCCGTTGGCGATCAGGGCGAGGGCGACGGCGCGGGTGGAGGCGGCGGACATGGGTCCAGGTTAGCGGGTCAATCCCAGTGGCGGATCCAGGCCGGATCGTACTTGCCCTCGGCGGCGCGGGCCTCGGTCTCCACTTCGGCGTGGGCGACGCCCAGGGCCTGGAGCGCCGCCTGGAGAGCCTCGGCCCGCTGCTTCTGGAGGGCCGGCTTGAGGGCGCGGGTAACGGGCACCTGGACCGCCCACCGCCCGTCGGCGCCCCACCCTTCCACCCAGGTCCGCAGCTTCTCCTGCCCCGCGGGACTGAGCTCCGCCCGCTGGGGCAGGAAGAACAGGAGCCCCTCCCGCGGCGGCGCCTGGGAAACGGCCTTCGGAGACGAAGGCGGGGCGCCCGCCTCTTCCGCGACCGGGGGCAGTTCCGGCAGGGCCGCCAGATCCGTCCGCCAGGCGAGGTCGCCCTTCAACGGCGCGCCCATGGAACCCGGCGCCGGCTCGAACCGGCTCTCGGCCACGGCGTCGCGCACCTCCACCACGGCCAGATGGCCCAGGGTCGCGGAGGATCCCGGCCGCCGCACGGTCAGCCGCTGGCCCACTCGCAGCCCGCGGTCCCGGCCGCCCTCCAGCAGGTAGACCCGATCCGCGGACTCGTAGGGCGGCAGGCCCTTGCGCTCCACCGCCACGATCCGGCAGGGAGCTTCCGCCGGGACCGAGGCGGCCAGGAGGCCCGGGAGGCAGAGCAGGAGAAGACGTCGCACGGGTGCCTCATCGACCGGAGGAACGCAGGACTTGGGGGACGGCGTTCAGAAGGGCCGGACACCCAGTTCCCGCAGCAGGTCGCCCGCGAGGTACAGCGATCCCGTGACGAGGCGGGGGGCGTCCGCGGGTTCCCGCAGCCGGGCCGCGGCTTCGGGAACGCTCAGCAGGGGCGCCTCTGCGCCCCAGGCGGCGGCCAGGGCCTCGGCCGTGGCGTAGCGCGCGCCCTCGCCTCGGACGAAGGTGAGGGACAGGGGCTGCATCCGCTTCAGCTCCGCGGCCACGCCCGCCAGATCCTTGTCGCCCATGGCGCCGAACCACAGGTGGGGGCGCGTCCCGCAGGCCACGGCGTGATCCGCCAGGGCCCGGGCGCCATCGGGGTTGTGGGCGCCGTCCAGCCACACGTCCTCCAGCCCCGGAACCGCCCACAGCCGCCCCGGCCAGCGGGTGGCCGCCACGCCGGCCCACAGCCGGTCATCGGGCAGGGAGAAGCCCTGCGCCCGCACCTGCCGCGCCGCCTCGAAGGCCGTGGCCAGGTTGTCCAACTGGTGGAGGCCCGCCAGCCCGACGCGGTTCCCCGCCACCTCCGAGTGGTCCCACCGCAGCTTCGCCGGACCCAGCCGGGGCGCGGGGCACAGGATGGGCTGGCAGGGAAGGAGCGGCCGGATCCACGCCGGATCCAGGGAGGGGCCCAGAACGAGGGGACGGCCGTCGCGGGCCGTGCACAGCTTCTCGCGGGCGATGGCCTCCCGCGTGTCGCCCAGGTACTGCTGGTGATCCAATCCCACGGTGGTGAGCACCGTGACGATCGGCTCGGTGGCGTTGGTGGCGTCCCAGCGGCCGCCGAGGCCCACTTCCACCACGGCGATGTCCACGCGCTTCGCTCGGAAGGCGGAGAGGGCCGCGGTGATCATCAGCTCGAAGTAGGTGGCCCGGAGATCCGCGCAGACTTCGGCCTCGAAGGCCTCGCCCAGGAGGCGGTCCAGGGTGTCTTCGTCGATGGGCGCGCCGTCCAGCCAGATGCGCTCGGTGGGATCCACCAGGTGGGGCGAGGTGGTCCAGCCCACGCTGAGGCCCGCGGCCTTCAGCATGTGCGCCAGGAAGGCGCCGGTGCTCCCCTTCCCGTTGGTGCCCGCGACGAGAACCACGGGATAGCCCGCGTCCGGCCGGCCCACCGCTTCAAGAAGGGCGCGGATGTTCTCCAGGCCGCACTTGATGCCGAGGTGGCCCCGCGCCTCGAGCCGCGGAAGATGGACCCGACCCGCGCTGCCCATCAGTCGCGGGGGGCGGGGCCCATCCACGCGAGGCAGGCGGCGATGAAATCCTTCAGGTGATCGCGGGTGACCACCTTGTCCACCATCCCGTGGGCCTGGAGGAACTCGGAGCGCTGGAAACCCTCGGGCAGGCTCTGCTTGATGGTCTGCTCGATGACGCGCGGCCCCGCGAACCCGATGAGCGCCTTAGGCTCGGCGATGTTCAGGTCGCCCAGCATGGCGTAGCTGGCGCTGACGCCGCCGGTGGTGGGATCGGTGAGGATGCTGAGGTAGGGCAGGCCCGCCTTGTCGAGCTTGGCCAGGGCGGCGCTCACCTTGGCCATCTGCATCAGGGACAGGGTGCCCTCCTGCATTCGCGCCCCGCCGCTGCAGCTCACGATCAGGTAGGCGCAACCCTTCTCGAGGGCCCGCTCCGCGCCGAGGCGCAGCTTCTCGCCCACCACGCTGCCCATGCTGGCGGCGAGGAAGTCGAAGTTCATGATCGCGGCCACCACCACGTGGCCGGCCAGGGTGCCCTCCACGACCACCACCGCGTCCTCGGTCTCGCCGGCCTGCTCCAGCCGATCGAGCTGTTCGCGGTAGCTCTTGGTGGCGGCGAAGCCGAGGGGATCCGTACTGCGGAGGTCGCCGAACAGGCCGGTCCAGCCCGCGTCCATCAAGTTCTCCAACCGCTCCTCGACGCCGATGCGGAAGTGGTAGCCGCACTTGGGGCAGACGTTGTGGGTGTTGACCAGCTCCTTGCGGTAGATCAGCTCCTTGCAGGCGTCGCACTTGATCCACAGGCCTTCGGGAACGCGGACGGTCTTTTCTTCGACGGCGATCTTCTGTTGGCGCTTCTTCACGAACCAGGACATGGGAACTCCTACCGGCGCTTCGCGGGACCGTGCTTCAGGGCCTCGAAGAGGCGATCCAGCTCCCCTTCGCTGCCGTAGTGCATCACCAGGGCGCCGACCTTGCCCTTGGCCTTGATCTCCACGCGGGTGCCCCAGGACTGGGTCAGCTCCTCGGCGGCGGCCTTGATGAACAGCTCCTGGGGATGCTTCTTCCGGCCCTTGGCCTTCACCTGCTTCTGGAGCTGCTGGATGCGGGCTTCCAGCGCGCGCACGCTGAGCTGCTGGGCCACCACCTCGTGGGCGAGCTGCTCCTGGAGGCGCGGATCGGGAACGCCGAGGAGCACCTTGGCGTGCCCCGTGCTGAGCCGCCCGGCGGCCACGTCGGTCTTCAGTTCCGCCGGCAGGCGCAGCAGGCGCAGGGTGTTCGCCACCTGCGGCCGCGACTTGCCCACGCGGTCCGCCACCTGCTCCTGGGTGAGGCGCAGGTGCTCGCCCAGCTGCCAGTACGCGGTGGCTTCCTCGATGGGATTCAGCTCCTGGCGCTGGATGTTCTCCACCAGGGCGATCTCGAGCAGGCGGTCGTCGGGGACCTCCTTCACCACCACCGGAACCATGGCAAGCCCCGCCTTGCGCGCGGCCCGCCAGCGGCGCTCGCCGGCGATGATCTCGAACTGCTCGCCCACCTTGCGGACGACGATGGGCTGCACCATCCCGTGCTGCTTGAGGCTCTCCGCCAACTCGGCGAGGGCCGTCTCGTCGAAGTGGGTGCGCGGCTGGGCGCGGTTGGGCACCAGGCTTCCCAGCGGCAGCTCCCGCTGGGGGGCGTCCTCGGGCGCCATCTGGCTCATGAGCGAGGTCAGGCCCCGGCCGAGGGCCGGGCGCTTCACGGGCGTCGTCATCAGGCTTCCCTCCTCGCGGGAACCTCCAGGCCCATCCACTCCTTCGCGAGGTTGAGGTAGGCCTGGGCGCCCTTGGAGCGCAGGTCGTAGAAGGCCACCGGCTTGCCGTGGCTGGGCGCCTCGGCGAGCCGGATGTTCCGGGGGATCATGGTCTGGAACACCTTGCCGGGGAAGGCGTGCCGCACTTCCGCGGCGACGGCGGCGCCGAGGTTGGTGCGCTCCTCCGCCATCGTGAGCAGGATGCCGCCCAGCTTGAGCCGGGGATTGGGACCCGCCTGGATGCGCCGCAGCGTCTCCGTGAGTTCCGCCAGGCCGTCCAGCGCGAAGAACTCGCAGGGCATGGGAACAATGACCTCGTCCGCCGCGGACAGGGCGTTGAGGGTGATCATCCCGAGGCTCGGCGGCGGGTCGATCAGGATGTAGTCGAAGCGATCCATCAGCGGCGCGAGCGCGCGGCGGAGCACCTGGAGCTGGGGCAGCTCGAACAGCTCGAACTCCAGCTGGGCGAGGTCCTTGCCGGCGGGGATGACCTGCATCATGGGCACTTCGGTGCTGAGCACCAGCGCCTCGGCCGGCGCGCCCTTCATCAGGGCGTAGGCGCCCGCGCGGTGGTCCGGCTTGGGAAAGCCGAGGCCCGTGGTGCTGTGTCCCTGGGGATCGAAGTCCACCAGCAGGACCAGCTTCTCCATCATCGCGAGCGACGCGGCGAGGTTGATGGCCGACGTGGTCTTGCCGACGCCGCCCTTCTGGTTCGCGAGAGCCACCACCCGGGCGCGCATCAGACGGCCCTTCTCGTCGCGCAGGCGCTGGTGAAACCTCGCATCGGAACATCCCCTCGGGTGTGGAACACACCAGTCTAGCAGGTCGGGGTTCCACGGCGGAGCGCTGGTGTGGTCAGGGATGCGGCCCCGTCAGGAGCGCGGGATCCACGCGCACGACGCCCAGGTGGCGGGCGGGTCCGGAGAGCCACAGGTCGCGCCAGGCGCCGTCGTCGCCGAGCTGAAGTTCCACCGACAGCGTCTCGCCCGCGGCGTTGTGCAGGCGCCAGCGGGAGACGCCCTCGGTGCGGGCCAGCCACGCGACGGCGACGGCGCTGCCCGTGCCGCAGCTGAGCGTCTCGCCCTCCACGCCGCGCTCCCAGGAGCGGATGCGAGCCTCGCCGGGAGCGAGCACCTCCACCACGCTCACGTTGGTTCCGCCCTCGAGCGCCGGATGGTGGCGGAAGGGCGGCGCGAACACGGCCAGGTCGACGTCGGCCACGGAAGGCACGCGCATCACGAGCTGCGGATTCCCGATCCAGCCGAAGCCCGCCGGGTGCGGCGTCGGCATGGGCACCGCGCGCAATCCGAAGCCGTCGCCCTCGGGCATCCGGATGGCGACGTCCGCGCCGTCCCTACGAAGCCGAATGCGCTCGCCGGTGGAGAGGACCTCCACGACCTCGCCTTCGGGCGCCTCGGGGACCGCCAGGGCGGCCCTGCTACCATTGGAACAAAAGGTCTTAGCCCCATCCGTATCCCAGTGCTCGAGCCTCCACGGGCCGTCTTGAGGCCTTTGCATCAAAAAAAGGCCATCTAAACCGAATCCATGGCTCCGGGGGCACAGGATTCGTGTGTAATGCTCGCCAAAACTATCTTTAGCCTCATCGACCCACAGGTAGCCGAACAGGTTGCCGGAGGCCGACGCGAGGTGGAGATCCATGTCAGCGCTCGCGGTTGCGGAAGGTGTAGACGGTCTCGCCGGGGCGGGCGTAGCCCTGGCGGCGGGCCAGGGCTTCCATCAGTTCGGGATCCTTCGCGGCGAGCCGCTGGACCTCCTCGAGGAGTTCGCGGTTGTGCCGATTGAGCTCCACCAGCCGTCCGCGGGCGGTCGCCAGTTCCGCCTCCCGCTTGCGCAGTTCCGGCAGCCCGCCCTGGGAGAAGAGGAGCGCCACCAGGGACAACAGCCCCGAGGCTCCCAGCGCGCCCCATACGGTGGACGACTTCAGGAGCCAGTTGGCGTTCATCGGGACCTCCTAGGCGAGGCGGGAACCGAAGGCTTCGCGGCCGGCATAGCGAGCGGCGGCGCCCAGTTCCCATTCGATGGAGAGCAGGCGGTTGTACTTGGCGACCCGGTCCGTCCGGCAGGGGGCGCCGGTCTTGATCTGGCCCGCGCCCGTGGCCACGGCGAGGTCGGCGATGAAGCTGTCCTCGGTCTCGCCGCTGCGGTGGCTGATGATCGCGCGGTAGCCCGCCTTGTGGGCCATCTCCACGGCCCGCAGGGTCTCGGTGACCGTCCCGATCTGGTTCAGCTTGATGAGGATCGCGTTGGCCACGCCCTCCTGGATGCCCTTGGCGAGGATGGCGGGGTTGGTCACGAAGAGGTCGTCGCCCACGAGCTGGGTCTTGGCGCCCATGGCGTCCGTCTGGGCCTTCCAGCCCTTCCAGTCGCCCTCGGCGAACCCGTCTTCGACGGACAGGATGGGATGCCGGGACACCAGGCCCTGGTAGTACTCGACCAGCTGGGCGGCCGACTTGTGGGCGCCGTCGAGGGCGTAGGTCTTGCCGGTGTGGAACTCGCTGGCGGCGCAGTCCAGGCCCAGGAACACATCCTTCCCGAGCTTGTAGCCGGCCTTCTTGACGGCCTCGCCGATCAGGTCGAGGGCCTCCTCGTTGGAGCCCAGGTTCGGGGCGAACCCGCCCTCGTCCCCCACGCCCGTGGCCAGCTTGCGGTCCTTCAGGACGGCCTTCAGGGCGTGGTAGATCTCCACGCCCCACCGGAGGGCCTCCCGGAAATTCGGGGCGCCCACGGGCAGCACCATGAATTCCTGGATGTCCACGTTGTTGTCCGCGTGGGCACCGCCGTTGAGGATGTTCATCATCGGGACGGGCAGCAGGCGCGCTGAGGCGCCGCCCAGGTAGCGGTACAGCGGCATCCGGGCGGCGCGGGCGGCCGCGTCGGCCAGGGCCATGGACACGCCCAGGATGGCGTTCGCGCCCAGGCGGGCCTTGTTCTCGGTCCCGTCCAGGTCGCACATCAGCTCATCGAGCTCGGCCTGCTGGAAGGGATCCATACCTTCGAGCGCCGCCGCCAGCTCGACATTGATGGCGTCCACCGCGCCCAGCACGCCCTTGCCGAGGTAGCGCTTCTTGTCGCCGTCCCGGCGCTCCAGCGCCTCGCGGCTGCCGGTCGATGCGCCCGAGGGGACCAGGGCCTGCCCGACCGTCCCGTCGGAAAGGTGGACCCGTGCCAGCACCGTGGGGTTCCCCCGGCTGTCCAGCACTTCGAGAGCGGAGACACGGTCGATCAGATTCATGAGGCACCCGGCTCAGAGAGGCGCGCTCGCGCGCCTCTCTGATCTTAGCCAGGTGTGCGCGACGACCAGCGCTACTTCTTGGCGGCCTTCTTCGGCGCAGCCTTCTTCACGGCCGGCTTCTTCGCGGCGGTGGCCTTCTTCGGCGCGGCCTTCTTCACGGCCTTCTTCACAGCGGTCTTCTTGGCGGCCGGCTTCTTCGCGACGGCCTTCTTCGGCGCCACGGCCTTCTTCACGGCGGTCTTCTTGGCGACCGGCTTCTTGGCGGCGGCCTTCTTCGGCGTAGCCTTCTTCACGGCCGGCTTCTTCGCGGCGGCCTTCTTCGGAGCGGCCTTCTTCACGACGGCCTTCTTGGCAGCCGGCTTCTTCGCGGCGGCCTTCTTGGGGGCGGCGGCCTTCTTGGCGGCCGGCTTCTTCGCGGCAGCCTTCTTGGGGGCGGCGGCCTTCTTCACGGCCGGCTTCTTCGCCGCGGGCTTTTTCGGCGCGGCCTTCTTCGCCGGCTTCTTCGCGGCGACGGGTTCGGTCGGGACGACCATGTTGGTCAGTTCAGCCATGGGTGGCTCCTTTACGCCCTTTTGGGCGGGGTTGGAAGGGGTCGGGCGGGAAGACGGCTTAGCCTTGGCAAGCTGGATGCCAACTCCAGGCGCATCCTTCCGCGGGGTGGATGGGCTTTCCTTGGCTGCCGGAACAGCCTGGGGGGCTTGCGCCGCGTCGGCGGCAGAGCCGGTCTTGCCTTTGGGCTTCACGGCTTTCTTCGGGGGCTCGACGCCGGCCAGGATCTGGGCGAGGCGCTTGCCGGGATAGTAGTCGTCGAGGAGCGCGTCGCCGACGATCAGCCCATGGACGCCCAGGGCCTCCATCTGCTTGATCTGCTCCAGGCGGTGGATGCCGCCTTCCACGATCTTCAGGCAGCTCTTGGGCACCTTCTTGACGAGGGCCACGGCCTGCTCCCAGGCGGCCTCCCAGGTGTCCAGGTTCCGGCCCACGGCGCACACGATGTCCGCCCCGGCTTCCACGGCCCGCTCCAATTCGGACTCGGAGGTGACTTCCACCACCACGTCCAGGCCCTTGCTCATGGCGAACTTCAGGAGGGCCTGGAGCCGCTCTTGGCCGAGCAGCGCGGGCATCAGGAAGATGGCGTCCGCGCCGAGGATCTTGCTCTCCTCGACCTGGTACTCCTCGAAGATGAACTCCCGCCGCAGCAGGGGCACCTTCACCTGGCTCCGCACTTCGGACAGGTGCTTGTCCTCGCCGTAGTACAGGAACTTGTCCGTGGCCACGGAAAGGGCCTTGGCCCCGTTCTCGACCAGGCTCTTGGCATGGGTCGAGGCCTTGTAGGATTCCCGCACCTGGCCGCGGCCGGGGTCGCCCCCGGCCACTTCACCCAAGATGGTGATTCCAGGCTGACTTAGCTCTTCCTTCAACGAATGGTGGCCCTTGTAGGCATCCTTGACCGCCACGGGTCCTCGCTGCTTCTTGATTTCCACATCCAGGGCCTTGAAGATGGCCACTTTCTTTAGCATTTCCCACGCTCCAAATCTCAGATACCTCGCTGCTGGCCCTATGGGGAAGATGATCGGTCGTTTTTCCTCTGATTCAACATCAAACCAGCGATCCGGATGAGGTCAACAGAGAAATCTCCCGAATCTTCATTTTTTTGGACGCTACCTCCCCTTCCCGACCCATTCGTTTCCGCCCTTCGGATGCCCGTACGGACGCGAGCGGAGTCGACGGAAGCGGCGCGACGCGGACCGCGGGAACGCCGCCCCCTGTTACGCTTCAACTCGCGCGTCCGCAGCGGAGCGGCCCCGAGGCACCCATGACGATCCACGTAATCGATCACCCGCTGGTCCACCACAAGCTGTCGCTCATCCGCGACCGCAAGACGCCCGGAAGCCTGTTCCGCGCGCTCATCGAGGAGGTCGGCCTGATCCTCGCGGTGGAGGCGACGCGCGACCTGCCGGTGGAATCCGTGGTGGTGGAGACGCCGCTGGAGCGCACGGGAACGCTTCGCCTGAAGTCGCTGGATCCCGTGCTGGTGCCGGTTCTCCGCGCGGGCCTCGGCCTGCTGCCCTCCTTCCTCCAGCTCCTGCCCACCGCGAAGGTCGGCCACCTCGGGCTCTACCGCGACCACGATTCGCTGGTGCCCGTGCCCTACTACCGCAACTTCCCGCCCCTCCTGGAGGCGCGGCCCGTCTTCGTCCTCGACCCCATGCTCGCGACCGGCGGCAGCGCGTCCGAAGCCATCCGGCAGTTGAAGGCCGCGGGCGCGATCAACCTCACCCTCGTCGCCCTGCTCGCCTCGCCCGAAGGCATCGAGCGCTTGCGCGCGGACCATCCCGACCTCCGCCTCGTGGTGGGCGCGGTGGATCGCCAGCTCAACGACAAGGGCTACATCCTGCCCGGCCTCGGTGACGCGGGCGACCGCTTGTTCGGAACGGCCTGACGGAATCATTTCGCGCGGCATCGTCCAACCCGCGTGATGACGGGCGGAACTTTGGCTTCGCCCCCTGGGTAGAATGCTGGACCTTTCGTCCCATCGCTTCGGGGCGGGACTCATCCGGCCGGGATCCCCGGCCGATGAACGGTAGCGAGGTCAGACATGAAGGGATACACGGCGGGGAAGGCTACGGATCACTACCTTCTTCAGCGCATCCAGGGGGCAAGTCCCGAACAGATGACGGCCCTTCTCCTCGAAGGCGGGCAGCGATTCATCAAGCAGGCCCAGGAAGCCATGCGCCAGAGAAACCTCGCGGACCAAGCGCGGCACACCAACCGCATCGCCGACATCATCCTCGAGCTGAAGGAGCGGCTGAACCACGAGGACGGCGGCGAGGTGGTCCAGAACCTCATCCGCATCTACGAGTGGTGGACGAACGAGGTCTTCGACGGCGCCCAGCGCGACCAGCCCGAACGCCTCCAGCGGGTCTCCATCCAGATGGGCGAGATGCGCGAGACCTGGGAAGAGCTGCACCGCCGGAAGACCGTGGCGAACACCCCTCCGCCGGACGCGTCGCCCCGGGAGTTCACCGTTTGAGCGACCGCGCCCTGCAGTCCCTCCTGGATGAACTGGAGCAGCTGCTCCAGGCGCCGGACGCGTTGGAAGGCGACGTCATCGCCGCCTGGCAAGCGCGCTTCGACGCGGCCGTCGCCGGAGCCGAGCGCGGTGCCGAATGGCCGCAGCTCGTGGCCCGCGCCCATGCGCTGGGAACCCGCCTCGACGCTGCGGCGGAGCGACTGTCCCAGCAGCGCGAAGGGATCCGCCGCGAGATGCAGTTGCAGGGCCAGGGCGCGCGGGCGCTCAAGGGCTACAAGCCGGCCTGAAGCTCCGCCGCCACCTGCTGCAGCACCGGTTCCCATTCGCCGGGAAACGCCTGGCGGTAGAGCCGCAGGCTGGGGTACCAGGGGCTGTCGTCGCGGTCCAACAGCCACCGCCAGTCCGGGCAGAAGGGCAGCAGCAGGAAGGTCGGAACGCCCAGAGCGCCCGCGAGGTGGGCCGCGGCGGTGTCCACGGTGATCAGCAGGTCGAGCTCGCCCAGGGCGAACGCCGTGTCCGCGAGCGTGCCCAGAAGAGGCGCCAGGGACGCGATGCCGGGCAGCGAGGGAAGCTCCTCGCGCCCCGTCTGGAGGCTGAACCACGCCACGCCCGGCAGGGCCGCGAGCGGCGCCAGGACCTCCACCGGGAGGGAGCGCTCCGCATCCTTGGTATGCAGGGGGTTGCCCGCCCACACGAGGCCGACGCGCAGTTTTCCTTCCGCCGCCGTCAGCCGCTCCGCCAGCGCAATGCGATTCGGAACGGTTTCCGGAACGCGGAGGTACGGCACCGAAGCGGGGATGGTCGCCTCGTCCGCGCCGAGTAGGTGCGGCAGCGACATCAGGAAGACGTGCAAGTCGGGATCGGGATGCGGCGCGCCGTAGGGGCGAAGGAGATCGACGCCCTCGCAGGTGGCCGCGAGATCCAGGAGCTGGGGCTGCACCACCAGCAGAACGATTCCTCCCCGCGCCTTCACCAGGGGCAGGTAGCGGAGGAACATCAGCGAATCGCCCAGGCCCTGCTCCCAATGCACGAGCAGCGTCTTGCCGGCGAAGGATTCGCCCTTCCAGGCGGCGCCTCCCAGCGCCTCTCCCTGAACGATCCTGCCGAGGCGGAGGCGGAGCTCGTAACCCGCCCACCCTTCGGCGAACCGGCCCCGCCGCAGGTCCCAGTGGGCCCGGGCGTAGGCGATCTCGTCGTCGGAGGCATCCGGAGGAGAAAGGGCCTGGAGCGCGTCCCAGTCCCGCTGGAGGAAGTAGAGATCCGCCAGCCGCTCGTCCACGCGACCGTAGGTGGGATCCAGCGCCCGCAGCCGCTCCAGGGCCGCCCGCGCCCGCGCCAGATCCCGGCGGCTCCGGTAGATCTCGGCCAGCGCGATCCACGCGTCCCGGTCGGCCGGATTGCCCGCGAGGACGCCCCGGCAGAAGAACTCCGCTTCCTCGCCGCGGCCCAGGCGAAGGAGCGCGTGGGCCAGGTTCACCTTCGCCGGAACGTAGTCAGCGGCCCGCTCCAGCGCTTGGCGGCAGGCGCCCTCCGCCTCCGCAGGGCGGCCCGTCATCAGCAGCAGCCCGCCGAGGTCCGCCCAGGCGCTGGCATTTCCCGGATCGGCCGCAAGGTAGGCGCGGTAGCCCGCTTCGGCCGCCTCCGTGCGGCCGGCGCGATCGTCCTCCACGGCCTGGGTCAGCAGGGCGTGAAGGCTTCCGCGATCCTCAGCGGGCTTCCCCACTCACCCCTCCGCCGACAGGTCCGCGAGCATCTCATCGATGGGCGTGTCCCAATCGCCCGGCGCGGGCTGACGGTAGATCCGCATGGTGGGATACCACGGGCTGTCCGGCCGGTCCCACTGCCAGCGCCACTCCGATCCGAAAGGCAGCACCAGGAAGGTCGGCAGACCCAGCGCTCCCGCCACGTGGGCGAGGGCGGTGTCCACGGTGATCACCAGGTCCATGAAGCTCAGCGCGTAGGCCGTGTCCGAGAAGGTGCTGAGCAGCGGCCCCAGGGGCACCGACGGCAGCGGCAGGGCCTCGGGCGGCGGCATCTGGAAGCAGTGCCACGCGACGCCGGACAGGGCCTCCAGGCGCGCCACCTTGTCGAACGGCATGGAGCGGATCGCGTTGTTCAGGTGGCGCGGGCTGCCGGTCCAGGCGTAGCCGATCCGCACGCGTTGCGTGGGAACGGACAGGACGCCGTGGAGCGCATCGCGATTGGGCGCGTGCGGGGGGATTCCCAGGTAGGGGATCTCCGCCGGGATGGTGGCCTCTTCGGTGCCGAACACGCGGGGGAGCGACATCAGCGGAAGGTGGAGGTCGAAGGGCGGCAGCGGCGCCTCGTCCGCCACCACGTCGTCGATCCCTTCGCAGGTGGCGACGAGATCCACCAGCATGGGCTGGACGACGGCGACGACGCGGCCCCCGAGCGCCTTCACACGGCTGGCGTAGCGCACGAACATGATCGTGTCGCCCAGGCCCTGCTCCCAATGGAGCAGGAGCGTCTTTCCCGGGAACGGCTCGCCGTTCCACCGCGGCTGGGAGAAAGGACCCATGAACGACACCACCTGATCGGGGATCTCGAAGCGGGCCTCGATGTCCTCCCACCCCTCGCGCAGGCGCCCTTCCATCAGGCGCATGGTCCCGCGCTCCCACCGCAGCTCGGGACTGCCGGGATCCACGGCGATCCAGCGGTCGAGGACATCCAGTAGGGCCGTCCGGTCCCGGCAGGCGGTGTAGGTGTCCACCAGCCGCCGGAAGGCGGCGGTGTTCGCCGGCTCGGCGCGCAGGACGCGCTCCAGCTGATGGATGGCCTGGGAGAGGTCGCCCCGCCGCAGGAGGCACTCCGCCAGCGCCTGCCGCGCGGGCGTGTTCAGCGCCAGGTTCACCAGCCCGCGCCGCAGGGGCGCTTCCGCCTCGGCGTACGCCCCTTGGCCCGCGAGGGCGAGACCCAACTGGATCCACGCCTCGGCATCCTCGGGATGCGTCTCCAGGCGCCGGCGGGAGGCGGCGGCCCGCTCCTCCAGGATCTCCAGCTCCGCCCCTCCGCCGTCAGCCATGGGTCAGTCTCCCGAAAGGTCGGCCACGAGGTGCCGGATGGCGGAATCCCAGTCGCCCGGCGCGTCCTGGCGGTAGATGCGCAGGGTCGGGTACCAGGGGCTGTCGGGCCGGTCCCACTGCCAGCGCCACTCGGACCCGTAGCGCAGCAGCAGGAAGGTAGGGATGCCCAGCGCGCCCGCCAGGTGGGCCAGGGCCGTGTCCACGGTAATGACGAGGTCCATGAAGCTGAGGGCGAAGGCGGTGTCCCCGAACGTGGCGAGCAGCGGGCTGAGCGGCACCGACGGCAGGGGCGGCATCTCCGGCGCGGGCAGCTGGAAGCAGTGCCACGCCACCCCGGGCAACTCCGCCAGCGGCGCCAGGGCTTCGAGGGGTAGGGAGCGCGAGCGGTCGTTGAGGTTGCCCGGATTGCCGGCCCAGGCGTACCCGATCCGCACCCGCTCCGTGGGAATCGACAGGATGCGATGAAGCGCCTCGCGGTTGGGCGTTTTCGCGGGGACGCCGAGGTACGGCACCTCGCCGGGAAGCGAGGTCTCGTCGATGTCGAACAGCCAGGGAAGCGACATCAGGGGAAGGTAGAGGTCGAAGGGCGGAAGCGGAGCGCCGTGGGCCACCACCTCGTCGATGCCGTCGCAGGTGGCGATGAGCTCCGCGAGCGGAGGCTGGACCAGCGCCACCACGCGGCCGCCGCGGGCCTTCGCCTCCTTGGCGAAGCGCACGAACATGATCGTGTCGCCGAATCCCTGCTCCCAGTGGAGGAGGAGCGTCTTTCCCGGGAAGGGCTCGCCGTTCCACCGCGGCTGGTCCATGGGCACCATCGGCGAGCGGGGCTGCTCCCGCATGCCGAACCGCGCCTCGAAATCGGCCCAGCCTTCGCGGAAACGCCCGTTCAGCATGTGCAGCGAACCGCGCTCCCAGATCCGATCCGAGCTGCCGGGATCCACGGCGATCCAGCGGTTCAGCACCTCGAACAGCCCGGCCCCGTCGCCGCGGAGGTGGTGGATCTGGAGCAGCCGCTTGAAGGCCCGGGCGTTGGCGGGCTCCCGCAGCAGGACCTCCTCCAGCTCGCGGATGGCGTCGTCCCCCCGCTCCGTCTGGATCAGGCATTCCGCCAGCCCCAGGCGCGCGAAGAGATCGTCGGGGCGCTCCTCCAGCGCCTGGCGGAAGAAGCCGGCGCCCTCTTCGTAGCGCTCCTGGCGGGCGAAGGCGAGGCCCAGGTTGACCAGCGCCGTCTCCAGCCGGGGCGCGAGGGTCAGGGCCCGGTGGCACGCTTCCACGGCCTCCGGCAGCCGGTCCAGGTTCCCCAGTTCCCCGCCCAGGTGGGCCCAGGCGGCGGCGTCCGCGGGGCGCTTCTCCAGGTGGCGACGGTAGGCCTCGGCCGCTTCGCCGTGGCGGCCCGCCGCCTGGTGCGCCAGGGCCTCGTCGAGAGGCGATCGGGGCTGCGGAGATGAATGGGACACGCCTTCCTCCATGGCTCCGGATCAGGCCGTCAGGTCCGCCGCCAGCTGCCGGACCACCGGCGTCCATGCGCCGGGCTCGGGCTGGCGGTAGATCCGCATGGTGGGATACCAGGGGCTGTCGTCGCGCTCCAGCATCCACCGGAAATCCGGCGCCCACGTCACCAGCAGCAGCACCGGGATGCCCAACGCGCCCGCAAGGTGGGCCAGGGCGGTATCGACGGTGATCACCAGATCCATTCCGCTGAGGGCGTAGGCGGTATCCGAGAACGTCTTCAGCAACGGCGCCAGGGACACGAGTTCCGGCAGCGGAGGCCGCTCCTCCCGACCCAACTGGAAGCTGTGCCATGCGACGCCGGGCAGCGCCGCCAGGGGCTCCAGCAGATCCGGCGGAAGGGAACGCTGGGCATCGCGGGGATGGGCGGGATTCCCGCCCCACGCCACGCCCACCCGCACCCGGCCGTGGGAGGGCGCCAGGGCCTGCGCCAGTTCCTGGCGGCCGGGAACGGCGCGGGGAATGCCGAGGTAGGGCACGTCGGCGGGAACGGAATCGAGGTCCGTCCCGAAGATCGCCGGAAGCGAGAACAGCGACGCGTGCAGGTCGAAGGACGGGATGGGGTGGCCGAAGGGCACGATCTCATCCACCCCCT
This sequence comes from Geothrix sp. 21YS21S-4, assembly GCF_030845995.1. Taxonomy (NCBI): domain Bacteria; kingdom Pseudomonadati; phylum Acidobacteriota; class Holophagae; order Holophagales; family Holophagaceae; genus Geothrix; species Geothrix sp. 21YS21S-4. Next base: position 3,016,814 of record NZ_CP132719.1, read on the forward strand.
CCAGGGTGGTCATCAGGTAGGCGAACTGGGGCTGGACGAGGAGCAGCACCCGCCCGCCCAGGGCCTTCACGCGCGGGAGGTAGCGCACCAGCATCAGCGTGTCGCCGAAGCCCTGCTCGAACACGACGAAGAGGGTCTTCCCCTCGAAGGATCCGCCGGTCCACCGGGGCTGCGGGAACTGTTTCTCGCGGGGAACGAAGCCGGGCGCGCGCAGCCGCGCCTCCCACTGGCGCCAGCCGACGTCCATCCGGCCCCGCAGCAGGTTGAGGTAGCCCCGCTCGTACTCGGCGAAGGGCGACCCGGGATTCGCCGCGTCGAAGCGGTCGACCTCGGCCTCGTAGTCGTCCCACCGCCCCTGTTCGTAGAGCGACTGGATCAGCGCCTGGTGGGCCTCCAGGCCCTTCTCCCGCGGACCCTGGTCCACGCGGGGCCCCCGGCCTTCTGGCGCTTCTCCCATGCTTCCCCGACGTGCGAACGTAGCGTCTTCTTGTTTATCTCACGAAAGCGCGTCCGCTACGCCGGGACTTCCCAAGGGGAAATCAGGAGAGGCCGGTCAGCCCGCTGCTGGCGGTCCGAAGCTGGGCGAGGGTGCTCTCCATGGCGTCGAACTGGGCCTTGAGGGTGGTCTTGCGCTTGTCGAGGAGGGCCTGCTGCTGGTCGATGCGCGAGGTCAGGGCCTTGTTCTGGGAATCGATGCTGGCCTGGGTCTGCTGCAGGACGCCGGAGTAGGACGTCAGGCTGGAGATGGCGTCCTGGAGCTGCTGCCCGATTCCGCGGGACACGGTGAGGGTTCCGCTGCCGGAGGCGGTCACGCCCAGGACCAGCCCTTCCAGGGGCGTCCCGGCGAGGCCCTGGAGGGTGCCGTTGGTGCCCGTCAGTCCGGAGTAGGTGGTGCCCTGGTAGGTGAGGGAGCCCGAAACCGCTCCGCCGGCGCCGTAGGTGAGGTTGAATCCGATATCCCCGGTGGCGGTGGCGGAAGTCCCCGAGGAGAACTGCACGCCCCCGGCGGTGGAGGTTCCGGACATGCCGAACACCCGCGCCACGGCCTTGGGATCGTTCTCCAGGGCGTTCTTGAACGTGGTCGCGTCCAGGGACAGCGTCCCGTCGGCGTTGGTCTTGATGCCCACGTTCGCGCCGGACTTGTAGGTCGCCGAGCTGGGCAGGCCGCTCGCCCCGCCGGTGAGGGCCGAGCGGAGCTGGCTCATCATGTTGCGGGCGACGGAATCCCCTTCCAGGGGCTGGTGGGTGATGGTGCCGCTGCCGTCGTTGACCGGGGTGGACGCGTCCTTGTAGGTCTTGAGCAGGGAGTTGTACTGCGAGATCAGGCTTTGCAGGGCGGTGGTGGCCGCGCCCGTGTCCTGGGCGATGGTAAGGGTGGTGTCGTTGGTGGTGTCGCCCTTTTTCAGGGTGAACGTGACGCCGTCGACCGCGTCCTTCACGACGTTGGTCTTCCGCGTCATCTGGACGCCGTTCACGGAGAACACCGCGTCCTGCGCCACGCCGGCGCCCGAGGACTGGAGCCCGCCCGACAGGCCCGTCGGCGCGGCGAAGGTGCCCGTCAAGGCGCCGCCGTCCAGGCCCGCGATGGAGGAATCCACCGTGGTGGGGGTGCCGTCGGCGTTGTCGATGGCCGCCAGGCGGACGGTGCCGCCGGTGGTGCCCGTGCCGGTGTCGTTGGCGGTGACGATCAACTGGTAGGGCGTCGCGCCGGAGCCCGTATTGACAATGGTCGCCGTCACGCCCGCGCCGGAGGCGTTGATCGCGTCCCGGAGGCCGTTGAGGTTGTTGTTGGTGAGCGTGAACGCCTTCACCGTGCCGTCCGTTCCCTGGACGGCGAAGCTGCCCGAGGAGGAACTGAGGATGGCGGCGTTGGGATCCGCGACGCCGATGGACACCTGGCCCTTGGTGGCGATGGAGGCCACCTTTACCTGGTAGGTTCCGTTGGTGGCGCCGGTGGCCGTGGCCGACACGAAGCTCTGGTTCGCGTCCGTGCTGCTGACGGTCTTGGCCGCCAGCGCGTCGGACAGGCTGGCCACCCCGACGGAAAGGCTCAGCATGCTCGTCCGCATCGACTTCAATGCGGCGGCTCGATTGGTGTTCAGGGTCTGGCGATCCTTCAGACGCTGCAAAGGCTGCCCATCCTGCTGGATGATGGCGTCGATCAGCGAATCGGTCTGAAGACCGGAGGTGATTCCCTGGAAACTCAGTGTGGATGCCATGTTACTGCCTCCCTCGCGACGGGGCCGGGCAGGGTCGCCCTAGCCTTGGGCGTCCACGATGACGCCTGTCGCCCCCTTGGGGTCGTTGAGCTGTTGCAAGCGCCGGGCCATGGCCAAAATCTCTTCGGAGGGCACTTGTCGAATCGTCTCCTGGGTATTGGGATCCACGATCTTGAAGTAGTACTGCCCCGTGCCCTCGTCCACCATGAACTTGAGGTCGGAGGGCGCCTGCTTGACGAAGTCCTCCACGCTCCGGGCGGCAGCCTTCAGGCTTTCCTTGGAGACCGCTTGCGCGGAAGAGGGGGCGTCCTTGGCGGCGCCGGAAGCGGCCGCGGAAGAGGCGGGAATGGGGGCTGGGGCCGGGCGCGGACTCGAAACCGGGGCAGAAGAAATTGCCTGGGTCGCAACGGCCGCCACACTGCCCACGGATGTGACTTGATCAGCCATGGGAAACCTCCCTACGACGCATGGTTGGGGACGGGCACCGCCCATCCCCAACCATGATCAAGGAAATTCCGATTAACGGAGGAGGGACAGGACGTACTGGCTGGCCTGGTTGGCCTGGCCGAGGGCGCTGGTGCCCGCCTGGCTGAGGATCTGCCACTTGGTCAGGTTCACCACTTCGGAACCGATGTCGGCGTCCATGATGTTGCTCTTCTGGGCCGTGTAGTTCTCCACCTTGATGCCGTTCAGGTTGGCGTCGGACTGGGCCTGAGCCATCGTGGCGGCGATGTTGGAGCGGGCCGAGGAGATGTCGCTCAGCGCGGTCTTGGCGGTGGCGGCGTCGGAGATGGTGGAGATCGTCTGCCCGCCGGTGTAGGCGCTGGCATTGCTGAACGCGGCGGCGGCCAAGCTGGCGACCTGCGTGAACTCAGCGCTGCTGCCGTTGCCGCCCGCGGCCAGTTCCACCGCGCGCTGCACGAGGTTGGTGGCCTCTTCCATGTAGCCGTCCTCGGCGGAGGCCGCATAGTAGGTGTTGTTGTTGGTCTTGCGGGTCTCGGAAGCGATGCGGGAATCCGCGTCCAGGGTGGTGGCGGTGGCGAGGCCGGCCGCGTCGTCCGAAGCGTGGTTGATCCGCTTGCCGGTGGTGAGGCGCTCGATGGTCGCCTTCATGCCGGAAGCCGTGATACCCAGCTGACGGGTAGACTGAAGGGCCGCAACGTTATTAAGAATGGAAGGCATACATCCTCCTTGATGTGCCAGGACAGCATCCGTGCTGTCAGTTTGAAAAGTGGCGGGGAACCCCCGACTTGGAGTTCATCGGCGGGGATTCCGGAAGCTTGAGAATTTTTTTTATTTTTTTATAAACTGCTGTTTTCAAAAGACTAAAGATGGTGTCGAATGGCTTCCGAGCCATCGTCGCCCCTTTTTCTTTCTCCTCCCCAGCCCGGAGATCCAGCCATGTTCGTGATGATCCTGAACTGGAAGGTCGGCGAGAACGATCCTTTCAGCGCCTTCAACGAGGCCCTGGCCAGCTATCTGGAGGCCTCGGGAAAGCGCAGCCAGACCGTGGAATTGAGCGATCCGGGCTGGTGGAACCGACTCCTCAACGCGAAGCTGGACGGCATCGATTTCGTCTTCACGTGGCAGGGCCTGGCGACCAATTTCAAGATCGGCGAGAAGGAGCAGAGCTTCTGGGAGGTCCTCCAGGTGCCGCTGATCAGCATGCATGGCGACCATCCCTGCCACATGCCCGTCAACCACGCATTCGACAGCCCCTACTGCGCCCACCTCTACGCGTATCCCGAGTACAGCCTGTACGCGCAGCGCCACTTCCGGAAGCGCAGCCGCACCATCTCCGTGGAGAATCCGGTCTTCTGCCTGGACGAGCGCCTCGACGTGAAGGGCGGCGACCACTTCGTCCTGCCCAAGAACGTGACGCCTCCTTCTGTGATGGAGGAGGAATGGAAGCGCCAGCTCAGCCCCGAGGCCTTCCGCTTCCACATGGCGCTGGCGGAAACGCTGAAGGCGATGCTTCCCACCGAGGACCACCTCGATTTTCACGCGGTCATCGACGAGCTGATCGAGCTCCACCCCTCGGAGGAATACGACTTCCGCACCCAGGCGGACGCCTACCACCACCTCCACAGCCGCCTCGACTTCTACGTCCGCAACGTCAAGGCGGTGAGCATCCTCGACCACCTGAAGGACGTCCCCCTCCAGATCATCGGCCGGGGCTGGGAGCCCTACGCCCGCGTCGCCAGCCCCCACCACGAGTTCCGCCGCGCGGGAAACATGGCCGACAACCAGCGGCAGTACTACTCCGCCTACGGGATCATCGACGTGACGCCGTCGGTGACCGGGCTCCACGACCGCACCTACCGCGCCATGCGCAACCAGACGCCCTTCCTCAGCAGCGGGTACCTGCCGGAATTCCTGCCCGACATGGCCCCCTACGACCCGCTGTTCTACCGCTTCAACGGCGACGACCTGCGCGAAAAGTGCGAAGCGGTGATGGCGAATCCCGCCGCGCACGCCGAGCTGGCGCGCGAATTCAGCTACCTCCACCAGATGCGGATCCAGCCCTCCCATCTGATGTGGCAGTTGGACAGCCTGGCGCGATCCATGGACCGCTCCTGAATCAGCCCTTATCGCGCCCGAACATTCCCCGCAGCTTTCCCATGAGCCCTCCCGGGGCTTCCCGCGGGTCGGGGAGTAGTTCGGCGCTGTCCCAATCCGCGGGCACGGCCACGGAAGGATCCAGCTCCAACGCGCGGCGGAAGCAGCCCTGGGCGTTGGCCTGGAAGCCCTTGCGGCGGTACAGTTCGCCCATGAGGGCCCAGGGCTCCGCGGCCCGCGATCGGATGCGCGACGCGATCTGGAGCGCCTCCACCGCGCGGGTGGACCAGGCGGGATTCCCCATCCGCAGCTTGCCCAGCAGCAACCACGCGTCGTAGGCCAAGGGCGAGTCGCCGTCGAGCTTGATCGACTGCTCCAGCGCGCGGATCGCTTCGCTGGTGCGGGCCTGCATCATGTAGGACTTGGCCTTCACCATCAGCCGCCGGGCACGCTCCGTCGCCGACAGGGTTTCTTCCTCCGGAGAAGGCGGGGCCTCGACGGGCGGGGGCGGCATGTCCGCGGCGGCGGGCTCCACCCGGGGAAGGAGAGGCGGCGGCAAGGGCATCGGCGCAGGCGGAGGGTTCGGCGCGGGCGCCTCCATCACCGGCGGAGGAGGTTCGGGTTCCACCGCGGGCTCCTCTTCGCGGAAAAGGCGGGGCAGCTCCCCCTGGACCAGCGTGAGGCCGCCCATGGCCCACAGCATGGCGACCAGCCGCGAGGCCTCTTCCTGGGGCAGCCCCGACAGGCTGCCGATCATCTCGTAGCCCAGGACCTCGGTCCCGAGCAGGGACAGGGCGTACGCCAGGGTGGGCGTGAGGGGGAAATCACTCAGCGAATCCAGGAGGTCGCGCCGCGCCTCCCACCGCCAGGCCGGCTCGCTGTGGAACATCTCCACCAGTTCGCGGTCCAGCTGGGCGCTCTGGAACGCGTCCCACACCAGCCTCCGATGGTTCACGCGGAACGGCAGGTCCCCCCTCAGGTTGTCGTCCAGCGGACCGGGCGTCCACGTGGCCTTCAGGATGGGGTGCTCCATGGCGTGGACCAAGATGGAACCCAGCAGTTCGTTGAGCCGCGCGTCCCGGTCGGCCACGCTGAGCAGCCCGCTCTGGACGATGCGTTCGCCCATGGGGGCGCTCTCCCCGTCGGCCAGCAGGCCGTTGAGGGCGGCCATGTCCAGGACGCCGCGGCGGACGAGGAAGTTGCCGAACTGCTCGCCCCCCGCGTCGCTGCGGAGGTAGACGAGCTCGCCGCCAGACCAGGACAACCGGCGGGTTCCGTCGTTCTGTTCGAGCACCAGTTCCCCGTCGGTCCTCTGCTGGCGCAGCGAACCCATCAGGGCGGGCAGGAAATGGCGGAGGCGGACTTCAGGCACCGGGACTCCGTGGGGATTGGGATGCTCCAGTTTGCACGTTTCGAGCCAGGACGCCAGCCGGAACGCTCGCCGCCGTGCCGCATTTATCCAATCACCTTGGCCCGCTCCCCGACTGGACCTATCCTGTCCCTCCATCCGCCCCGTCCACGGAACTCCTCCATGTTCGAGAAGCTCGGAAAATTCGAGATCCAGCGCGTGCTGGGAAACGGCGCCATGGGCGAGGTCTACCTCGGCGTGGATCCCTCCATCGGCCGCGAGGTGGCGATCAAGACCATCCTTCCCTCCGCCGCCCAGGGCGCCGAGGCCAAGGAGCGCTTCTCCCGGGAGGCCCGCGCCGCCGGCGTCCTGAACCATCCAAACCTCGTGACCATCTACGAGTTCGGCGAGGACCAGGGCGTGCTCTACATCGCCATGGAGTTCGTGAAGGGCCACGACCTCGACGAGCTCCTCCATCAGCAGGCCCTGGGCCGGGGGGAGGCTCTGGAAGTCCTGGCGCAGGTCTGCGACGGCCTCGCCTTCGCCCACCGCCAGCAGATCGTCCACCGCGACATCAAGCCCGCCAACGTCCGCGTCCAGCGGGACGGCCGCCGGCTGCACGCCAAGGTCATGGATTTCGGCGTGGCCAAGATCAGCAACTCGGACATGACCGCCACGGGCATGGTGATGGGCACCGTGAGCTACATGGCGCCGGAGTACATCCGCACCGGCAAGCCGGATCCGCGCAGCGACCTGTTCGCCGTGGGCGTGATGCTCTACGAGTGCCTCAGCGGCCGGAAGCCCTTCGCGGGCGACACCACGCCCACCGTCCTCTACAAGATCGTCAACGAGCCGCCCGATCCCATCGACACCGAGCTGCTCCAGGGCATCAGCCCCGCCATCCGGTCGGTCCTGGACCGCGCCCTGGCCAAGGATCCCGACGAGCGCTTCCAGACGGCGGAAGACCTCGCCAAGGCGCTCCGGGCCGCGCGGGATCCTTCTTGGGCGGGCCAGGTGGAGGACGCCACGGCCCTGATCCGCGCGTCCGCGCCCACGGCCCCCACCGCGCCCGGCGCCCTGCCGCCGCTGGCGTCTTCGCCCCGACCCCCCGCGCCAGCGCCCCGCCGTACGAGCCTGTGGCTGGGCAGCGCCGCCCTCGCGATGGTGGCGCTGGGCGGAAGCTGGTGGGCCTGGGGACGAAAGACAACCCCTTCCGCGCCCGCACCAGCGCCCTTGCCCCAGGCATCGCCTGCGTCCGAACCGCCCGTCCCCGCGGCCGCCGCCCTTCCGGTGCCGTCGCCCCGCACGGACCCCCCCAAAGCCGAATCCCCGGCGCCGGCGCCCAAGAAATCCGCGCCCGTCCGCGCCGAGGAGCCGCGGACCATCGACCAGCCCAAGCGCTACGAGGACGAACAGCTGGACAAGCTCCAGGTCCACGAGCGGCTGAACCTGGCGAACGTGTCGCTCAGCGAGGCCATCCAACTGGCGGACAGCCAACCCGAGCGGGCCATTCAGGGATTCCGCCAGGCGCTCCGCGCCGATCCGGGCAACGTGAATGCCCGGGCCTGGCTCGCCGTGGTCCTCTACGACCAGGGGCGGACGGCCGAGTTCACGCAGGAGCTGCGGGAGGCGCGGCGGCTGGGGGTGCTCGGCTCCATGGCCGCCCGCAACCTCCGGTTCCGGTCCGTCCTCACCCAGGCGCGCTTCAACCGGAAGCTCCCTTCCGATCTGGCGGAGTGACCATGGCGCGGCGCGACGACGATCTGGGCCGGTTGGAGGCCCGGCTGGGGCACCGGTTTTCGGACCGGACCCTTCTCCAGGAGGCCCTGACGCACGTCTCGGCGTCCACCGGGCGGGACAACCAGCGGCTGGAGTTCCTGGGGGACTCCCTCCTCAACTTCGCCGTGGCCTTCCTCCTCCACCGGGAGCGCCCCGATTGGCAGGAAGGGCCCATGAGCAAGTTCCGCGGCGTGCTGGTGCGCACGGACTCCCTGCACGAATGGGCCCTGGACCTCGGCCTGGACCGCGCCCTCACCGCCGCCCACCCCCGGAAGGCCCCCCCCATGGGGCCCAAGCCCCTGGCGGATGCCCTGGAAGCCCTGCTCGCGGCGATCTTTCTGGATGCCCAGGCCTCGGGCCGCGACGGGACGGCGGCGGTGCTCGCCTCCGTCGAGGCCCGCTTCCTGGCGCCGATCCGGGCCGCCCAGCCCGATGCCTGGGCCCGGCTGGACCCCAAGACCACCCTCCAGGAGGCCGCCGCCCGCCTGGGCCGCCCGGCCCCGGCCTACACCCTGGTGGCCCAGTCGGGCCCGGCCCACGCCCCCCGCTTCACGGTGCGGGCGGCGGTGGGGGACCTCCACGCGGAGGCCACCGGCCCGTCCCGCAAGCGGGCCGAAAGCGACGCCGCCCGCCAGCTCCTGGATCTCATGCCGGAATCCACATAGGCCCGACCCTTGCGTTACACTCCATCTGCCGGTCTACCGGGGTGTCCGCTTGAAGATCTACCCGACTTTGAACCTTCAGCACGGCCGCGTCATTCCCACTACGGGGGACGGAGGTCCTTCCGTCCAGGCTCCCCTCGACTTGGCGATCCGCCTGCTGGATGAGGGCGCCACCCGCATGGCGCTGGTGGACGTGGACGCCGCCATGGGCAAGGGGAACAACCGCGAGCTGATCGCCCAGATCCTCCAGCGCTGCCAGGCCCGGGACCGGAAGGTCTGCATCCAGGTCGCCGGCGGCATCCGCAGTTCCGACCAGGCCCAGTTCTTCATCGACCAGGGCGCCGCGTGGCTGGTGGCCGGGACCATCCTCCACAAGTCCCCCATGGTCGCCGAGCAGCTCATGGCGCGGTTCCAGCCCTTCCTCACCGCGGCCATCGACGCCCGCAGCGGCACCGTCCATCGCTCGGGCTGGGTGGACACCTCCACCCTCAGCGCCCGGGACCTGGCCCTGAGGGCCAAGGGCTACGGCTTCAAGCGCCTCCTGTTCGTGGACATTCCGGAGGAGCCCGGAACCGCCCCGGATTTCGAGACCGCCCAGGAACTGGCCGCGACCACGGCGCTGCCGGTGGTCATGGGCGGGAGCCTCACCTCCCCCCACCATCTGGCGGCCTGCCACGCCCATCCCGGACTGAAGGGCGCCCTGGTGGACGCCCTGCTCTTCCAGGAGGATCAGGGGCTGTTGGCCCTCCTTCACGCCGCCTGCGCCTGAGCGGGGGGCCCGTGTCGGAAGCGGACGGCGCGTTTCTGGCCTCCCTCGCGGAGCCCGAGCGCATCCACTTCCGCCACCTGGCCCTGGTGCGCCCGCACCTGCCCACCGAAAGCCAGATCCGGATGCTGGAGGGCCTCGCCCGCTCCCTGGCCTCGCCCCGCCTGCTGACCCTGATGGCGCGGACCCCCCACTGGCTGGCCCATTGGCCCATCCTGCTCGGCCTGGCGGAAAACGAGGCGACGCCGGAATCCATCCGCCGCGACCTGGAACTGGTGGTCTCCCTCTTCGACCAGATGCGGGAGCTGGACCACGCGGGTCCCGCCGAACGGAACGAGCGGGCGGAAGGCGTGAAGGCCCTCTATTCCCAGCTGGACCCGGCCCTCAAGCCCGTCGCCAAGCTCCTCGCCAAGCAGTTGGCCCGGACCGTCTCGGCCACCGGCACCACCCAGGAGCTGCCCCCCCTCCCCTCCGTGGACGCCGACTGGGAGACGCTCACCACCCCGCCCCCGCCGCTGCCTTCCCCGCTGGCCGCTCTAATTCCCGCGCCCCGGGAAGATCGCCTGGAACGGGCCCGCTCCGCCGCCCAGCCCGACGAACTCCTGGCCTTCCTGGGAGATGCCGACTCGGACCTGAGGAGGGCGGCCCTCCAGAATCCGCTGGTCTCCGAGGATCTCGTGTGCCGCGCCCTGGCCGCCAGCGGCGACCCGGCCCTCTGCGAGGAGGTCTACGCGGAGGCCCGGTGGTACTTCCGGGAGCCCGTCCGCGAGTGCCTCCAGGAAGCGCCGGTCTGCCCCCCGGGCCTGTCCCGCCGCCTGGCCCTGTCCCGCCACCTCGTGGCCGCCCTCGAACGGAGCCCGGCGAACCGCGCGGGCCTGCGGAGGATCGCCAGCCTCTTCACGCAGTTGGAGGAGGAGGAATACCAGTTCGTCACCTACTGGGCCAAGCGGCAGGCGCCCCATCTCCTGCGGGTGGTGAAGTACTTCTGGGACCGCCTCCAGCGGCGGCCGGCGGGCCTCGGCTCGACCCAGCCCGAGCGCGGGGAGGACGGCCGGTGGGCGACCCTGGAGGAGCGGATCTTCCTCGCCACCCAGGCCACCCAGGAGGAGCAGCTCAGCCAAGTGCTGCGGGATCCCGATCCCCAGGTGTTCCGCCTGGCGCTGGAGAATCCCGCCCTCACCCCGCGGCTGCTGGCGACGGCCCTGCCGGCCCTCGACCGCGAGCGGGCGGAACGGCTGGCCGCCCACGCCGCCTGGTCCGCCGATCCGATCGTGGCGGGCGCCCTGATCCACCACCCCGAGCTTTCCGAACCCACCCTTCTCCGGCTGATGGCGCGCCTCCCGGGGCTGAAGCCCCTTCTCGGGATCCTCGGCGACGCGCGGATCCTCCACCTGGAGGTCAAGCGGCGGGCCCAGGAATCCCTGCGCGGCCTCTACCTGGCTCTGGGCCCCGCCGAACGGGTGGCCGCGCTCCGCGCCTTCGGCGGCGACCTGCTGCGTCACATTCCCCAGGAGGTGCTCCAGGACGAAGAGGGGCTCCAGCGGCTGGTGTCCGACCGCCAGCTCGATCCGGGCCTCCTGCTCCGCCTGGCCCGCAACAAGCTGACGCCCCGGACGGTCCTGGGGCAGATCGCCGGGCACCCCGTGCTCATGGCCCACGCGGCGATCATGTCGGAGCTGCTGCTCAACCCCAAGACCCCGCGGGAGGCCTCCATCCGGATCTGGGGCCTGCTGTCCGAGGCGGAGCAGCACCAGCTCCTCCGCAGCCCCCACCTGCCCGCCGCCCTGCGGTCCCTCATCTGAACCCAGGATGAACATCCGGGGGTAAACGCCCACCCCGCGGTCCCGTAGTCCTTTCAGGAGCCTTCATGCGTCGCCCCGCCGCCCCAGTGATTCCCGCCGCGGTGGCCGTGCTTTGCCTGACGTTCGCGGCCTCGTGCCGTCCGCGGCCCAAGGTGCCGGGGTGGGTCCAGTCGGCGCCGGCGGAGAGCCTCGCGGCCTTTTCGGGCGAAGCCGGCTGGATGCTGGGCCACAAGGCCTTCCAGTCCTTCGTGTCCCGGGATCCCATCATGGAGCGGGCCCTGGACCTGTTCCTCCAGAAGGCCCGGATCAATCCGCGCCGGGAGACGGGTCGGGTGACCTTCCATGTCATGGGGGTGCCGCAGCAGGGCGAGGGCGACATCCAGAAGGGGCTGGAGCACGTGCTCATCCAGCTCAACCAGTTCCAGGATCCCGCCGCCCTCATGTCGGCCCTGGCCGAATCCTTCCCCCAGGAGGGCACGCTGCGCCTCCAGGGCCGCGACTGGCCCCTCTACGTGATCCTCGACCTGGAAGTCCAGGGGACCAAGGCCCACATCCGCGCCGCCAGCGATGAGCAGGGCCAGATCTGGATCGGCTCGCTGGAGGCGCTCAACCGGATGGCCACCCGCGGCAGCCTGGGTGCCGAGCCCGACGCCGCCCTCGCCGCCGAGTGGATCGGCGCCAAGGCTCCCTTCCAGGGCTACCTCCAGCCCGACGTCCTGTTGGGGGGGCTGCGCCAGAACCTGAAGGGCAACAACTTCATCAAGGACCTGCCCCAGGGCGTCCAGGCGCTTTTCTGGAGCATCACCCCGGGGTCCGAGAAGGATCCGGCCATCCGGTTCGAACTGGCCCTGGCGGGGACGCCCGAGGGCATCGGGCAGGTCACTCCCTGGATCCAGCGGCTGGTGGCGGCGGCGGAGGCGGTCCAGGCCGCTCCGGGCGCGGCGCCCCAGCTCATGCAGGAGAAGCGGCGGGTGGGCCTCCGCTGCAACCTGACGCCCGAACAGCTCAAGCTCGTGATGGAGAAGCTGGGCCAGCCGGATTTCTCCTTCACCCTTCCCGGCGGACCCAAGGCGTGAACGCGGCCCTTCCCCTGCCCGCCGGCGCAGGTGCCGGTTTCGCCGCCCCGGCGGCGGAGTCGCCCGAGTACTGGATGTCCCAGCTCAAGGCGGGACGGGAGGAGGCCCTGGCCCACCTGATGGCCCGCTTCGAGCGGCCCCTGTGCGCCTTCCTCCACCGCCGGCTCCAGGGCGAGGCGGGGGTCGTCCAGGAGCTGGCCCAGGAGGTCTTCCTCAAGTGCCTCCAGCACTGCCAGCGGTTCGAGGAGGGCCGGCCCGTGGCGGCCTGGCTTTTTACACTCGCGGCTAATGCGGCGACCGACCACCTCCGTAGACGGGGGCGAGAGGTATCCCCTCCCGAGACCTTTGACGCACCGGATCCCCATGTTTCTTCCCCCTGGGAATCCGTGGACCAAAGCCGGCGCATCCAGACCCTTCGAGGGGCCCTGGAAGGGCTGACCCCCCGCCAGCGGGCCATGGTCCTCGCCTACTACGTCCACGAGCACCCCGTGAAACGGATCGCCCAGGACCTCGGCTGCGCTGAAGGAACCGTCAAGGCCACCCTCTTTCAAAGCCTCCAGAAGCTCCGCAAGACCCTCGGACCCCAGCCATGACCTCCCCCGACCTCCAGCCCTCCGATCCCCGTCTCCAGGACGAGGCCCGGGCGTTCGACTTCCTCGAACAGCCCGAGTCCTGGCCGGAGGATCCGGCCGTCCAGGCCGAGCTGGCCGCCCTGCTGGAGCTCCACCTGGCCCTGGGCGCCCACGGTCCCGCCCTGGCGGCGGAACTGGCCCCTACCCCCCGCGCCCGCTGGACCAGCTCCTGGTCCCTGGCCGCCGCCGCGGTCCTCCTGGTGGCCCTGGTTCCCGCGGGCATCACCTGGCAGCGCACGCGCAGCCTCCAGGCGCAGGCCCGCGATACCGCCCGCCTCGAGCTGGTGGCGCAGAAACGCAGCCAGACGCGGGCCTGGGGAGCCTTCTTCCAGCAGAGCAGCACCCTGCTGCAGGACTTCGAACAGAACCCCACCCTCTGCCGGAAGGGCGAAGAGGACCGCCGCCAGGAGCGCGAGATGGCCGTCACCCTCCTGGAGGCCAGCCACCAACTCGCCGCCCAGGGCGCTCCCATCAAGGAGGCCGAGGCCATCCGGGCGTCCCTCCACACGTGGCTTTCCGAAGTGGCCCTGGAGGACAGCTGCCTGCCCGTCGAGCGCGCCCGCGAACTGCGCCAGTGGGCCGCCGCCAACAACCTGGAGACCCAGGCCGAGCGCATGGGCCGCCGGCTGAAGGGGGCGGACGCATGACGCTGTTTCTCCTGATGGCGGTTCCGGCGCTGATCGCCCCCGCCTCGCCCGACCTCCTCTCCGCCCCCGCGGAAAGCCCTTCCGAAGCGCTGTTCCGGGCCGGCCGCGACCTGCGGTACGCCCAGCGGTGGTTCGAGGCGTCCCAGGTCTACCGCAGCCTGATCCAGAGCTACCCGACCTCCTCCCGCATCCCCGACGCCCGCTACTGGCTGGCCTCCTGCCTGGAGCAGGACCAGCGCTGGGACGACGCCGTCCGGGCCTACACCGAGTTCCTGGAGAAGCACCCCGACCAGCGCCTCCTCGGCAAGGAAGCCCGGCTGAACCGCGTCCGCTGCTGGGGCGTGCGCCAGTGGGACAGTCCCGCCGCCACCAACGGCCTGGTGGGCGCCCTTGCCGACGACCGCGAGGACGTGCGGATCGCCGCCGCGCTCCAATTGGCCAAGCGCCGCGACGGCCGCGCGATCCCGGTTCTCCAAATGGGCCTCCGGGCGGACGCCTTCAGCGAGGCCTGCCGCCTATCCCTGCTGTCCATGGGCGTCCAGCCCCAGGCCGCGGGTCCCACACAGGGGCGCTTCCTGGTGCTGCGCGTGAAAGAGCGCGCCAAGAGCGAAGCCCTCACCATCCGTCTCGCCCTGGGCTTGGCCCGCGCGGTGGGCGGCTACCTGTCGGATGAGCAGCTGCAGCAGGCGAAGCGGAAGGGCGTGGACCTGGAACGGCTGATGGACCAGGCCCTGAACTCGCCCAAGGGCACCGAGCTCTTCAGCCTCGAGGACGGCAAGAGCACCGTGACGGTGACCGTGGAATAGCCGGATAAGCTGGATCTGACCATGTCCAGGATCCTCCGCTTCTTCCGAGACCACCTGCGTCCCCACGCCCCGTTCATCGCGGCGGCGACGCTGCTGCTGCTGCTGGCCGGACTGTGCCAGGGGGCCCTGATCGCCTCCATCAAGTTCGTGTTCGACGATGGCCAGGCGCGGGCGTCGCACCTGGCCCAGCCGGGCCTGTTCGGCCAACTGGAGCACCTGCGGGCCTGGGCCCTGGCCCGCCTTCCCGAGGCCTCGGCCCTGCGGACGGGGCTGCTGGTGCCCTTGGTGCTGGTGGTGCTGTTCGCGCTCAAGGGCATCCTGACCTACTCCGGCACCCTCCTGATGGTCCGCAGCGGGATCCGGGCCACCCAGGCGCTGCGAGAGCGCCTGTTCGCGCACCTGATGGAGCAGGAGCCCGCCTTCTTCCAGAAGCACCCCGTGGGCGAGCTGATCACCCGCAACATCAGCGACGTGGGCGCCGTGCAGGGCATCGCCAGCAACCAGCTGGCGGAGGCCGTGCGCGAAATCTGCGTGGCCCTCACCATGCTCGTCACCCTCCTCTACATGGACTGGAAGCTGAGCCTCACCCTCTTCCTGGCGGGGCCTCTGGTCGTGGTGCCCGTCAAGCGGCTCAGCAAGCGCATCCGCCGGGTGAACCACCGGAACCAGGAGGCCTCCAGCCGGCTGCTCCAGCGGCTGAAGGAGGTCTTCAGCAACATCCGCGTGGTCCAGGCCTTCGCCCGGGAGCGCTACGAAGTCCGCCGCTTCCAGGCGCAGAACCACGAACTCTACCGCCTGGGGATGAAGAGCGCCCGGGCGTCGGCCCTGTCCACGCCCATCATGGAACTGGTGGGCGGGGTGCTGCTGGCCGGGCTCGCCGCCTATGCCGCCGGCCGCTTCAAGGCGGGAACCCTCACCACCGAGAACTTCCTCACCTACATCCTGGCGGTCTACGCCCTGTACGACCCGCTGCGCCGCCTCACCAAGCTCAACAACGAGATCCAGGTGGCTTCCGCGAGCTTGGACCGCGTCTACGCCATGCTGGACCGACGGTCCGAGCTGCCCGTCAGCGCCGCGCCCAAGCCCGTGCCCGTCCGTCCCGAGGCCCTGCGCTTCGAGGGCGTCGAGTTCACCTACGACGCCCAGCATCCCGTTCTGCGGGGGATCGACCTCGACATCCGGGCCGGGGAGACCGTGGCGCTCGTGGGCGGCAGCGGCGGCGGGAAGACCACGCTGGTGAACCTGGTGCCGCGGTTCTTCGATCCCACGGCCGGGCGGCTGACGCTGGACGGGATCGACCTCCGGGACTTCGATCCCCACGAGCTGCGGAAGATCATCGGGATCGTCACCCAGGAGACCCTGCTCTTCATGGACACGGTCCACGACAACATCGCCTACGGCGTGGAAGCTAGCCGCGACGCGGTGGTGGAGGCGGCGAAGAAGGCTCACGCCCACGGGTTCATCGAGTCCCTGCCCAGGGGCTACGACACGCCCCTGGCGGAAACCGGGTCGAGCCTCAGCGGCGGCCAGCGCCAGCGCCTGGCCATCGCCCGCGCCCTCCTCCAGGACCCGCCCATCCTGATCCTCGACGAGGCCACCAGCGCCCTCGACACGGAGAGCGAGCGCGCCGTGCAGGCGGCCCTGGAAACCCTCATGCAGGACCGCACCACCCTCGTCATCGCGCACCGCCTCAGCACCATCCAGCGCGCCACCCGGATCTGCGCCCTCAAGCAGGGCCGCATCGTCGAGCAGGGCACCCACGACGACCTCCTGGCCCGGCAGGGCGAATACGCGCGGCTGCACAAGATGCAGTTCGCGGAAGCCTGATGCTGCGGTCGGACTTCCACTTCGATCTCCCCCCGGATCTCATCGCGCAGCACCCCGCGAAGGACCGCGACGGCGCGCGGCTGCTGGTGGTGGACGCCCCGTCCGGCACCTGGTCGCACCGCGGGATCCGCGACCTTCCAGAGCTCGTGCCCACGGGCAGCCTGTGCATCCCCAACGACGTGCGGGTGCGCCACGCCCGGCTGTTCCTGCGGCGGTCGGGCGGAGGCGCGGGAGAGGCCCTCCTGTTGCGCAGCCTGGGCGAAGGCCGCTTCGAGGCCCTGATCCGCCCCGGCGCTCGGCTGAAACCCGGCGCATCGGCCACGGTGGTGGATCCCGCTTCCGGCGCGGAACTGGCCCGGCTCGACGTCCTGGAGACGCTCCCCGAAGGCCTGCGGAGGGTGCGGGTCCACGCGGATCACGGCCTCGACTGGGACGAGATCGACCGGATCGGCCGGCTGCCCCTGCCGCCCTACATCGAGCACGCGGCGGAAGCCGAGGACGAGACCCGCTACCAGACCGTGTTCGCCGCGGCGGAAGGCGAAGCGGTGGCGGCCCCCACGGCGGGGCTCCACTTCACGCCCGCGCTGATCTCCGCCCTCGAATCGCGCGGTTGCGGCTGGCATCCGGTGCGGCTCCACGTGGGGCTCGGCACCTTCCGGCCCATGACCGCCGACCGCCTCGAAGACCACGCCATGCACGAGGAGCGCTTCGAGATCCCCGCGGCCACGGCCGTCGCCCTGGAGCCCGTCCTGCGGGACCGCTCCCGGCCCGTGCTGTGCGTGGGCACAACCTCCCTGCGCACCCTCGAAGGCGCCTGGGACGGCGCGAGCCTGGCGCGGGAGGGCGCCACGCGGCTGTTCATCACGCCCGGCTACTGCCTCCGCACCGCCGACCACCTGCTGACGAACTTCCACCTGCCGGAGAGCACCCTGTTCGTCCTGGTGTCGGCGCTCCTGGGCCTCGACCTCGCCCAGGCGGCCTACGCCGAAGCGGTGAAGGCGCGGTACCGGTTCTTCAGCTACGGCGACGCCATGCTGATCTTGAACGCGCGGTCGTCCGGCTAGAGGTATTCCACGAACTGGTGGATTACCGGGATGCGATGGCGCTTGCCCTTGGTGGCCTGGAGGATGCTCGTCACCGACATGCCCAGGCACCACAGGAGCCACAGCGGCAGGAAGAACCGGACGGAGATGGGCCCGAAGATCGGGAACAGGCCCAGGATCAGCATCGCCAGGGTGACGGAGCACTCCGTGAAGGCCAGGATCACGCCCTGGCGCGCGTGCCACAGGAGCTCGGGATCCTCGCGGTTGCGCATGTAGGGCAGGAAGGCCCAGGGACCCGCGTAGCACAGGATCAGGTCTCGCAGGCGCTCCCCGACGTAGAGGGGAGTCTGGACATCCACGGGCACGGCAACCTCCGGCTCGAGGATAGCGCCTAGCGTCCCCGCAGGGCCACCAGCAGAGCCATCAGGAGCAACACCACCGCGTAGCTCTGCTTCAGCCTGGCGCCCCGGATCCGGGTGGCCGCGCGGGCGCCGGCGAGGGCCCCGACCGCGAATCCCCCTGCCACGCCCGCGATCACCACCCACGGCAGCCCGCCCTGGGCCTTGGCGTACACGTAGACCCCCGGCAGGCCGATGGGCGGAAGCAGCATCATCAGGCTGGTGAGCTGCGCTTCGTGCTGGGTCATCCGGAACCGCGCCGCCAGCAGGGGAATCACCACCACCGCGCCGCCCAAGCCCGTCAGGCCCGACACCACCCCCGCCAGCAGACCGATGGGAAGGCCCCAGGACCACAGGCCCGTGGACAGGTCCAGGGGCTCGATGCTGCGGTCCACCGCCGGCGGTTCCGCCCGGGAGAAGGTCTTGAGGGCGAGGAACACCAGGAAGGCGGCGTACCCCCAGCGGAGGGTCTCGGAGGGAATGAGGTTGGCGACCTGCGCCCCGCCGTAGATCCCGAACAGGAAAGCCAGGACCAGAACGCCCACCAGCCGCACGCTGCTGTGGATCCCCCGGCTGCGGTACTGGAGCACGGCGGGCAGTCCCGTGGGCAGCAGCATGGCCGCGAGGGTGGCCCCCTGCGCGCGGTGCTGGTCGAGGTGCAGGACCGCGGCCAGGAGCGGGACCATCACGCTTCCGCCTCCCACGCCGAACAGCCCCGAGAGAAGCCCCCCGCACAGCCCCGTTCCCAGGCCGGCCAGAAAGGGGTGCGAATCCGCGAGCACGGGACCTCCCAGGGAGGGAACCCGCCGCGGGCCGGCGCCCCTTTCCTGATTCTCGCGTCCGCTGTGGTCCAATGGAAGTCCGGAGGCCCAGGGTGCAGCTCCAGTTCAACGACGACGTGGTGCTCGACAGCCGGCGGGCGGTGTGGCTGCCGCGCCAGCGGACCCTCGTCCTGTCGGACCTCTTCTTCGGGCTGGGAGCCGCGCGCCGCCGCCGGCCGGATCCCCTGCCCGCCGCCCCCCAGCTCGAGATCTGGGAGCGCCTGTTCAGCCTCATCGACGACCACGATCCGGCCCAGATCGCCCTGCTCGGCGACCTCAAGCCCAACCAGGGCTCCCTGGAGGGCGACGAGGCGGACGAGCTGCGCACCATCTTCCGCAAGCTCCAGGGCGGAGGACGCCAGGTGGTGCAGGTGGTGGGCCACCCCGAGCGCAGCGGCGGACCCGCCCTCCAGGGGACGGGCATCCAGCCGGTGGAGCAGCACCGCGTGGGTCCCTTCACCCTGATGCACCGCCGCCGGATCTTCGTCTATCCCCGCCACGACTCGTCCCAGGGCTTCTGGATCAACGGCGGCGTGCACCCCCTCTTCGCGGTCCCCGGCCCCGGCCCCACCGGGGAGCCCGATTGGATGCGCCTTCCGGCCTTCCTCTACACCGGCTTCGCCCTGGTCATGCCGCCCTTCGTCAGCTACGCCCAGGGCTTCGAGGTCATCCAGGGCGAGCGCCTGCCGCGCCAGGCCCGCGCCTGGAAGCTGCTGGCGGACCGGCTCAGCCCCCTGGACCTGACGCAACTCCCGCCGGCCCCGGAGCACCTCCGCACCCTCACGCGGCCGGTCCGGAAATCCCGGGAACCCGGCGCCAAGCCCGCGGAATAGGCCTACTTCTTCTTGGCCTTCGGCAGGCCCGCCCCGCCGCGGAACGCCCGGCCGTCGTCCAGCTGGAGGTCCCAACCCAGCCGGTCGCCCTTTTTCAGGCCCACCCGCTTGAAGGTGCCGGCGGGAAATTCGATGAAGTGGCGGGCGGGCACCATGCCGCCGTAGGTGGGGCAGTCGTCGCCGCGCATGGGGCTGCAGGGCGGGACCTGCTCGGCGGTCTCCACCACGCGCCCTTCGGCGTCCACCCACGCCACGTCCAGGGCGATCAGGCAGTTCTTCATCCAGATGGCGTGGCTGCCGTCCTCGCCGTAGACGAAGAACATGCAGCGGTCCTTCGCCAGGCTCTGGCGGTACATCAGGCCCTTGGCCTTCTCGGGTTCCGTGGAGGCCACCTCGGCCATGAACGCCGTCTGCTTGAAGGCGACGGTACCCCCGCCTCCCGCCAGCAGCGGCAGGGACAGCAGGGCGGCGAAGAATGGGCGCATGCGGACTCCTGGGGGCTCCATTATCCGCGAAGTGCCGCGAACCCGGATCATTATACCTCGCAAGATGTGGCACCCTGGAGGGGCCATGCGTTCCTTCGCTTTGCCGCCCTTGGTCCTTCCCCTGCTCTGCGCGCATCTCATCGCGGTGGGCCCGGACGCGGGCCTTCGCGCCCTGCGCACCCGAGAGGCCATCCGCCTCGACGGCCGCCTGGACGAGGCCGTCTGGCGGGAAGCGGCCTGCGCCTCGGACTTCACGCAGGAGTGGCCCCAGCGCGGCCGGCCCGCCCGGCAGCGCACCGAGGTGCGCTGCCTCTACGACGACCGCTTCCTCTACGTGGGCGCGCGGATGCACCACGACCGCGCCCTCGACGGCGGCCGCGCCACGGTGGTGCGCCGGCTCCACCGCCGAGACCAGGACAGTCAGGGGGACTGGTTCGGCGTGGCCCTGGACACCACCTGCGACCGCCGCACCGCCCTCGTCTTCGAGGTGAACGCCGCCGGCGTGCAGAAGGACCAAGTCATCTACGGCGACACCACCTTCGACGCGAGCTGGGACGGCGTATGGGAAAGCGCCGTCTCCACGGACGAGGAGGGCTGGACGGCGGAGTTGAAGATCCCGCTGTCCCTGCTCCGCTTCCGGGCCGGCGGCGGCCCGCTCGCCTGGGGCGTGAACTTCAGCCGCGTGGATCAGGGCGCGCTGCGGGAATCGACCCGCTGGAAGGTGGTGCCCCGCGGCGAGAACGGATTCGTCAGCCGCTTCCCGGACCTCACGGGCCTGGAGGGCCTGGCGCCCCAGCCGCGGCGGGAGTTCATCCCCTACCTGGGCGCCTCCCGGAAATTCGAAACCGCCCGCGCCTTCGACGACCGCCGGTTCGAAGGGCGCGCCGGCTTGGACGCCCGCTGGAGCCCCGATTCCCACAGCCAAGTGGACCTCTCCGTCCGCCCCGACTTCGGGCAGGTGGAGGTGGACCAGACGGTGCTCAACCTCGGCACCGTGGAGACCTTCTTCCCCGAGAAGCGGCCGTTCTTCCTCGAAGGCATGGACGTGTTCCGGGTGGCGGGGCCCGATCTCCTCTACAGCCGTCGAATTGGACATGGATTGTCCGATCCGGATCTGAATCCTGGCGAGACCTTGCAGGACCGGCCCGGCGCCACCGACATCACCGCCGCCGCGAAGTACACCGCCAAGTACGCGTCGGGCACCAACCTCGGGATCCTGGGCGCCAGCGTGGAACCGGCGCGCGCCACGCTCCAGGACGCGGAAGGCAGGTCCTTCCCGCGCGAGATCTCCCCCCTTTCCAACTTCGGCGTGGTCCGCGTCCAGCAGTTGATGGACGGGCGCGGGAGCTACCTCGGCGGGTTCGTGTCGGAGATGCGGCAGGCCGGCCCCGAAGGGCGCGCCGCCCAGGTCCAGGCGGTGGACGGGGCCTACACGACGCAGGACCGCGGGGGCCTGCTGGAGGCCACCCTCGTCCGCAGCCAGGCGGGGCCCAAGGACGACCAGGCCCAGGGCTGGCGCGGCCGGCTGCGGGCCCACGGGGAATGGCGCAGCGGCTGGAGCGCGGAGTTCCAGGCCATCAACGCCAGCCGCGACTACGATCCCAACGACGTGGGCTACCTCAACCGCGCGGACGAGCGGAAGACCTACGCCGAACTCGCGCGCCGCTGGGATCGCACCTGGGGCGTCCTGCGCAACTGGGAGTGGGGCGTGGCCCACACCGCCGCCCAGGACCAGGCGGGGCGCACGTTCCAGCGCAGCCTCAACACCTGGGCCCGCACCGACTTCACCAACTTCGTCTCCCTGTGGGGCGGCGGCGGCGTGGACCTGGCCGCCGACGACGATCGGGAGCTGCGCACCTACACGGAGCCCTGCAAGAAGTACCTGGCCCGGCCCAGCCTGCCCTGGGCGAACCTCGGCATCGACACGCCGGGCAACCGGCCGTGGTACCTCAAGCTCACCACCAGCCGCTCCTGGTCGGAGGGCGGGCCGTCCACGGATGCCACCCTGTTCCAGATCGTGAAGCCCGCGGACCGGATGGAGCTCCAGTTCTCGACCTCCATCAGCCGGGAGGAAGGCGAGCTGAAGTGGCTGGAGACGCCCGCCACCACACCCATCGTGGGCCTCCGCCGCCTCAGCCAGTTCAACCAGACCCTGCGCGTGGCCTACGCGTTTCATCCCAACCTGACCGTCCAGCTGTTCAGCCAGTGGCTGGCCGCCAACTGGAACTACCGCGACCTGAAGCACTACGTGGACGACCAGACCCTGGCCTCGGGCCTGCCCGACGACCAGCCGCTGGGCACCAGTCCCGAGACCGCCTTCAGCTACCGCACCTGGAACGTGAACCTGATCACGCGCTGGGAATTCCGGCCGGGCTCCGCCTTCTTCCTGGTCTACACCCACGGGGCGAGCACGGACGCCCTCATCAACGACCGGGCCAGCCTGTCGCCCCGCCCGGACCTCGCCATCCTCCGCCGCCTCCCGTCGGACGACATCGTCCAGGCCAAGATCAGCTGGCTGTTTCGCTGAGCCACGCCGCGACGCGATCCGCGTCGGCCTCCGTGTGGAACCCGTGGAAGGCGATGCGGAGGTAGCCCTCGCGCACCGACGCGAAGACGCCGTGGCGGTAGCCGCTGTGAAGGAGCGCCTGCATGCGGTCCGCGCCGCGGCCTTCGTGATGGAAGCCGAGGATGGAGCCCAGGCGTCCGGCCCCCAGAAGCGCTTCCAGGCGCTCGGCGTCGGCGGCCCACGAGGACCCGCGCAGTCCCGCCAGGAGCCGCCGCTGGAGTTCGCCCACATGAGCGGAGATGGCGGGCACGCCCGCGCCGTTGATCAGGCGGAGGGATTCTCCGAGGGCGGAGGTCAGCAGCAGATTGGGACCGCCCGGCTCCAGCGATCGGCCATCCGGCAACCAGGCGCGGTTGAAGTCCGTGGACGGCCGCGAGAAGTCCGTGGCCTCCTCCACCGACAGCCATGTGCCCGAAGGCGACAAGGACTGTCGAAACGCCTCTTCCGTCCACAGGAGGCCCAGCCCCTGGGGCGCCAGCAGGCCCTTGTGGACGCCGGTGGCGAACGCGGCCAGCCCCTCCAGGTTTCCGGGCACGGTTCCTGCGGCCTGGATCCCGTCCACCACCAGGTGGACGCCCCGCTCCCGGCAGCCCGCCGCGAGCCGCCCCAGGTCGAGCTTGAGCCCGTCCTGGAAGCGCACCCAGGAGACGGCAAGGATCCGCGTGCGGGGTCCCAGGGCCTCCAGCAGCCGGGCCTCGGGGTTCACCCCCAGCGTGGGCGGCGCGCTGGCCCAGGCTTCAGCCCCGGCGGAGTGGCCCTCCCACAGCGGCACCTCGCGGAACGCCACGCCTCGGTTGCGAAGGGCCAGCCAGGGCCACGCGTTGGAGGGGAACTCGCCCAGCGGCGCCACCACCTCGTCTCCCGCGTGCCACGGAAAGCCCTGGGCCACCGCCAGAAGGCCGGTGGAGGTGCTGGCGCACAGGCTGACGTCCTCGGGCCGGCCGCCGAGCAGGGCCGCGCCCTCCCGCCGCGCCGCCGAGGGCAGGCCCTGGAAATCCTCCTCCCAGCGCACCTCCCAGGGCCGCAGCTCCTTGCCGAGAAACGCGGCTGCCGCCTCCGCCGCGGCGCGGGGAATGGGTCCTTCGGAGCAGTGCATCACCCACAGCCGGGCCGGATCCAGGTCGAACAGGGCCGGAGCGAGGGGGGGAGCGCTCATCCCCGACCCGCCGCCAGCAGGGCCTTGAGGCCCACGGGATAGAGGGGTTCCACCACTTCGCGCACCGCGGCGGCGTACTGCTGGATCTCCCACTGGGCGTGGCCGTCCGCCCGCAGGCGGATGAAGTGGGCCACGGCCTGCAGGCTGACGGTCCAGTAGACCTCCGAGTACAGCGCCACCGGCAGGACGCAGCGGGCCTGCTCGCGGCAGACGCCCAGGGTCAGCAGTTCCTTGTAGTGGGTCACGGCGCCGCGACAGCTCTCCAGGTAGCTCTCCTGCGCCCGGCCGCGATTCGCTGCGTCGATCTCGCCCTCGCTGCCCTGCTTGTTCACCTTCGCCTGGCGGCGGAACGCGGCAGGGACGAAGAACTCGTCCTCCGGAAACTCCACGTAGCGGCCGCTGATCTCGTTGAACTCCGATCCGATCCGATGCTTCATCCACTGCCGGAACACGAAGATCGGCGCCTTCACGTGCAGCGTCAGCGCCGTATGGCGGAAGGGCGAGGTGTGCTCGTGCTCCGCCAGATAGGCCACCAGCTTCGCGTCGCCGTCCTCGAAGGCCTCCTTCTTCTTCCCGAAGGACACCCGCGCCGCGTTCACCACCGACAGGTCGGAGCCCATGTGGTCCACGAGGCGGACGAAGCCCTTGTCCAGCACCTTGATCTCGGGATTCGCCATGGAGGACTCCGGGCTTCCAGCTTCGCGCGACCCCTGGGAGAATGGAAGGTCCGCCGGGAGCCCCCTGCAGTTCTTCTTCGCCCCTTCGGGGCTCAGGGCTGGAAGGCCCTGAACGCTACTCGCGACAGTCCCGCATTCGACCCATCTCCCCGGGAGCCACCCATGCAGTTCTTCATCGACACCGCCAACATCGACGAGATCAAGCGCATCCACGCGTTGGGGGTCCTCGACGGCGTGACCACCAACCCCAGTCTCATCGCCAAGGAGACGGGCAAGCCCTTCGAGGCCATCATCGAGGAGATCTGCGCGATCGTGGATGGTCCCATCAGCGCCGAGGTGATCGGGCTGGAGGCGCCGGGGATGATCGAGGAGGGCCGCCGCCTGTCGAAGATCCACCGGAACGTGGTGGTGAAGCTGCCGCTCATCGCGGAAGGACTGAAGGCCTGCAAAGCGCTCAGCGCGGAGGGGATCCGCACCAACGTGACCCTGTGCTTCAGCGCCACCCAGGCCCTGATGGCCGCCAAGGCCGGCGCCACCTACGTGTCCCCCTTCGTGGGCCGCCTGGACGACATCAACCTCGACGGGATGGAATTGATCCGCGAGATCGCCGCCATCTACGAGAACTACGGCTTCGAGACGCAGGTCCTGGCCGCCAGCATCCGCCAGCCCCGCCACGTGACCGACGCCGCCCTCGCCGGCGCCCACGTCGCCACCATCCCCACCAAGGTCTTCGACCAGATGCTCAAGCACCCCCTCACCGACAAGGGCGTCGAAGGCTTCCTGGCGGACTGGAAAAAGAGCGGGCGCTGAGGACGGGGCAGCTTCGGGGATTCGTGATCGATTCCTGAAACGCCCCCGGTACCATGGCGCTGGCCCCGATCCGGGCCGGAGGCTTTCCATGGATGCCATTACGTCTGTCCTTCGCCGCTGCGAGATCTTCTCGGGGCTTTCCGACGCCGATCTGGGCGTGATCGCCCAGGCCGCCCGCCGCCGGGAGGTGCCCGCCGGAACGCGCCTGTTCGAGCAGGGCGAGCCCCGCGCCGGGGCCATCGTCATCGCCGAGGGGCGGGTGGAGATCAGCCGCGACAACGGGGACGGCCCCGAGCCGGTGGTCATCCTCGGCCCCGGCGACGTGGCGGGCGAACAATCCTTCCTGGCGGGCAGCACCCACACGGCCACCGGCGTGGCCCTCACCCCCGCCGTCCTCCTGGACCTCGAGCGGGACGCGGTCCTTCAGAACCTGCGCGGGGACGGCAGCGCCGCCATCGCCGTGCTCAGCAAAGTGGCCAACGTCCTCCACCGGCGCATCCTCTACTCGGCCACGCCGCGGACAGGCCGCGAGCAGGCCTACGCCAGCGGCCGGACCCGCACCGAATCCGACCTGATCGGCCCCCTGGACGTCCCAGAGGACGCCCTGTTCGGGGTCCAGACCCTGCGGGCCGTCCACAACTTCCCCATCACGGGGACGCCCACGAGCCACTTCCCCGCCATGATCCGCGCCCTGGCCATGGTCAAGCAGGCCGCCGCCCGGGCCAATGCCAGCCTCGACCTGCTGGATCCCGCCATCGCGGACGCCATCGACCGGGCCTCGCAGGAAATCATCGACGGCCACTGGCACGGCCACTTCCCCACGGACATGATCCAGGGCGGCGCCGGCACCTCCACCAACATGAACGCCAACGAGGTGATCGCCAACCGCGCCCTGGAGCTGCTGGGCCGCCGGCGCGGCGAGTACGCCCACTGCCATCCCAACGACCACGTGAACCTCGGGCAGAGCACCAACGACGTCTATCCCACGGCCCTGCGCCTGAGCGCGATCTTCATGCTGAAGAACCTGCTGGACGCCATGGATCGGCTCAAGGCCGCCCTCCACGCCAAGGGCCGCGAATTCTCCGACGTCATCAAGATGGGCCGCACCCAGCTCCAGGACGCCGTGCCCATGACCCTGGGCCAGGAATTCGAAGCCTTTGCCGTCACCACGGGCGAGGACATCCAGCGCCTGAAGGAGACCGCGCGCCTGTTCCTGGAAGTGAACATGGGCGGCACGGCCATCGGCACCGGCATCTGCGCCGATCCCCGCTATCCCGAAGTGGTGGTCGCCGAGCTGCGCAAGGTGACGGGCCTGGAAGTGGTGCTGGCCGAGAACCTGGTGGAGGCCACGCCGGACACCGGGGCCTTCGTGATGTTCTCCGGCGTGGTCAAGCGCGCCGCCGTGAAGCTCAGCAAGCTGTGCAACGACCTGCGCCTGCTCAGCAGCGGTCCCCGCTGCGGCTTCGGCGAGATCAACCTCCCGCCCATGCAGCCCGGAAGCAGCATCATGCCCGGCAAGGTGAATCCCGTGATCCCCGAGGTCGTGAACCAGGTGGCCTACCAGGTCATCGGGAACGACCTGACCATCACCCTCGCCGCCGAGGCCGGCCAGCTCCAGTTGAACGTGATGGAGCCGGTCCTCGCCTACAGCCTGGCCACCAGCCTGCGCACGCTGACGGCGGCGGTGAACGTGCTCACCACCAAGTGCATCGTGGGCATCACTGCCAACCGCGACCGCTGCCGCGATCTGGTCGAGCACAGCATCGGCATCGTCACCGCCGTGATGCCCGCCATCGGCTACAAGCGCGCCACGGAAGTGGCCAAGGAGGCCCTGGAGACGGGCGTTCCCGTCCGGGAACTGATCCTCCGCAAAGGCTACCTCAGCGCCGCCGAACTGGACGAGGCGCTCAGCCTGGAGGCCATGACGCAGCCGCGGCCCATGCGCTGAAGGGCGCGGAGAGAGGCGGCTCCGCGCTATCCTGGCGGCTGATCCCCCCTTGATCGGCCGCCTTGCGAACGTCCCCGGAGCCGCCATGTCCTTCGAGAAGAAGATCGAGCTATTGAAGGCCAAGCACGCCCAGGCCCTGGCCGGGGGCGGCGAAGCGCGGATCGCGAAACAGCACGAAGGCGGAAAGCTCACCGCCCGGGAGCGGATCGCGGCGTTCCTCGACGAGGGCTCATTCGAGGAAGTGGACGCGCTGGTGGTCCACCGGAACTGGGGCGTGGAGAAGATTCCCGGGGACGGCGTCATCGCGGGCGTCGGGCGGGTGGACGGCCGCCCGGTGGCTGTGTTCGCCCAGGACTTCACCGTGTTCGGCGGTTCGCTCAGCGAAGCCTACGCCCGGAAGATCTGCAAGGTGATGGACCTGGCCATGAAGGTGGGCTGCCCGGTGGTCGGGCTCAACGACAGCGGGGGCGCGCGCATCCAGGAGGGCGTCGTCTCTCTCGGCGGCTACGCGGACATCTTCCTGCGCAATACGCTCGCCTCGGGCGTCATTCCCCAGCTCAGCCTGATCATGGGGCCCTGCGCCGGCGGCGCCGTCTACAGCCCCGCCATCACGGACTTCATCACGATGGTGCGGGGGACGAGCTACATGTTCGTCACCGGCCCCGACGTCATCAAGGCCGTGACGCACGAGGAGGTCACCAAAGAGGAGTTGGGCGGCGCCGCCACCCACGCAGCGAAATCCGGCGTGGCCCACTTCGTCACCCCCAATGACCTGGCCGCCCTGGC
Source organism: Geothrix sp. 21YS21S-4 (assembly GCF_030845995.1). Lineage (NCBI taxonomy): Bacteria > Pseudomonadati > Acidobacteriota > Holophagae > Holophagales > Holophagaceae > Geothrix > Geothrix sp. 21YS21S-4. The sequence continues at coordinate 3,044,460 of NZ_CP132719.1, forward strand.
CCACGCCCGCGAGCTGCTGTCCTTCCTTCCCAGCAACAACCTGGGCGAGGCTCCCCGCCGCGCCCCAAAAGCCGCCATGCCCGTGGAGAATCCGGAGCTGGACCAAATCATTCCCGAGGATCCCTCCAAGCCCTACGACATCCGCGACATCATCCGCGGGGTGGTGGACGACGCCCATTTCTTTGAGGTGCACGAAGCCTTCGCGCCCAACCTGGTGGTGGGATTCGCGCGCATCGACGGGCGCAGCGTGGGCGTGGTGGCCAATCAGCCCGCCTTCTACGCCGGCGTTCTCGATATCGCGTCCAGCGAAAAGGGCGCCCGCTTCGTCCGCTTCTGCGACGCCTTCAACATCCCGCTCATCACCTTCGAGGACGTGCCCGGCTTCCTGCCCGGCGTCACCCAGGAGCACGGCGGCATCATCCGCCACGGCGCCAAACTGCTGTTCGCCTTCTGCGAGGCGACCGTCCCAAAGATCACCATCATCACCCGCAAGGCCTACGGCGGCGCCTACTGCGTGATGGCCAGCAAGCACATCCGCACGGACTTCAACTTCGCCTATCCCACCGCGGAGATCGCCGTGATGGGCGCCGAGGGCGCCATGAACGTGCTGCACGGCAAATCCATCGCCATCGCCCCCGATCCCGCCGCCCGCAAGGCGGAACTGGTGGCCGAGTACAACGAGAAGTTCGCCAACCCCTACATCGCCGCCGAGCACGGCTTCGTGGACGAAGTCATCCTTCCCCGCGACACGCGCCGGAAGCTGATCAAGGCCCTGGCCTTCCTCGAAACCAAGCGGGACACCATGCCTCCCAAGAAGCACGGGAACATTCCGCTGTAGGAGCCTTCATGCGCCGCCTCGTCTTCTGCCTGAGCCTCCCCCTCCTGGCCCAGGAGGGCTCCGCCGCCTTCTTCAAAGGCGATCCCAAGGCGGTGATGGCCGCCTGCGCCGATCGGGCCCGGACCATCGACGCCAAAGACTCCCGACTGCTGGCGGAGTACGGACGCGCCTACCTTTTGGCAGGCAGCCGCGACAAGGCGGAGGCCGCCTTCAAAGCCGCAGTCCGCTCCGATCCCAAGGACGGAGAAACCTACCGGCTCATCGCAGTGGCTTGGCTCTCCGCGGGACGGAGGCCCGAAGCCCTTGCAGCTTTCGAAACCATGCAGGCCGTGGACCCGAAGGCCCGGAATGTCTTCCAACGTGCCGCCGTCAATCTCCTGGATGCTGGTTGCATCCAGGAAGCGGTAGCGCTGATGGAGAAATCCTGGGCCTTCGATCCGAGGGACTACCACAACGGAAAGGACTTTGCCTTCGCCGCCCTCCGCAATCGACTCGGGGACTTGGCCGGAGAATGGATGGATCGGGTCCACACCTTGGAACCCGGTGACTGGAAGGATCGATTGGCCTTTGCGCGGGAGGCCCTGAAGGTGGGCAACAAGGATCTCGCCGCTCTCTGGCTGGAACGAACGGTCCAAGCGCGGCCCAAGGAGGAGCGCATGTGGAATGAGCTCGCGCTGCTGTTTGCGGAACGGGAGAATCCCGCCTGGCCCGCCCATCCCTAGCCGCTCCCGCGATCGCATCTCGAAGAGGCATTTATGCGTACCTCCCTTTTGATCCTCGCTGGCTTGAGTCTTTCGGCCCAAGGTCCTGTTCCCTTCTCGCCTTCCTTCGACACTGCTTTTCTTGCGGGAGACCGGCGTGCGGTGCTGGCGGCCTGCGCGGACCGCATGCGGGCCCTGAAGCCGAAAGACGCGAAGTATCTCGCCGAGTGCGGGCGGGCTTACCTCGCCGCGGGAAACAAGGCCAAGGCGGAATCGGCTTTCCAGGCGGCGGAGACGCGCGAGCCGAAGGACGGGCAGGTGCTGCGCCTGATCGCCTTCGGTTGGCTCAAACAGGGCTACAAGACCGAGGCGCTGGAGGGCTACGGAAAGATCCTCGCGCGGGATCCCCGGAACAAGGAGGCTCTGGCCCAGGCGGGCGTGGATCTCGCGGAAGTGGGCCTGAACGCGGAGGCGGAGCGCTACATGGACGCCCTGGCGGCGCTGGAGAAGGACGACTGGGAGCGGTTCCTGCGCTTCGGCCGCGCCTTCCTGGTGACGGGTCAACGCAAGCGCGCCAGCGTCTGGTTCGCTCGCGCGACGACTGTGAAACCAGACGAGGAGAAGGTCTTCCTCGAGATCGGCCGCGCCTTCGCTGAAACCCAGAGCGTGATGTAGCGCCTCCGGGCGGCGGGGAGCGGCGTGGGCAGCCCATTTATCGATGACGCGGGAAGGGTCCGCAACGGCTGGAAGATCCTGGGGTTCGTGGCCCTGATGAACCTGCTGGGGTTCCTGGCGTGGCTCCTGGGCCAAGCCATTCCTTCGGCCTGGAAAGGGGTATTGTCCCCTCGCTGGATTGACGCCGTAGTAGCTCTTGCAGCGACCTGGGTCTGCCTCCGCGTGGAGGACGAGCCCCTGCGCGCGATCGGGCTGGAGCGCGGGCGCGCCTTTCTGAAGGACTTCGTGGCGGGCGTCCTGTTGGGCGCCGCCATTATCGGAATCGCGGCCTGCGCCGTCCGGCTCCTGGGCGGTTTCCACTGGGTTCGGACGCCGCGCGTGGGGCCGGCGGCCCTCCTGTCCGGAATCTGGCTCTACCTCGCCGTGGCGTGGGCCGAGGAACTGCTGTTCCGCGGCTACCCCTTCCAGCGGGCGGCGCGGGGTCTCGGCTTTCCCGCCGCCCAGGCCGCCTTCGCCCTGGCTTTCGCCGCAGCCCACTGGAACAATCCGGGCATGTCCGGCGCCACCCGGATCTGGGCCACCCTCACCATCGCCCTCGCGGCCCTCCTGCTTGGTCTCGCCTGGCGCCGCACGGGCAGCCTCGCGCTCCCCATCGGCCTCCACCTGGGCTGGAACTGGATGCAGGGCCCGCTCCTGGGCTTCGGTGTGAGCGGCACCTCGGACGGCGCCGGGTGGTGGACGCCGGTCTTCCACGGCCGGCCCCAGTGGCTCACGGGCGGCGAGTTCGGCCTGGAAGCGAGCGCCGCCTGCGCCCTGGCCTGCGCGGCAGCCATCCTCGGCCTGTGGCGGTGGAAGGGGCGCGGGGGCGCCACTGGCATCTGACGGAGCGGCGCTAGGTGGTCGCCACCAGCAGTTCCTCCGCGTGATCCGGGGGCCGAAGGCCGTCCGTTCGGTCCGCGAAATAGCGCCGGGCCAGCAGGGCGGCTGATACGTGCTGAGCGGTCTTGAATCCCGCCTCCCGGGCCAACGCCAGCATTTCCTCCGGCGTGAAGAAGCTGAGAAACGGCGTGCCGTTGGCCCGGGCGCCGGCGGCCGCCCGCTCGATGGCGGGGCGCAGTTCAGGCTCCGCCATCTCGACCGGCAGCATGAACGACATGGCGAGCGTGGATCCCGGCGCCAGCGCCGCGACTTGGCGCAGGGTTGCCGAGACCGCCTCCCGCGTCAGGTACATGCTGACGCCGGTGGAGGCCACGATCGCGGGTTGTCCGGCATGGAAACCCAACGCCCCCAGCCGCTCGCGCCAACTGTCCTCCGCCTCGAAATCCACGGGAATGAATCGTAGAAAGGGTGGAATCCCGAATCCCAACTCCACAAGGCGCTGCCGCTTCCACGCCTGGGGACCAGGCCGATCGATCTCGAATACGAGCAGGCGTGAAGCCAGATCCGACCGGCGCTGGGCGAAGGTGTCCAGGCCCGCGCCCAGGATGACGTACTGTCCCACGCCGCGAGCCGCCTGCTCCGTGACGAGGTCCTCGATGAAGCGGGCGCGGGCCAGGATGGAAGCCCGAAAGGGCCGCGTGAAGGGGCTCATGTCGGGCCGCTCGCGCCAGCCCTCGCCCGGTGCCGCAAGCTTCAAACCGACGTCGTCCTCAAACACGTGCGGCGGCGAGTCCGCTTCCAGGTGCAGCGCCCGCCACAGGGCGACCCGCACGGCCGTGTTGTCCGGCGCTGGCGCTGAATCATCCGCCATGAGCCTCCCCTCGCCCCACCTCGGCCTCCAGCCGATCCAGGTTCTGCTCGTTGGCGGATTCCAAAAACGCTCGCGCGTTTTCCGCGAATTCATGATTTTCAAAAATGCCGACCCACGACACGAGGGTTTCGCCCGCCTGAGGTTCCAACGACAGGGAAAGCTCGAAATGCGGGAGGTTCACGTGCTTGATCCGGACCGTCCGGGCGGGGACGATCTCCAGGAACTCCGATTGATTGGGATAATCGGTCCCATCGGGACCGTGCATGGTGAATTCCCAGATTCCGCCCTTCCGGAACTCGAAGGTATGGAACGTGTTCGTGAACCCCTGAGGGCCCCACCAGCGGGCGAGGCGAACGGGATCCTCGATGGCGGCAAACACGGCTTCCGGCAGGGCCGGGAGTTGGCGGGACGTTCGGAAAAGGGACATGGAAGCCTCCAGGGATGAAAGGGTGTCCTATGCGTCGAAATCAGCGGGCGCTTCCCGAATGCCCGTACCTCGGTTCAATGGAGATGCCGTAGTTCTTGGCATCGGGGTCATTCTCCTTCCGGAGCGGCTGGAGGCGGGTCTCGACGGTCCGACAGGTCGTCAACGCCATCAGGAGGGGCGAAAGGAGCAGCAGCCATGGTTGCCTCCACCCGAGATTAAAAGGGACCTCCGCCATTCAAATGCGTTGAAGGCCGACTTTCAACGAAAACCCCCGAGGCGCCGCGCCCCCGACCCGGTTCCCCCGCCCGGCGTTATCCTGGTCCATGCGCTACGCTGCCCTCGCCTCCGGTTCCAAGGGGAACTGCCACGCCCTGTCGGCGGGGGGCCGGACGCTGCTGATCGACGCGGGGCTCTCGCTGCTCCAGATCCGCCAGCGCCTCGCGGCCCTGGGAGCGGATGGCGCCGAGGTCCAGGCGGTGGCGATCACCCATGAGCACTCGGACCACATCGCCGCCCTGCCCGTGATCCTGCGGCGGACGGAGTGGACGATCCTCGCCACGCCCGCCACGCGGGAGGCCATCCGGCGCGCGCAGGGGACGGAAATTCCGCATTCCCGCTGGATCCCCGTGGAAGCCGGGCATCCCTGCGATTGGGGGGGCTGGCGGATCCTGCCCTTCGCCCTGCCCCACGACGCCGAAGATCCCGTGGGCTACCGGATCGAGGCGGAGGGTGTCGCCGCGGCGGTGGTCACGGACCTCGGCCATCCCACCGCCCTGGTGGCGGATCACCTCCAGGACCTGCACCTGCTGGTGCTGGAAGCCAACCACGACGTGGACATGCTGCGCGAGGGGGACTACCCGCCCCACCTGAAGGCCCGGATCCTCAGCCGCGTGGGGCACCTGAGCAATGCGTCCACGGCGGAGCTGCTCGCCCGGGTGCTCTCCCCCCGGCTGCGGCACGTGGTGCTGGCGCACCTCAGCGAGTCCAACAACCACCCCGACCTAGCCCGCTTCGCCGCGGAGGAGGTCCTGCGCGGCGCGACCGCCGTCCTCCATCTGGCCCACCAGCGCCATCCCCTGGCCCTGTCCTCCGTCCTCGCCTGAAAAAGGTTCCATGCGCCGATTCACGTTCCCCTTCCTCGCGCTCCTCCTGGCGCTTCCCGCCTCTGCCGCCCAGGCCGCTCCCCCGGCGCTGCGGGAGGCCGTGGAGCGCTTCGACGCGGCTCAGGCCCAGATCCAGACGCTCCAGGCCCCCTTCACCCTCACCCTGCGGCGGGCGCTCCTGAAGACGCCCTCGGTCACGAAAGGCACCCTCTACCTCCAGGGTTCGGACTTCGCCCACTTCGCCTTCCATGCGCCGGAAGACCTGATCCTGCACCTCACGCCCAAGGCCTTGATCTCCTACAGCCCCGAGGCCAAGGAGGGCGAGCTGCTGAAGATCGGCCTCATCCGGAACGCGGATCGCAAGTTCCTGGGGCTCGGCCAGAAACTGAGCTACCTGTCGGAGTATTTCCAGGTCCGGTTGGAGGAGGCCCGCGACCTCCCCGGCGCGTGGTACCTGGCCATGACGCCGCGGACCCTCGCCATGCGGAAGCGCATGCAGGCCCTCAACCTGTGGGTGGACAAGGAGACCTGGCTCCCCCGGCAGGCCCAGTGGATCGAGCGCAGCGGCGACTCGTGGCTCCTCGAGCTGGGCGCCCTCCGCACCAACCAGCCCCTTCCCGCGGCCGTCACGGGCTTCAAGCTGCCCGAGGGGATCCCCGTGCGCAGCGAGTTCAGCTTCTTCGCCACGCGCAAGAAGTAGGGGTACACTCTCAGGGGCATTGCGAGGATCCCGCATGATCGTGGTTTGCCCGGCCTGTCAGGCCCGCTTCCAGTACGACGAGGGTCGCTTCGGAGCGGCCCCGACGAAGCGCTTCAAGTGCCCGAAGTGCAGCCACCTCTTCGAGGTGCCGAACCCGGCCCTGGCGGCGTCGCCCCTGGAGCTAACCCAGCCCCATTTCGTCCCTTCGGTCCTGCCGCCGGCCCAGCTTCCGCCGGAACCCGAGCCCCCGCCCGCGGCGGCCCTCACCACCCTGCGGCGGGATCGCGAAGCCATGCTGGCGGCGGCCGGCCTGCAGGCCCCGGACCTTCCCCCCGGGCTGCGGTTCAGCCTCGCCTTCCTCAGCGGCCCGCAGGCTTCCACGGTGCAGGTGCTGGATCGTCCCCAGGTCGTGATCGGCCGCGAGGAGGGCGACGTCATCACCCGCGATCCGGAGACCTCCCGCCGGCACGCGGTCCTCGACATCCGCGGCGACGGCAGCGTGTGGATCACCGACCAGGGATCCACCAACGGCACGCGGGTGAACGGACAGCGCATCTCCGGGTCGGTACGGCTCGCGAGCCAGCAGGAGTTCACCTGCGGAAACAGCACCTTCATGCTCCTGGTGCGCAACACGGACGACTTCCCCCTGAACTGAGCCCGAGCCCGCCATGAACCCCGACCCCCACGCGGATCCCTACGTCCCCTACCTCCGCCAGGCGGAGCAGTTCTTCGCCGACGGGGAACTCGTCAAGGCCGGCCAGATCTGGCAGGCGATCCTCAAGCAGCAACCCACACACACCGAGGCCCGGGAACGGCTGGTCGCCCTGCGGGACCGGCTCGTGGCCCTCCGGGAGAAGGAGGCCGCCGCCGCGGCTCCCGAACCTCCGCTCCCCGCTCCCCCGCCTCCGCCGGCCCCCATCGAGGGCCCCGATCGGCTCGTGGCCGAGGGCTGCACCCTCTACGACATGGGCCAGGCCGCGGACGCCCTGCGGAAGTGGGAAGAGGCCCTCGCCCGGCACCCCCTCCATCCCCTCGCCCGAACCTACGCCGCCAGCGCCCGCCGGGAGTTGGGCCTGCCTCCGTTGGAGGCCGCCGTGGAGTCCGCACCAGCCCCCGCCCCCATCGCCTTCGGGGACGACGACGCCGCCCGGCTGCTGCGGGAGGCCGTCCAGCTCTACGACATGGGGCTCACGGAAGAAGCGATCGCCAAGTGGGAGCGGGTGCTCGTCCTGGAGCCGCACCGGGAGGAAATCCAGGAGTACCTCCGCCAAGCGCGGGAGGAGCTCGGCCGGGAACCCGCCCCCGCTGTCGCGCCGCCGTCGGTGACTTCCCCCGGCACGCGGGACAGCCAGGCCCTGGACCTCAAGCTGCGCCAGGCGGACCACCTGCTCAGCCTCCAGCGCCGGGAGGAAGCCGCCTTCACCTACCAGCAGGCCCTGGCTCTGGCTCCGGGCCATCCCCGCGCCCTGGAGGGCCTGGCCCGCTGCGGCCAGTCGGAGACAGCATCCCCCGCGTCTTTCCCTCCTCCGGTGCCGTCCCCGTCCGCTTCGGGCACGGGCCCCCTCCGCCTGGACACCGCGGCCCGGAATCCCATCGCCATGGCGGAGAGCGCGCCACGGGGAAATCCCGGCGTGGAGCCTCCCGCCGCCCTGCTCCAGGCGTCGCCCCCCCCGCGCGGGGGGCTGTTCCTCCCGGGCCGCCTGAAGGGCCTCGCGGAGCGGCTTCCCTGGCGGGGGCGCCCCCGCCTCATCGCCGGCCTCGGCGGAGGCGCCGTGGTCCTACTCCTCGCCCTGGTCGCGGTCCACGGCTACCGGAAGGACCAGGGGCTCAAGGAGGCCGTCCGCGCCGCGCGGGACGCCGCGTTGGCCCCCATCGCCCAGCAGGCCCAGGCGCCGGATCTGGTGGAGACGCCGGAGGCCCTTCGCGAGGAGGCTGAAGCCGCGCTGGGCGCCGATCCCGTCCGCGCCTACCTCCGCGCCCAGGCCCTGGCGGCGCGGTTGCCGGATCAGCCCCAGGCCCTGGCCCTTCTGGAGAAATCCCGGGCGGGATTGGCGGGGGGCGCCGTGGGCGCGAGCCTTCCGGAGTTCCAGAAGCACCTCCAGACCGGCGACCTCGAAGCCGCCACCCGGGTCATGGACGCCCTATTGCGGGCCCAGCCCGATGATCCCGACCTCCGCGCCCGCGCGGCCCGCCTCCAGCTCCTGCTCTGCGCCGCCCACGCGGGCCAGACGCGCTGGGACGCGGCCGCCGACGACCTCCGCCGCGGCCGGGCCCTGTTTCCCGGCGACAAGGCGTGGCAGGCCCGCCTCCGCCTGCTGGAACACATCAAGGGGCTGCCCAAGCCCCAGCAGGCGAAGTGGGCCTCGCTGCTGGGATAGCGCGTCACGCCACCCACACCTCGGGAGGAACCGGGTGGCTCAGGAAGTGGGTCATGCCCTCGTTCAGGCCGTAGGCGCCGGTGGTGCCGAAAACCAGCAGATCCCCCGCGGCCAGTTCCGGCAGGCGAACCTCGCCCAGGCGATCCAGGCTGGTGCACAGCGGGCCGGCCAAGGTGTAGGGAACGTCGCCCTCCCCCTTGCCCACGGCCTTCACCGGGAAGGGCTGGCCGGTCAGCAGGGGGCGGATGAGGTGGTTGATGCCCCCTTCCAGGATGGCGAAGCGCGTCCCGCGGCTCTCCTTCACGCGGACGACCCGGGCCAAGTAGATCCCGCAGGGGCCGGCCAGGAAGCGCCCCGGCTCCAGGATCAACTCGCCCGAGAACCAGGAATGCCGCGCCAACAAATCGGACAGTCCCTGTCCAAATGCCGCCAGGTCCAGGGGCGTTTCCTCCGGAGCGTAGGGCACGCCCAGTCCGCCTCCCAGGTCGATCTGCTCGAAGGCGAGACCATGGGTTTCATGCAGCCGCCGGGCCAGATCCAGCACGCCGCCGTGGATGGCCCGCAGTTTCGCGGCGTCCCGCTGATTGCTGGCGGCGAAGACGTGGAGGCCTCGGATGCGGACGTGGCGCAGCGCCGCGGCCCGCTCCAGCAGCCGCGGCACGTCCTCCTCGTCCACCCCGAAGGCAGACGGCCCGCTCCCCCCGATGATCCGGTTGCCCTCGTCCAGATCGAAGGCGGGATGGACCCGCAGGTTCACGGCGATCTCCCGGTCGGCCAGACGATCGATCCGCGCCAGGTCCTCCCAACCCTCCGCCTGGACCCGGACGCCCATCTCCAGGGCCTTCCGCAGCTCCGCCTCCCGCTTGCCCGGTCCCGCGAAGAACGTGCGGCCCGGCGGCAGGCCCAGGGCCTCCACCCGCTCCAGCTCCCCGATGGACGCGCAGTCGAAGCTGGCCCCCAGCGATGCGAAGCGGGCCAGCAGCTCCGGATGGGGATTGGCTTTCACCGCGTAGGCGAGCCTCACTCGCGCCGGCAGCGCCGCCCGCAGCGCCCGGAATCCCGCCTCCGCCACGGCGCCCGAGTAGGCGAAGCAGGGCGTGCCGTGGTGCGCGGCGAGGGCGCGGCACGGGTCGTCGTCGAATGCGAAGAGGGGGTTCATAGAAAGCCTTTAACCGCAGATGACGCAGAGAAAACCGACCCGCCCAAGCCTTGCTTCAACGCTTCCAGTACGGCGCCAAGCGCCGCACGCCTTCGCGCAGCTGCTCCGGCGTGGCGGCGAAGCTGAGGCGGGCGTGGCGGCGACCGCCTTCACCGAAGGCGAGGCCGGGGATCAGCACCACCTTGGCTTCGTCGCGCAGCTTCAGGCAGAAGGCCAGGGGATCGGCGTGGGCGGCGTCGGGGAGCGCCATGAAGTGGTAGAAGGTGCCGTCGGGGGGCGCCACGGTCTGGCCGAGTTCCTCGCGCAGGGCCGCGGCCAGGGCTTCCCAGCGCTCGCCCACGGCGGCGCGGGCCTCGGCGAGGATGGCGTCCGAGTGCTCGATCAGCGCCAGGGCGGCCCACTGGGCGGGCGTGGCCGTGCCCGTCACGGCGTAGCCGTGGACCACCCGGGCGGGCGTCAGCCACTCGGGATCGCCCACGGCCCAGCCCACGCGCAGGCCCGGCGCGCCCCAGCCCTTGCTCACGGAGCTGGTCACCACGCCGCGGTCGGTGACGTCCCGGAGGCTGGGACAGCGCGATCCGAAGTGGAGATCGCGGTAGACCTCGTCGGAGATCAGCAGGACGCCCCGGGCTGTGCAGGCATCGGCCACGCGCTTCAGGGCCTCGGCGCTTCCGCCGCCGCCGGTGGGATTGGAGGGCAGGTTGAGGATCACCGCCGACACGTCCGGCGTGGCGTCCAGCACGCGCACCAGCTCGTCCGCATCCAGCCGGAAGCGGTCGGCGGACAGGCGGTACGGCACCGGCTCCGCGCCCGCCATCCGGGCGAGGGCCGGGTAGGCCACGAACCCGGGATCGGGCACCAGCACCTTCGTCCCCGCCTCCACCCAGGCCTGGAACAGGGCGAACAGCGCGCCCTGGGAGCCGGTGGTGATGAGCACCTCGTCCACGTGCGAGCCATGGAAGGCGGCCACGGCCTTCCGCAACTCCAGCAGGCCCGCGTGGGGCACATAGGCGCAGGGGCCGGGCGCCCGCAGCAGCGCCTTCCGTGCCACCTCCGGCAGGTCCCAGGTGGGCTCCCCCAGGCCTAGGGGAATGGCGCCCTGGGGCGTGCCGTCCGTGATGGCGCGGATGGGCGAGGGCTTGAGCAGGGACAGGCGGGAGGCGGGCTTCATCGGAACCTCAAAACCAACAGATCACCACCAAGACGCCAGGGCACCAAGAACCGCAAAAGCCTTTTGTCTTTTCCTGGCGTCCTGATGCCTTGGCGGTTTGCATTTCGTCGCCTACCGGAGGGCCTGTTCCAGCGCGGTGGCGGCGTCGGTCCGGTCGTCGCGGTACTTCACGATGCAGGGGGCGGAAAGCTGGAGGCCGCGGGCCTGTGCGTACTCCCCGGAGGCCGGGCGGGAGCCGGGCACCACCACGGCGCCTTCGGGCACTTCCTGGCGCAGCTCGCGGCCGTTCACCAGGTCGTGAATCACGGTGCTGCCGGTGAGGACCACGCCGGAGGCGAGAACCGCGCGGCGGCGGACGACGATCCCCTCGAACAGGCCCACGAGCCCGCCCACGAAGGCGTCGTCCTCCACGATCACCGGCCGGGCGCCCGCGGGTTCCAAAACGCCGCCGATCTGGGCCGCGGCGGAGAGGTGTACCCGCTTGCCGATCTGGGCGCAACTGCCCACCAGGGCGTGGCTGTCCACCATGGTGCCCTCGTCCACGAAGGCCCCCACGTTCACGTAGGCCGGAGGCATCAGCACGACGCTGCGAGCGATGTGGGCGCCGCGCCGGACGGCCGTCCCGCCGGGCACGAGGCGCACCCCGTCCTCCAGGCCGAAGTGGCGCACGGGATAGGCCGTCTTGTCGAACATGGGGAAGCCCGGGCCCGGCATCTCCACCAGATTCGTGCGGCGGAACCCGCAGAGGATGGCCTGCTTGACCCAGGCGTTGGTCTCCCACGTGCCGTCCTCGCGGCGCTCCGCGGCGCGGATGGTGCCGGTTTCCAGGGCCACCAGCAGCACCTGGTGCATGGCGGGCGCTTCCGGATCAGCCCCCAGGGCCTCGGGCGGCCGGTTGAAGAAGGCGCGGATGGAATCGAGATCCAGGACCATCAGTTCGCTCCAGGAAGGGGGGCGCCGGCCAGCCGGAGGGCTTCGGCGAGGCGGGCGCGGGTGGCGGGCTCCGCGGGAACCAGCGGCAGGCGCAGGGTCTCTCCGCAGAGGCCCAGCAGGCTCAGCGCCGCCTTGAGGGGAATGGGATTGCTTTCGAGAAACAGGGCGTCCATGAGGGGCAGCAGCCGCTGGTGAAGAGCCAGAGCACCCGCGGCGTCGCCTTTCCGGGCGGCCGCCACCAGCGCGGCCGTCTCCCGGGGCAGAACGTTGCCGAGCACGGAAATCAATCCGGAGGCCCCGACGGCGAGCGACGCCAGAGCCAGGTTGTCATCCCCGGACAGGAGCCGCTTGCCCGGAGGCAACTGCCGGGCGATCTCCCCGATCTGCGCGAGATTCCCGCTGCTCTCCTTCACCGCCACGACCTGGGGGTTCTCCCACAGCCGCGCCAGGGCGGCGGGCACGAGGTTCAGGCCCGTGCGGCCCGGCACGTTGTAGACCACCAGAGGAAGACCGGGCGCGGCCTCCGCCACGGCCGCGAAATGGGCCACCAGCCCGGCGGGCGTCGGCTTGTTGTAGTAGGGCGTCACCACCAACGCGCCTTGGGCTCCCAGTTCCTGGGCGCGGCGGGTGAGGGCCGCCGCCTGGCGGGTGGCGTTGTGGCCGGTGCCCACCACCACGGGCCGCCCGCCGCTCTCCTCCAGGCACGCCGCGATGACCGCGTCGCGCTCCGCGTCCAGGATCGTGGCGGCCTCGCCGGTGGAGCCCAGGGGCACCAGAGTGTCCACCCCACCGGCCACCACGTGGCGCACCAGCTTTCGGAAAGCGAGCAGATCCACGTCGCCCGAGGGCGTGAAGGGCGTCGCCAGGGCGACGGCGAGCCCGGAAAGGTCGAGGGTCATGGGCGGCCTCCGAAGGCGAAGAGGGGATCCAACAGATCCGCGGCCAGGTCGTCCATGGAGAAGACGCCCTTCCGGCCGTGCAGCCACCGCGCCGCGGCGAGGGCACCCTGGGCGAAGGGAGCCCGGGACCGGGCGGTGTGCGTGATCTCCAGCAGTTCCGCGGGCGCGTCGAGGCCCACGGTGTGCATGCCGAACTCGGCGCCCGCCCGCACCACGCCCACACTGAGCTGGTGGGGCGCGGGAGTTCCGAGGGTCCACTCCGTCTTGCGGGGGCAACCCCGCATCAGGGACTCCGCCAGGGTGCGGGCGGTTCCCGACGGCGCATCGGCCTTGAGGCGGTGGTGGCGTTCGACGAGGAAGGGATCCCGCGCGGGATCGAGCGCGGCGAAGCGCCCCAGAACTTCGGCAAACCGAGCCATCAGCGCCACCGAAACGGAGAAATTGGAGGCCGTCAAAACTCCGATCCGGCTGCCCACGCGAGCTTCCAGGTCGGGAAGGCTCCAGCCGGTGGTTCCGATCACCAGATCCGTGCCGGTGGCGAGCGCCCACTCGAGGTGGGCCTCGAGGGCCTCGGGAACGCTGGCGTCCACCGCCACGTCCGCCGGGGAAGGCGGCGCTTCCCGGGCCACCTGCCAGGCCAGCGCTCCGCCCGCTTCCGCCGCGATGGCGGAACCGAGCCGGCCCCGGCCGAACAGGCCGATGCGGAGCCCGGTCACGCGCCACCTCCGGCGAGGACGCGGTGCAGGCGGCGGAGGGCCTCGGCGGCCTCCTCCTGCTTCACCACGAGGCTGAGGTTGATCTCGTTGGCCCCCATGCTGATCATCTCCACGTTGATGTCGCCCAAAGAGGTCAGCAGCCGCGCGCCCAGGCCCGGCGTGGATTTCAGCCGCTCGCCCACGGCGGCGATGATGGCCCGGCCTTCGTGGGCCTCCACCGTGGCGAAGGCCGCCAGATCCTGCACGAGGGCCTTCAGCGGCACGTCCGCCTCCACCGTGAGGGATACGCTCACCTCGGCCGTGGCCACCAGATCCACGCTCACGCCGCGCCGCCCGAAGACCTCGAACAGCCGCGCCAGGAAGCCGCTCTGGGCCAGCATCCGCGAGCTGCTCACGGTGAGTACGGTCACCGGACCGCGGCTGGCCAGCGCGGTGATGGGCCGGCCCGTGCGCACCTCGGCGGCGATGGTGGTGAAGCGTCCGTGGGGCTTTCCCGTGTGGCGGACGGTGACGGGAATGCGGGCCTCTACCGCGGGCTGGATGGTGGCCGGATGGAGGACTTTGGCGCCGAAAGCCGCCAGCTCCGCGGCCTCGGCGAAGCTCAGATCGGGAATCGGAAGGGCGTCGGGCACGATGCGCGGATCGCAGGTGAGCACGCCCTCCACGTCGGTCCAGATCTGGACCTCCTCCGCTCCCAGCGCCGCGCCCAGCAAAGCGGCCGAGTAGTCGCTGCCCCCACGGCCCAGGGTGGTGGTGAGGCCGTCTTCCGTGCCGCCGATGTAGCCCTGGGTCACCACCGCTTGGCCCGGCGCCAAGAGGGGAGCGACCTGCGCCGCCGCCAACTCCCGGATGGCGGCGGACTGGGGGACGGCTTCGCCGAACACCGCGTCCGTCCGCACCACGCCGCGGGCGTCCACCCAGGCGCCGCCGGTGAAGGCCGCGAAGATCCGCGTGGACAGCCGCTCGCCGAGGGACGCGATGGCGTCCATGCTGCGCGGGCTCAGTTCCCGCAGCATGGCCACGCCGCGGAGCAGCAGCTCCAGCTCGCCGAACAGGTCCGTCAGTGACCCGTCCAAGGCTTCGGGAACCGCTCCCGCGAACAGGTCCTCCGCCGCGCAGCGGTGGGCCGCCATCAGGTCCCGCTGCCGCGCCAAGGCCCCGGCCAGATCGCCGGCCTCCGCCGTCTTCGCCGCCTCGAACAACCCGTTGGTGGTCTTGCCCATGGCGGACAGCACCACCAGCGGCGACCGGGGCAGGGCCGCGCGCACGAGCTCCGCCGCCTCCCGCATCCGCGCGGCGTCCGCCACGCTGCTCCCGCCGAACTTGAGCACGATCATCGGAGGTACCCCTTCGCGTGGGCCAGCTCGGCGTTCAGGATGCCCCCGCCGGCGGCGCCCGCTCTGCGATCCCGCGGAGCGGGGAGCAGGAGGACATGCCTGAATGGCATCTCCGATCGCGGGCCGCCAGACAACACGTGCACGGGGCGATTCACAGAACGGATCATCGGAGGTACCCCTTCGCATGGGCCAACTCGGCGTTCAGGATGCTGCCGCCGGCCGCCCCGCGCTCGGTGTTGTGGCCCAGCAGCGCGAACTTCACGCCCAGGATGGGGCAGGGCCGGAGCCGGCCCACGTGGACGCTCATGCCCTCGTCCATCTCCACGTCCCGGCGCACCTGGGGGCGGTCCTCCAGCGTGTGGACGCGCACGGCGACCTTGGGCGCGGAGAACAGGCCCAGGCGCTGGGGCTCGGGGCGCCACGCCTCCCAGGCTTCGCGCACCGCCTCCAGCGGCGGGTTCCCCTTCAGTTTCACGCTGACGGCCTCCGTGTGGCCCTCCAGCACGGGAACGCGGTGGCAGAGGGCGCTGACGGCCATGGGCGCGAAGTCCACGCCCGTGCCATTGAAGCGGCCCAGCAGCTTGGGGGTCTCCTCCTCGACCTTGGGCTCCTCGTTGCGGATGAAGGGGATCACGTTGCCCAGGATGTCCAGGCTCGCCACGCCCGGATAGCCCGCGCCGCTGACGGCCTGCATGGAGGTCATCATCACCGCCTCCACGCCGAAGGCCCGGTGGAGCGGTGCCAGGGCCATCACCAGGACCGTGGTCGTGCAGTTGGCGTTGGTGACGATACCGCCGCTCCATCCGTGGTGGTGGCGCTGCACGTCCAGGAGGCCCAGGTGCTCGGCGTTCACTTCGGGCACCAGCAGGGGCACCTCCGGCGACATGCGGAAGGCCGCCGCGTTGGAAAAGACCAGGGCGCCGGCCCGGGCGAAGGCGGGCTCCAGATCGCGCGCCGGCTCCGTGTCCAGGGCGCTGAACACCACGGGCGACAGCGCGGTCTCCGGCGTCCCCGCGGCCATCACCTGGTCGCCCAGGCCGCCGTAGGGCTCGCCGTCCAGCCGCCAGGCGCAGGCGTCGCGGTAGCGCTTCCCGGCGCTGCGCTCGCTCGCGGCGAGGTGCTCGATGCGGAACAGCGGGTGCTGCGCCAGCCGGCGCACGAAGCGCTGGCCGACGACGCCGGTCGCGCCCAGGACGGTGACGGGGATCTTCGGGGTCATGGTTCAGTCTCCCAGGAAATGCAGGGCCAGCCGGCGGTTCAGGTCCACGCCGGCCTCCAGGTCGGCGAGGCTCAGGCGCTCGTCGAGGGCGTGGGCCACGGCGATGCTGCCCGGCCCGGCCAGGACCACCGTCCGGTCGGGCACCAGCGCCCGCAGGGCGGGGGCGTCGGAGCCGAAGGGCATGGGCGCGCGGTCGAAGCCGGGAATCGCGGGATAGCGGTCGGGCGGCTCGTCGAGGCGCACCTCCACGGAGCCCTCCGGCGGAGCCAATCTTCGGACCTCCTCCACGAACCTGCTGCCGGGCAGCGTCCGGACGAGGAGGTCCGCCGAGGCGGAAGCGGGCACGGAGTTGAGGGCCTCGCCGGCCTGGAGGAGGCCCAGGTTCCACACCTCCGGACCCAGGACGGAATCCCCGGGAAGGGGCTGCTCCCGCAGCCGCTGGAGCCAGTCGAGGAGCGGCCACGCGGCGCTGCGTCCCAACTCGGGGCTGCCGCTGTGGGCGGCCTTCCCTTCGCACCGCAGGCGGAGATGCTGGGCTCCCCGCTGGCCGGTCGCGAGCTTCAGGCCCGTGGGCTCGCCGTTGACCAGGGCCCGCAGGCCCGCCAAGCGGGGAGCCAGCGCCAGGGCCGCGGCGGCTCCCGCGCTGTCCGTCTCCTCGCCCACCACACCCAGCCACGCGAAGCCCTCCCGCCCCCCGGCGAGCAGGGTCCGGATCGCGCCCAGCTGCGCGACGATCTGGCCCTTGGCGTCGCAGGCGCCGCGGCCGTAGAGGGCGTCGCCTTCCACCCGCAGCGGGAGGTGGGGGGGGACCGTGTCCAGGTGCGTCGAGAACAGCACCCGCGGCTTCCCCCAGGTGGCCAGGACGTTGGTCCGGCCCGGCGCCACGGGCTGCTCCAGCACCTCCGCGCCCAGCCCCGCCAGCAGCGCGAGGAGCGTCGGCAGGCCCGCGTCCTCGGCCCCCGAAGGCGTCTCGCAGGCGCAGAGGTCCCGGAGGCTGTCCAGGAGCCAGCTGCGGAAGTCTGCGGGGGATGCGTTCATGGAAACCTCGGCGTGCCGACGGTGCCCTCCGGAACGCGGTGGGGAAAATCCCGCCGCAGCGCCTCAGGCCCTCCATGCCGGGTACCCGGCACGACAGCCGCCGGACTTTCGCCTCGGCGTCCAGGGGCGCGTCGATGACCCGCGATCCCTTCGGCGATCCGCCCCTTTCCCGTCGGGTCGCGGGGTTCATCGCCCTCGCCGCCGGTACTGATGGGGACCGCTCCTCCATCGGAAGCTTCACCTTCCCACGGCGGGGGGTTTCGCCGCAACCCCGGCGATACACTGGGGTCTTGGAGCGCCCCATGTCCCTCGTCATCGCCGGCAGGACCTTCAACAACCGACTCGTGCTGGGCACGGGGAAGTACGCGGATTTCGCCACCATGCAGGCCTGCTACCGGGCCGCGCGGGTGGAGATGGTCACCCTGGCGGTGCGCCGCTTCGACCTGAACGCGACCGGCGAGGACAACATCCTGAACTGGATCCCCAAGGACATCGCCCTGCTGCCCAACACCGCCGGATGCTACACGCGGGAGGACGCCCTCCGCGTGGCGCGCCTGGCCCGCGAGGCGCTCCAGACGGACTGGGTGAAGCTGGAGGTCATCGGCGATCCCAAGTCGCTCTATCCCGACAACGAGGAGACCCTGGAGGCCGCCCGGATCCTCGTGAAGGAGGGCTTCACGGTGCTGCCCTACGTGAACGCCGATCCCATCCTCGCCAAGAAGCTGTGCGACGCGGGCTGCGCCGCGGTGATGCCCCTCGGCAGCGCCATCGGATCGGGCCTCGGCGTGCAGAACCCCATGACGCTCCTGCTGGTGAAGGAGGTGGTGGAGGCCTACGGCCTCCCCATGATCGTGGATGCCGGCGTCGGCACTGCCTCGGACGCGACGCTGGCCATGGAGCTGGGCGCCGACGGCGTGCTGCTCAACACCGCGGTGGCGGAAGCCGGCGAGCCCACCCGCATGGCCCAGGCCATGGACCACGCCGTGCTCGCCGGGCGCCTCGCCTTCGAGAGCGGCCGGATGCCCAAGCGCCTCTACGCCAGCGCCAGCAGCCCCCTGGTAGGCGTCGTCGGGAAATAGGCTCGCCATGAACGACCTCGGCCCCCTGGAATGCCGCGTCCTCGGCTGCCTGCTGGAGAAGCAGCTCAGCACGCCGGACGTGTATCCCCTTTCGCTGAACGCCCTGGTGAACGCCTGCAACCAGTCCAGCAACCGCGAGCCGGTGCTGGCCGTGGGGGAGGCCGAGATTCAGGAGGCCGTGGCGAGCCTCGTGGCGCGCGGGCTGGCAGAGCACTGGCCGGGGCGCGTGCTCAAGATCGCCCACACCGCCCGGCCCACCTGGAACCTGTCGGTGCAGGAAGGGGCCCTCCTGGCGGAACTGCTGCTCCGCGGCCCCCAGACTCCCGGCGAGCTGCGCACCAACACGCGGCGGATGTACGCCTTTCCCGACCTGGCCGAAGTGGAGGGCTGCCTCGGCGCCCTGCTGGAGGCCGAACCGCCCCTGGCCGTGCGGCTGGCCCGCGCGCCCGGCGCCCGCGAAGCCCGGGTGGCGCACCTGCTGGCGGGCCCCGTGGAGGCGGCTTCTCCGGCGCCAGCGCCCTCCGCGCCCAACCCGGGACGGATGGAGGAACTGGAGGCCGAGGTCGCCTCCCTCCGGACCGAGCTGGCGGAGCTGCGGGCGGCCTTCGAGGCGTTCAAAGCCCAGTTCTGAGGACCACGCGGAAGGGCCGCGGCGCCAGATCCTCGGCCACGGTCCGCAGCACGGCGTCCCAGGTGGCGCGCTCCGCGGGCGGGGCGTCGGCGAGAAGCTGCTCCGCCTCGCGAACCAC
Organism: Geothrix sp. 21YS21S-4; assembly: GCF_030845995.1. Taxonomy (NCBI): domain Bacteria; kingdom Pseudomonadati; phylum Acidobacteriota; class Holophagae; order Holophagales; family Holophagaceae; genus Geothrix; species Geothrix sp. 21YS21S-4. The sequence goes on from NZ_CP132719.1 coordinate 3,063,332, forward strand.
GAAGGTCCCGCCCTCCGGCAGGTCGGCGAGGGCGTCGCGGAGGGCGTCCCAGGTGCCCCCGAAGTGGGGGGGAAACTTCGCCGCGGCGGCCCATTCCGCCATCAGGGCGGCCCGCGTCCGCATCCGCGAGCCGCGCAGCAGGACGGCGGACGGCGGCTTTCCGGTCACTTCACTTCCACGAAGGTGCGGTAGTGGTCGGCGGTGAACCAGACGCGCCCGTCGCTGCCGGTGATCAGGCGCTCAGCGCCCCGGGCGCGGCCCTCCGCGCGGGGATGGATGTCCCATTCGCGGTAGTCGATCCGCTTCCGGCGGGCGTCGTAGCGGGGAAGGGCGCCTTCGTAGTTGCCGAATACCCGTCCGCCCACGAAGCCCGGGGGAGCGTAGCCGTGCTGGCGGATGTAGGCCAGGGCCTCCCGCGCCGGGGCGGGAATCGGGTCCTGGGGAGCGACCTGAACCTGCTGGGCCGGCGGCGCGGGCACCGCGGGTTCGGGTCCGCAGGCGCCCAGGCCCAGGAGGACCAGCAGGCAAAGGCAGACCGCGGCCGGGAAAGCCAGGGTCCTTCGCCAGTGGGTCATGGGGTCTCCCGGATTGCGGGTGACAAGTGTACCCCTAGGCCGGTTCGTTCGCGCCGGTCTGGTTGGCGGTGGTGATGGTCTCCAGCCCGTGGGCGCCGGGACCCGTTTCCGCCCGGCGCAGCAGGTAGGCGAACAGGAAGCCGAAGAACCCCAGGCTGCTGAAGATCCACATCCCCAGCCGGTAGCCCGACGGGTTCGCCGCGCCGGCGGCGGCGTGGTCGTTGGCCCAGCCGATCAGGAAGTTGAACCCGGCGAGGCCGACGTTCTGGATCAGGGTCATGAGGCCGTAGGCCGTCCCCAGCTTCTCCTCGGGCACCAGGTAGGCCACCGACGGCCACATCACGGCGGGGATCAGGCTGAAGGCGACGCCCATCATCGCCATGGGCACGAACAGGCTGACGCGGGTGTAGGCCATCAGGAGGTAGACCGGCACCAGCAGCAGGCTGCCCGCCATCATGAACAGGGCGCGCCTGCCCACGCGGTCCACCAGCAGCCCGAACAGCGGCGTCCCGATCATCGCGAACAGGGTGAGCATCGACGACAGGAACCCGCCGGTCTCGCGGGTGACGCCGTGGGCGTCCTGGAAGAACTTCACCGCGAAGGTCTGGAAGGGGAAGATCCCGCTGTAGAACGTGATGCACAGGGCCACCACGAACCAGTAGGTGGGACTGAACTTGAGGAGATCGCCCCACACCACCTTGTCCGTGCCGCCCTGGCCTCCGAGGGCGTACCGCTTGGCGGCGCCGTTCTCCATCACCCAGTAGATCCCCGCGCCAATCACGCACATGGCGCCGAACACCGCGGCGATCAGCAGGGGCGTGCGCCAGGAGCCGAACGCCGCCCGGGCCCAGGTGGGGCTGTTGAGCGCCGCGAAGGAGCCCAGCCGCGCGATGAGCAGGTTGATCCCGAAGGCGAAGCTCAGTTCCTTCCCCCGGAACCACTGGGCCACCGCCGCGGTGACGGCCACGATCAGGCTCTCCGCGCCCAGGCCGAAGACCAGCCGGCCGGAGGCCATGACCCACAGCTTGGGGCTGAGGGCCGTGAGCACAGCGCCCAGGAAGCACAGCACGCCGAACAGGAAGGTGGCCTTCTTCACGCCGACGCGGTCGATGAGGATCCCGCCGATCAGCACCATCACGATGTTGGGAACACTGTAGATGCCCTGGAGCAGCCCGATGTTGGCATCGGTAAAGCCCAACTGCGTCTGGAGGACGTCGGCCAGGGGGCTGATGGCGTCATAGACGTAGTAGTTGCCGAACATGGCGAGGCTGATGACGACCAGGACGAGCCAGCGGAACGCTGCGGGCGGCGGCGGCAGGACGGGAGCGGAGGATTCGGTGGACATGCGGTTTCCCCGGAGGCGATTCCTCCGAGGATGACATGGGGGCGCCCTGGGGCGTTTTCAAGGGCCCCCTCCTTGACGGATAGTGAGGGGATGACGGCCCCCGCCCGGCGCACCTGCCCCAGCTGCCACACCCGCCTGTCGCCCCTGGCGGCGGAGTGCCCGGAGTGCGGCCTGGCGCTGGCGCCGCCGCGGCAGGGGAGGCCCTTCCTGTTCCAGGCCTCGGCCCTGGCCCAGGCGTCCTTCGAGGCGCCGCCCCGAGCCCTGACCGCCCCCGCCCTGGGCCGCGTCGCGCCGGTGGCCGTGGACGTGGCCCCCGAAGAACTGGTGCGGACGGAGACGGCGGCGGAGCCCCAGGAGCGACCTTCCACCCCGGGCATCCTCGATTCCCAGGAACCCGTCACCAGTTTCTGGCCCCTGGTGAAGGTGGAGGTAACCGAAGCCGCCCTCCTCCTCATCTGCCAGGGTCTGGCCCTCCTCCTGCCGGCGCTGCTGGTGGGCGTGGCGCCCGCCCGCCTTCTGACGGGGGCATGGCCCTTCGTCATTCCCTACCTGTTCGCCGTCTCCTGGATCCTGTTCATGGCGCCCCTGGTCCTCACGGGCCAGTCGCCGCTGATGGGCGTCTTCGGCGTGACCCTCCCCGAGAACCTGCCCGAGCGGCGGATGGTGTTCTCACTGGTCCACCTGCTGTCGGTGACCTGCTTCCCCCTCAGCTTCCTGTGCATGGTTCTCAGCCCCCGTCACCAGACGCTGGCGGAACTGCTCAGCGGCCAGGAGCTGCTGGCGCGGCCGACGACGCGGATGCGCTGAGCCCTACTGGGGGAGGTGCATGGGCACGGACGTCACGATGACGCCGGGCTTCACGAGGAGGGCGGCCTTGATGCGCAGGGCGCTCTGGTTGTGGAGGAACTGCTGCCACCACTTCGAGGTGATGAACTCGGGGAGGATCACCGTGAGCGCCAGTTCGGGCTCCGCGTCCCGGATGCGGTCCACCTCGGCGAGGATGGGCTCCACCACCTTGCGGTAGGGGCTGGGCAGCACGCGGAGGGGCACGCCCATTCCGTAGGTGGTCCAGTCGGAGCGCAGCTTCGCGATGGCGGGGCTCTCCCGCTCCCCCTCCGAACCCAGCTCCACCGTCAGCGCCTCCACCCGATCGCCGGCGATGAGACGGGCGTAGAGCAGCGACTGCACCACCCCCTTGTGGATCCCGTTCACCAGGACCAGCGCGTGGTGCTTGGTAGGGAGGAACGCATCGGTGCGGCTGGCGGCCAGCCTCGATTTCACGCCCACGTAGTGGCGGCGGATGTTGAAGTGGATCACCACCAGCGCGGGCACCAGCAGGATCACGATCCACGCGCCGTGGATGAACTTGGTGAGCGCGATGTCCACCAGCACCACGAAGGCCGTCAGGGCGCCCAGGCCGTTGATCGCCGCCTTGGCCCGCCAGTGGGGGCCGCGCACCTTCCGCCAGTGGACCACCATCCCCGTCTGGCTGAGGGTGAATCCGATGAACACGCCCGCCGCATAGAGGGGGAGCAGGATGTCCGTGTTGGCGTGGAACAGCCACACCAGCAGGCCCGAGAAGAAGAACAGGATGAAGATGCCGTTGGAGAACACCAGGCGGTCGCCCTGGCTCGCGAACTGGCGCGGCAGGAAGCCGTCCTGGGCCTGGAGGGCAGCCAGGCGGGGAAAGCCCACGAACGCCGTGTTGGCGGCCACCACGAGGATGGCGAAGGTGAATCCCTGGACCACGTAGTACGCGGCCTGGGGCAGGCCGCGGCTCACGTCGCCGAGGATGGCCTTGTTCAGCTTCGACAGCAGCGTCTCGGCGACCACCGCCGGATCCGGGCTGTGGTGGTAGGTCACGCCGTAGTGGTGGGCCAGGAAGGTGATCCCCAGGAACATCGTCCCCAGCAGCGCCACCATCCACATCATGGTCTTGGCGGCGTTGGGCCCGACGGGATCCCGGAAGGCGGTGGTGCCGTTGCTGATGGCCTCCACGCCCGTCAGGGCGGTGCAGCCCGCGCTGAAGGCCCGCATGAAGACCCACGCCATGGACAGGCCCGCGAGGTGCACGCCCTGGTGGGCGGCGGCCTCCACCTGGGCCGGGGCGGGACCTCCGCCCAGCGCCACTTTCAGCGTCCCCCAGCCCAGCACCAGAAAGATGGAGCAGAGGAATCCGTAGGTCGGAATGGCGAAGAACCCGCCGCTCTCCTTGAGGCCCCGCAGGTTCAGGAGGGCGATGAAGCCGATGGCGAGGAGGGTCAGGCTCACGTTGTGCCCCGCCAGCGCGGGAAGGGCCGCTGTGAGCGCCGCAGCGCCCGACGACGCGGAGACGGCCACGGTGAGGACGTAGTCGATGAGCAGCGACGCGCCCGCGGTGAGGCCCGCGATGTCGCCCAGGTTCTCCTGGGCCACGACGTAGGCGCCGCCGCCACCGGGGTAGGCCAGGATCGTCTGGCGGTAGCTCACCGCGAGGATCGCCAGGAGGGCGGCGATCCCGAGGGCCACGGGGATGGACCACCCGAAGATGGCGTGGCCCGCGGCTCCGGCCAGGGCGGCGCCCCCCACGGGAATCGCCGCCGCCAGGGAGGCCATGATCTCCTGGGTGGCGTAGGCCACGGAGGAGAGCGCGTCCGAGCTGAACACCGCGAGGGCGATGGGATTGCTGATCCGCGCCTGCTCCGTCTCCTGGCTGGCCAATCGCCGACCGAGCAGGAGCCTTCGCAGATTGCGCATCCGTCGCTCCGGGTTACTCCACGATCGGCTCGAGATGGTAGGGGATGGAGATCACCACCGTCTTGGGCTTCATGAGCAGCGTGCCCTTGATGCGCCACGCCGTCTGGTTGTGCAGGATGTTCGCCCACCAGTGGCCGGTTACGAATTCGGGAAGGATCACGGTGATGGTGTACTCCGGCTCCACGCGCCGCATGCGGTCGAGTTCCTCCACGATGGGCTCGACGATCTTGCGGTAGGGACTGCGGATGGCGCGGAGGGGAATCCCCTCGCAGTAGCGCGGCCAGTCCGACCGCAGCCGCTCCAGGGCGGCGCTGTCGCGGCCGTTCTCGTCGGGGAAGTCCACCGTGAGCGCCTCCACTTCGCCCCGGTCGGCGATCACCTTGGCGTAGTTCAGGGCCTGGACGACGCCCGAGTGGATGCCCGAGACCAGCACCACCACGCGGTTCTTGCGGGGGCTGATGAAATCCGCCCGGCTGCCCGCGAGGATCGACTTCACGCGGATGTAGTGGCGGTGGATGTTGAAGAAGGTCATCACCATGATCGGCAGCACCAGGACCACCACCCAGGCGCCATGCGTGAACTTCGTCACGATGATCACCATCATCACCACGAAGGTGGTGAGGCCGCCCGCGCCGTTGATCAGCGCCTTGAAGGCCCAGCGCCGCCCGCGCAGCTTCAGCCAGTGCCGCACCATCCCGGTCTGGGAGAGGGTGAAACCCAGGAACACGCCGACCGCGTAGAGCGGCATCAGGTGGTGCTCCCGCGCGTCGAAGATCCACAGCAGGATCCCCGACAGGAGCGACAGGATGAAGATCCCGTTGGAGAACACCAGCCGGTCGCCCTGGCTGGAGAACTGCCGCGGCAGGAAGCCGTCCCGGGCCATCATCGCCGCCAGCCGCGGGAAGTCCGCGTAGGCCGTGTTGGCGGCCAGGCACAGGATCAGCATCGTGAACCCCTGCATGGTCAGGTAGACCGCGTGGGCCACGCCCGGCCCGTCGCCCAGGATCCGCCGCGCCAGCATGGACAGCAGCGATTCGCCCTCGCCCAGGTAGACGATCCCGAAGTGGTTCGCCAGCCAGGTGATGCCCAGGAACATGGCCCCCAGCATGAGCACCATGGAGACCATCGTCGTGCTCGCATTGCGCGAGGTGGGCTCGCGGAAGGCGGACACGCCATTGGAGATGGCCTCCACGCCGGTCAGGGCCGTGCAGCCCGCCGCGTAGGCCTTCATGAACACCCACAGGGCCAGCCAGCCCGGCAGGGGCGGCGCCACCACCGCGTGGTGCTCTCCCACCGCCACGCCGCCGGCGAAGTAGCGCCAGAAGCCGAGGCCGATGAGGGCGAACATGGAGATCACGAATCCGTAGGTGGGCACGGCGAATACCGCGCCGCTCTCCTTCACCCCGCGCAGGTTCATCAGCCCGATGAACGTGACGACGGCCAGGGCGAGGACGATGCGGTGGTCGTCCGCCGCGGGAAAGGCGCTGGTGATGGCGGTGACGCCCGCGGAGACGCTCACCGCCACCGTCAGGACGTAGTCCACCAGCAACGAGGCGCCCGCCACCTGCGCGGGCAGCTCGCCGAGGTTCTCCTTCGCCACGATGTAGGCGCCGCCCCCGCTGGGGTAGGCGTAGATGGTCTGGCGGTAGCTGACGGTCAGGATGGCCAGCAGCAGGACGATCCCGATGGCCACCGGCCAGGACCAGGACAGCACCGCGGGGCCGAAGGCCGCCATGGCCATGTAGGGGCCGAGCACGGCCATGATCTCGCCCGTGCCGTAGGCCACGGAGGACAGCGCGTCGGAGCTGAACACCGCCAGGGCGACGGGATTGCTGATCCGGGCTTCGTGGCTTTCCTCGCTGGCGAGGCGGCGACCCAGGAGGAAACGGCGGACAGTGGCCATGGTCGGGGATCCTGGATCAGCGGGCCATCAGCCAGAGGCCGGAGAGGGTGGCCGCGAGGCCCACCAGCTTGGCGGGCTGGAGCTGTTCGCGGAAGAGGAGAAAGGCCAGGATCGCCACCAAGGCGAAATTGGCGTTCATGATCCCCACGGCCACGGCGGCTTTGCCGCCCCGGGCGAAGCTCTCGTTCACCGCGATCAGGGCGAGGGCCGTGAACACCCCGGCGCCGACGGCCCAGGCCACGCCGCTGGGCGGCGCCGAAGGCCGGCCGCGGAAGGCCCAGTAGGCCAGGGCGAGGGGCAGTTCGCCCACCACCACCCAGAACAGGACGCCCGCAGGACCGAGCCCGTGCTGGCCCGCCCCCCGCATTCCCAGATTTCCCAGGCCCATCAGGACCATCGCCGCCAATGCCCAACCCAACCACGCCATTCCGAACCGTCTCCAAACGAAAACCCAGTATGGCCCTCGCCGCAGCCTGTGGGGACAAGGGTTGACCGACGCCACAGCGCGGGCCGCCTACGGACAGGCCACCGCCTCCACCACGTGGCGCTGGCCTGGCGCCAAGGGCCATACCCACCGCTCCCGCCGCGCCGGCGCCCGTCCCGCCCCCGTCAAGAGCGCCACCGCATCCGCCCCCGCCAGCGGATCGCTGGCCTCCACGGGGCCGGAGGCCTGGAGCTGGCCGGTCCACGGATCCGCCCAGGGCCCGAGTTCCAGGGCGCCGGATCCGAAGACCACGCCCCGATCGTGGACCAGCCACAGCGCCGCGCCGCTCTCCGCCAGGGCCAGAAGGAAGGCTTCCACCGCCCGGCGCGTCCAAGCGTCGAGGGCCTCCGCCAGCGGATCCGGCCGGTCGGGATCGGCTTCCCAGGGCGACGCCTTGCCGAAGCCCGCCTCCACCACCCGCTCGGCCACGGCGCCGAACTGCCCCATGACGTTGGCCGCCAGGATTGCCCCGGGGCGATGGGCGCCGATCCAGGCGCGGAGGGCGCGAGGTTCGGGGCGGAGCGACGGGAGGAGCCCCGCCAGGCGGCGGGCGGCGACGGCGGGATCCCTCGCGCGGCCGGACCAGGATTCCCGGGCGGCCCGCCGGGCCGCGAGGTCCAGTTCCGCCAGCCCGCCCGTCAGGTCGTCGAACACCCAGGGCGCCCAGCGGCGGTGCCGCAGGAAGGTCCGCAGGCGGCTGCCCGCGTCGGCATCCCAGCCCCAGGTTCGCGGCGGCGCCAGCTCCCAGGGGACCTCCACGCCCGACCCCGCGCCCACCACCAGGACCGGGCGGGCGGGATCGGCGGCCTGGAGGCCTTCGCCAAGGAAGGCCCGCGTCCGCGCGAGGTGATCGCCCCACGCCGCGCGGTCCCGCGCCAGGAAGGCGCGCTGCTCCCTGCGGAGGAGTCGGGACAACGGGTTGGCCATTCGGGGATGCTACGCGAAACTGGAGGTTCAGGAGTCCGGATGCCCCGTTTCTCGAAGCGCGTCGGCCGCGAAGTGCTGGAGGGCCATCCCCGCCTGCCGGCGTGGATCACCAAGGAGCGGGTGAAGCTGTCCGACCTCCACGCCATGAAGAAGGATCTGCGCGAATCGCACCTGCACACGGTCTGCGAAGAGGCCCGCTGCCCCAACCGGACCCACTGCTTCACCCAGGGAACCGCCACGTTCCTGCTGATGGGCGAGGTCTGCACCCGGGCCTGCGGGTTCTGCAGCATCCGCAGCGGGAAGCCCCGGGAGCTGGACCCGCGGGAACCCGCCGAGACCGCCGAGCGCGTGGCCGCGCTGGGCCTGCGCTTCGCGGTGCTCACCTCCGTCAACCGCGACGACCTGCCGGACGGGGGCGCGGCCCACTTCGCGGAGACCGTCCTGGCCATCCGCCGCCGCAATCCCGGCGTCGGCGTCGAGGTGCTGGTCCCGGACTTCCTGGGCGATCTGGAGGCCGTCGCCCGCGTGGTGGCCGCGGGTCCCGCCGTGTTCAACCACAACACCGAGACCGTGCCGAGCCTCTATCCCGAGGTGCGCCCCGCCGGCCGCTTCGAGCGCAGCCTCGCCGTCCTCCGCCGCGCCAAGGCCCTGGGAACCTCCCTCTACGGCTCCGCCTTCCGCACCAAGAGCGGACTGATGCTCGGCCTGGGCGAGACCGAAGCGGAACTGGCGACCACCTTCCAGGCGCTGGCGGAGGCCGACGTGGACATCCTCACCCTGGGCCAGTACCTCCGCCCCACGCGCCACCAGCTCCCCGTCCGCCGCTACGTCTCGCCCGAGGAATTCGCCGACCTGGGCCGCCAGGCCAAGGCCTTCGGCCTCCGCACCGTCTACGCCGGCCCCCTGGTGCGCTCCAGCTTCAACGCCCACGAAGTGGCGGAGATGGAAGGCGTCAGCATCGCCTGAAAAATATGGAACCGCAGATGTCGCAGATGGCCGCCGATGAAAAAATGGGCGATCGAGACCCAAGATTTTTTTCTCACCACCAAGACACCAAGAACTGCAAAAGAGCTTTTCTTGGTGCCTTGGTGTCTTGGTGGTGATCCTCATCTTTTGAATGCAAAGCGGTATCAGTCTCTTCCCGGCTTCACGGTAATCGCCACGGGCTCGACGGGACAGGCGAAGACGCACTGGCCGCAGCCGGTGCAGAAGGCGGCGTCCACCACGGGGTGCGGAAAGCCTCCCTCCGCGTCGGGCTCCATCCGCAGCGCTTCGCCGGGGTAGGGGCAGCGGTCGGCGCAGACCTGGCAGGGAGCGGGTTCCCGCTCCAAGGTGCCCCAGGTGGCGCACAGGTCCGGCTTGACGCGGGCGGTGCCCATGCGGACGGCCGCAGGGCCTTCCTTCTCCAGCAGGCGGGGCCACAGGAGGGCGGCGTCCTCGCAGGCGGCCACGCAGGGGAGCGACGCGCACAGGTAGCAGGGGACGCTGCGGGGCTCGATGTAGGGCGTTCCAAGGGCCAGGCCCGCCGAGGGGCCGGCCTTGAAGATGGCGTTCTCCGGACAGGCCCGCATGCACTTGTCGCACCGGGTGCACTGGGTGAGGAAGGCCAGTTCGTCCAGGGCGCCGGGGGGGCGCAGCAGGCTCGGCCCCAGCCCCGTGACGGCGTCTTCAATGCGCTGGGCCACGAACCCGGCGAACAGGGTGCCCAGGGACTTGAAGAAGTCCCCGCGGGCCTGGGGTTCGTCGAGCTTGCGGGCCATGGCCGCGTCAGTCCATCAGGCCCAGGACCCGCATGGCGGGGCGCAGCACGCCCCACAGGATGGGGTCGAAGCCCAGGGTGAGGACCGCCGCTTTGCCGTCCGCGGCGAGGTCCGCATGGGCCAGGAGATCGGCCCGGATCGCCACGTCGCGGGACGTGGGGACGGTCTCGGTCCAAGCGACGGCCGGGGGCGCGTCCTTTTTGGACAGCGACTGTCCTTCCAGGGCCCGGAGTTGGAGCACGAGGAGATCCCCGTGGAACGAGGGGACGCGGATTTCCATCAGGCGGCCCTTGCCCGCGGCGGGGGTCACGGGAATCACCTCGAAGGCCTGGCGGTAGCCCAGCTTGGCCGTATCGGGATCCTCGCCGTTGAGGATGGCCAGGGTCTGCTCCACCAGCCCGTCCACGCCCCGGTCCCCCATCCACGCCACGGAGCGCAGGTGGATGCCGCCCAAGTCGCCCACGCCGCCGATGAGCGACGGGACCAGGGCGAGCACCTGCTCGATGGCGGGCCGGGCCCGCAGCGCCTTGACGGCCGGAGGCCAGGGCCCCGCCAGCGGCACGAGTTCCGTCCTGGCTTCGCTGTCGGTCCGCAGATCCAGGATGCGGCCGGGAAAGGCTTCCAGCAGCGCGGGATCGGGCGAATCCGCGAGGAGCACCGCGTCGAGGCCTTCCAACAGAACCGGCTCCGGCGCGAAGACGACCAGGTCGCCCTCTTCCTCCGCGGCGGTGAGGGGGCCCGTGGACAGGGGCACCACCGAGGCGTCCTGCGCCTCCAGGGCGGTCACGAGTTCACGGCCCAGAAGCGTCTGGGCGCCGATGACGGCGAGTTTCAGCATGGCGAGCCTTTCGATGTCAAAACCAATGGGCGATCAAGCATTGAGATTTTTTTCTCACCACCAAGACGCCAAGAACCGCATCAACGCTCGACCGAACTTTTCTTGGTGGCTTGAGGGTGATCCTTGGTCTTGTGAATGCAACCGGCATCAAACGCGGACGGCGATTTCGTCGGCCAGCGCGTGATCCTGGAGGGCGGAGGTCACGGGACCGGAAAGGAAGGCCCGCACCTGCTCGCCGGCCCGGCCGGTGAAGCGCCGGGCATCCAGGAGACCAGCCAGTTCCACTTCGGTCATGGCCCAGGCGGGATCCTCGGCCAGCAGCTTCAGCAGCTCGTTGGGCCGGCCCTCGGCCTTGATCCGGCGGCCCGCCTCCAGGGCGGCCAGGCGGAAGCGCTCGTGGAGATCCTGGCGGTCCCCGCCGCGCTTGACGGCCTCCATCAGGAGCACCTCGGCGGCCATGAAAGGCAGTTCCTGGGACAGGCGCGCCTCGATCATCCGGGGATAGACCACCAGGCCCGACGCCACGTTGCGGAACAGGACCAGGATCGCGTCCACCGCGAGGAGCCCCTGGCTGATGGCGAGACGACGGTGGGCGCTGTCGTCCAGGGTGCGCTCCATCCACTGGGTGGCGCTGGTCTGGTAGGTGGAGGGCATCAGCCCCAGGACGAACCGGGCGAGGCTATTGATCCGCTCCGAGCGCATGGGATTGCGCTTGTAGGGCATGGCGCTGGAGCCGATCTGCTGGGTCTCGAAGGGCTCTTCCACTTCCTTCAGGTGCTGGAGCAAGCGCAGGTCGCAGGCGAACTTGGAGGCGCTGGCGGCGATCCCGCACAGCACCTGGCCGATGCGGTCCTCCAGCTTGCGGGTGGCCGTCTGGCCGCTGACGGGAATGGCGGGGAAGCCCACCTTGGCGCAGAACGCGGCCTCCAGGTCGTCCACCTTGGCGCCATCGCCTCCGAACAGCTCCAGGAAGCTGGCCTGGGTGCCGGTGGTGCCCTTGATCCCGCGGACGGGGGTGGTGCGGACGAGGTGGTCGAGATCCTCCAGGTCCAGGAGAAGGTCCTGGATCCACAGGGTGGCGCGCTTGCCGACGGTAGTGGGCTGGGCGGGCTGGAAGTGGGTAAAGCCGAGGGTGGGCTGGTCCTTCCACTGGTCGGCGAAGGCGGTGAGGGCCGAGATCACGTCCCGCAGCCGCATCCGGAGAAGGGCCAGGGCCTCCTGGCAGATGAGGAGGTCGCCGTTGTCGGTGACGAAGCAGCTGGTGGCGCCCAGGTGGATGATGGGCCGGGCGCCGGGCGCCTGCTCGCCCCAGGCGTGGATGGCGGCCATGACGTCGTGGCGCAGGGCCAGTTCGTGGCGGGAGATCGCGTCGAGGTCCACGGCGTCCTGGGTGGCCTTCAACTCGGCGATCTGGGCCGGAACGATGGGCAGGCCCAGATCCGCTTCAGCTTCCGCCAGGGCCACCCACAGCCGGCGCCACACCCGCTGGCGGTAGAGGGGCGACAGCAGGCGCACCATCGCGCTGCTCGCGTAGCGCGATGCCAGGGGGTGCTCGAAGCGCTCGAGGTCGGAGCCCTCGGCGGGCGGAAGAAAGGACATGGGATCTCCGGATCTCCAGTGTCGCACGGCCCGGACCTGTGATCCCGCTCACGAAGAGGGCGCCTCGGCCCTCCCGCGCCGCGGCTAGGATAGGGGCATCGCCCGGAGTCTCCGCCATGTATGAAGTGATCCGCACCTCCGACCCCGCTGTGTTCCAGGCCCTCGAGCTGGAGGTGCAGCGCCAGCGCCACCAGTTGGAACTCATCGCGTCGGAAAACTACGCGTCGCGGGCCGTCATGCAGTCCATGGGCTCGCATTTCACCAACAAGTACGCCGAGGGCTATCCGGGCAAGCGCTATTACGGCGGCTGCAGCAACGTGGACATCGTGGAGAATCTGGCCCGGGACCGCGCCAAGGCGATCTTCGGGGCGGAGCACGCCAACGTGCAGCCCCACAGCGGCGCCCAGGCCAACATGGCCGTCTACCTCGCCGCCCTGAAGCCCGGCGACACGGTGATGGGCCTGGACTTGGCCCACGGCGGCCACCTGACCCACGGCCACCCCCTGAACAGCTCGGGCATCCTCTACAACTTCGTGCCCTACCACGTCCGCCAGGAGGACGAGCGGGTGGACATGGACGAGGTGCGCGAGCTGGCCCGCAAGCACCGCCCCCGGATGATCGTCGTGGGCGCGTCGGCCTACAGCCGCACCTGGAACTTCCCCCTGTTCCGCGAGATCTGCGACGAGGTGGACGCCCTCCTGATGGTGGACATGGCCCACATCGCGGGCCTGGTCGCCACGGGCCACCACCCCAGCCCCGTGCCGCACGCGGATTATGTAACCACCACCACCCACAAGACCCTGCGGGGCCCCCGCGGCGGGATGATCCTCTGCAAAGCCCACTACGCAAAGGACTTGGATCGCGCAGTGTTCCCCGGCGTCCAGGGCGGCCCGCTCATGCACGTGATCGCGGCCAAGGCCGTGGCCCTCCACGAGATCCAGCAGCCGGACTTCAAGGCCTACAGCGGCCAGGTGATCCGCAATGCCCACGCCCTCTCCAAGGGCCTCCAGGAACGCGGCTGGCGGATCGTCAGTGGCGGAACGGACAACCACCTGTTCCTGGTTGATTTGCGCGACCACGGGCTCCTGGGCCACGAGGCCGAGGAGTGCCTCCATCGCGCGGGCATGACCACCAACAAGAACGGAATCCCCTTCGACCCCAACCCGCCCCTCAAGCCCTCCGGTGTCCGCCTGGGAAGCCCGGCGCTCACCACCCGGGGAATGAAGGAGGAGGAGATGGACCACATCGCCCGCTTCTTCGACGCCACCCTCCGGCACCGGGCCGACGAGTGCACCTTCGCCCGGATCCGGCAGGAAGTCTTCCATCTCACCGACCAGTTCCCCATTCCCGAGTAGGCCGTGGCGGAACGCCTCGCGGTGACCGGGCCCCTGGAGCGCTTCGGCGAGCCCGGGGCCCGCTCCGTGGGATTCCGGTTCCTCAGCATTCTCCTGGTGGGGTTGGCCTACGTGGGAGCGGCCAAGGCGCCCATCCCCTCGGGCCTGCCCTTCCAGGCGTACCTGTTCTGGCCCGCGGCCGCCGTGGCCCACAGCGCCTTCTTCATCGTGGGAAAGGACGCCGCCGCAGGCCTCGCCTTGGGCGCCCTCCTCCTCAACCAGATCGGCCGCCTGCCCTGGCCCTACGCCCTCGCGATGAGCGCCCTGCAGGTTCTGGAGCCCTACGTGGCGTGGCGGATCCAGGTGCGCCTCGGCGGCGCCCACCCGGATCCGGGCCATAGCCGCGACCTTCTGCGCTGGTTCGGGGTGGCCGCCGGAGCGGCCTTTTTCTTTTCGGCGACCCTCGGAAGCACCGTGGTGGGGTTCGCCCGGCACGTGGGGTTCAGGAACCCGCTGACCACCGCCTTTTCCTGGTTCCTGGGGGATCTCACGGCCCTCATCTGCCTGGGCCCCGCCCTGCTGTTCCTCTTCGCCTCGCGGCCGGCCTCGCCCCGCCCCTCCCTGCGCAGGAGCCATCCCGTCCTCGAAGTCCTGATCCTGGCGGGTCTGTTCCTATTCCTGCTGTTCGGGGCGCGCATCAGCCCGGGCCTGTCGCCGGACGTGGGGCTGGCCCTGCATTTCACCCTGATCCTGCCCGCCCTGTGGATGGCCCTTCGCCTGGGCCCGCGCGCCACGGCCATGGGCATCGCCCTGCTGTCCATGGCCGTGCTCGCCCACCTTCTGCTGCAGGGGAAAGGCCTTCCGGAGGCCGCGTTCCGCTTCTCGCAGCTCCATCTCCTGGTCCTCGCCCTCGCCACGCTGGTCACCGCCGCGGCGGCCGAAGAGGCCCGCACCGCCCGCCACGCGCTGGAGCTGAAGGAACTCCAGGCCCAGCGCATGGAAGCGGTCGCGACCCTGGCGGGAGGGCTCGTCCATGGGTTCAACAACCAGTTGACGGTCCTTCTCGGCAACCTGGACCGGCTGCGAAAGCACCTGGCTCCCGCCATGGAAGGGGACGCCATGGCCCAGCGGGTGGAGGATGCGGCGCTCGCGATGGAAAGCACCGTCCGTCAGCTCAAGGCGCTCTCCCATCAGGCGCCCCTGCGAACGTTCTCGCTTCCCCTGCGGGAGGCCCTGGGCCCCTTCCTGGAGGAAGCCGCCCATCTGCCCGAAGGCGTGGCCTTTGAAGCGGATTTCGGGGAGAACCCGCTGGTGGGCCTCGATCCCGATCTGCTGCGGCAGGCGCTCCATCCCCTTCTCACCAACAGCCGCGAGGCCCTCGACGGGGCCGGACGGATCCGCCTGCGGACCCTCCGGCGGAAGGGCTGGATCCATCTGGTCCTGGAGGACGACGGACCGGGCATGGCCCCCGAGGTGCTGCGGCAGGCCCTCGATCCCTACTACTCCACGAAATCCAGCGGCCAGGGCCACGGCCTCGGCTTGCCCATCGCATTCTCCCTCGCCAAGCAGATGGGAGGGTGGCTCTCCCTGGACAGTCGGCCGGACGAG